>CAZKAA010000016.1:0-20539 GCA_964550575.1 uncultured Candidatus Cloacimonadota bacterium
CCACCACCCTATCCTACACTCTTTCCCTACACGACGCTCTTCCGATCTTTAAGAAGGGTGAGAAAGTGTCGCTGGTCGGTTTTGGTTCCTTCAGCGTTGCACAGCGCAAAGCCCGTAACGGCATCAATCCCAAGACCAGAAAAGCTCTGAAGATTCCAGCCCGCAAAGTTCCTGTCTTCAAAGCTGGTAAGAAGCTCAAAGAAGCAGTCAAAGCTGGAAAAAAGTAACACATACTTATTATCCTAAATAAGGCGGGATCTACCTCCCGCCTTTTTTTTATTCACCGTTAGCAATGCCTTTATCCTCTATACTCCCCCATTCTTGATTTACTGCGCTCCTGACAAGCGTGGAAGATAACGGCCTCACATCCCCTTGCCCACAAGCCATGAATGGCTGTTGGGCGGCGCATTGGCAGCTTTGGCTGCGCATTAAGCGTCAAGGGGGGAGCGGCAGGGGCTAACGCGGAGATGCATCTTGAAGCCATAACTGCCAGAAAACTATTGACAAACAGGGTATGGGTTTTTTTCTTGCATAACAATAGAGAATCCTGTAACTAAGGGGTAGACATGAGATTAGCGATTGAGAAGAAAGAACTGATCCAACATATCCAGCATCTGGCAGGGATAGTTTCTTCAAAAACAACCTCGCCGATTTTAACCAATTACCTGATCGAAGTTGACGCCAAAAAGGGTGAAGTCAAGATCACGGCCTCCGACCTGGACATCACTGTCGATGTGCGCTTCAACGCCGCCGTGAGCGAAGGCGGTACGATCGCCGTTTCCGCCAAGCATTTCAACGAGATAATCGGACAGATGCCGGACGCGGTCATCGACCTCTGGAAAACCGAAGACCTGCTGATGATCCAATGCAACAAGATTGATTTCAACATCCTCTGCGCGGACCACACCCTCTTCCCCATCCTGCCCGATCCCAAACTGGACGACGCCACACTGGTGAACGCCGAGATATTCAACCAGATGATCGGCAAGACCAGCTTCGCGGTATCCACGGACGTCAATCGCGCCGTGCTGACCGGGGTTTGCTGGAAGATTATGGAAAAGACCAACCTGATGGCCGCCACGGACGGGCGCAAGGTCGCTGAAATAATCGTGCCGAACTCCACGCCGGAGAAACCCGCCGAAGGTGAAAGCTCCGCCGAGAACACCATTTTCGCGGACAGCGAAGGCGAGCAGATCATGGAAAAAGTGATCCCCGTCAAGACACTGAACTTCCTCCAGAAGATCTACGATTCCTCGATCAAGGAAATGAAGATCCTGATGGAAAGGAACAAAATCGTCTTTTCCTACGGCCGCTTCACCATCGTCGCCAATATCATCGAACATAAATACCCCGAATACCAGAAAGCATTCATGAACGATCTCCCCAATCAGATCGTCGTGGGCAAAAAGAGCCTGCAGGAATCCATCCGCAGGGTGTCTTTGGTCGCTCCCGAGGACAACAACCGCATCCGTTTCGAGATCGACGCGGACAAGTTTGAGATCAATACCAGCGACCGCGATACTGGCGACGCCAAAGAGTTTGTGGAGAACTTCCAGTACTCCGGCAAAACGACCTCGATCTCCTTCAACTACAGATACATGCTGGCGATCCTCGACGCGATCGACACGGAAAAAGTCTGCGTCAAGCTGGGCAGTTCCAAAGAGCCGATGATGATCTACAACGAACCGCTGCCCGCGAACCAGAAGATCACCTATCTGCTGATGCCGCTGCGGTCCTAAGGATTGATTCTCAGGCATCTTGAGCTGACCAGTTTCCGCAACTACGAGCAAGCCAGCTTCAGCCTGCATCCGGCAGGCAATCTGGTGATCGCGCCCAACGGAACGGGTAAGACGAATCTCTTGGAAGCCATGGCCTATTGCGGCTTGGGAAAATCGGTGCATTTTCACCGGGACGAGGATCTGCTCCGGGAAGGGGCGAGTTGCTTCGCTCTTAGGGGTGGATTCCAAGCGGACTCAGGCATGGGTCTGGAATTGCAGATCGCCTGGCAGGAAGGGAAAAAACTGCTCAAGATTAACGGGAATGCCGAACGCAAGCTGAGCCGGGTCTACGAATGCGTGAAGATCATCTACTCCGCCCCGGAGGATATGAACCTGGTGGGCGGCAATCCGCGCTTTCGCCGCCAATACTTTGATCTCGCCATTTCGCAGATCTACCCGGAATACATCACGCTGCTGCGCAACTATTTGCATGTGGTGGAACAGCGCAACGCGATGCTCAAGCGCGGATATGAAAGATCCGAGAAAAGCAGTTGGGACAGCCGCTTTGCGGCCTTGCTCCTCGATGTCGTGGAATACAGGGATAAGTATCTGAGCCTGCTCAACGACTCCTTTCAAACCCGCAATCCGCAAGTTTCCGAGCAGGTTCGGGATATCCGCCTGCGCTATTTGACCCAACACCACGACAGATACCCCGCCGAAGCCGCCGATGTCCTCAAAATCCTATCTGAATGGGCAGAAAGGGAGAAACGGTATCAGAGAACCCTGATCGGCCCCCACTTGGATGATTATGCCTTCCAACTGGACGGACACAACCTGAAAACATACGGCTCGCAAGGGCAGAAGCGCATCACAGTCATTATCCTCAAACTCATCCAGGCGGCTCTGATAGAGCAATTGACCGGCATCAAGCCGATCGTCTTGTTTGACGACGTGTTTGCAGAACTGGACGTGTTGCACACCCGCAGGATACACGAGTTCGTGGACAGCCGCTATCAGGTGTTTATTGCCAGCCCGCGTGAGGATATCGCGCTGGAATGGACGGATCTGGAAAAGTTGAAACTGCCTGGAGTCGTGGCATGAAGTTTACCAAAAACAACGTCGGCTGGATGTTCTACGATTTTGCCAATTCCGCCTTCACGACTGTGATCGTGAGCGTGGTCTACAATACTTTCTTCATCTCGCACGTGGTCGGGAACGCCGAGGGGCGGGGTGACAGCCTCTGGGGCCTGGCGGTTGGTCTCTCCATGACGCTGGTCGCTCTGACCGCTCCTTTTTTCGGAGCGATGGCGGACTATTCGCGAATCAAGAAGAGATTCCTGTTCTTCTTCACCTATCTGACCGTGGTGAGCACCTCAATGCTGTGGTTCGTGCGTCAGGGGGATATCTTGCTGGGCATGGTTCTCTTCATCGTGGCGAACTATTCATTCAACAGCGCAAACGTTTTCTATGACGCGTTTTTACCGGAAGTGGCGGAACCAAAGGATATCGGAAAGGTCTCCGGTTTCGGGTGGGGCTTGGGCTATCTGGGCGGATTGGTCTCGCTGCTTGTTTCCTTCGCTCTGGTCAAAAACCACATCCAGTGGGTGTTTCCAATGATCGGACTGCACGTTCTGCTCTTTTCGCTGATCACGTTTTTCCTTCTCAAGGAGCAACGAACAAAAGTCGCGCGCCAAAACTATTTGAAGATCGCGATCGGGAGGATCGCGACCACTGTCGGGCACATCAAAACCATGCCCAACCTGCTCAAGTATCTGCTGAGTTATTTCTTTTACAACGACGGGATCTACACCGTGATCGTTTTCGCCGCCCCTTTTGGCAGCAACAGGTTCTCCATGAGCCAGCAGGATATCATTACCTTTTTTATCATCGCGCAGTTCACTTCGCTGCTGGGCGCTGTCGTTTTCGGCTGGCTGACAGACAGGGTCAACGTTAAAACCTCGCTCAGCATTTCGCTGATGGTCTGGCTTGGAGTAATCGTTTGGGCTTTCTTTTGCTCCAGCAGCACGGAATATTACTTCGTGGGGCTGGCTGCGGGTCTGGCGATCGGCAGCAGCCAGGCAAACAGCCGCACGATGATGTCGCAGCTGACGCCGATCAGCAAACAGGCGGAGTTTTTCGGTTTCTACACCCTTATCGGACGCTTGTCCTCGATCGCAGGACCGATCCTCTACGGCTGGATTGCCCAAGCTACGGGCAATCTGCGCCTTTCAATCCTCTCGCTGCTTATCTTTTTTGTGATAGGCTGGGTGATTCTTCAGCTCGTTAACCTGCCTCAGGGTATGGCGCAGGCGAGCCTTTCAACTGGCGGCGAACCGTCTTGACCAATGACTTCAGAGTATAGGAACATATTATGTTAGACAATTTGAGAAATCTACAGCGAACCCACAAATGCGGTGACTTGAACCAGGCGCATGCCGGACAGCGGGTCACCCTCATGGGCTGGGTGAACAAGCGCCGCGACCTTGGCGGATTGATCTTTATCGATCTGAGGGATGTCAGCGGCATCATCCAGATCGTGATCCGCCCCGAAGACAGCGAGGTCTTCGGCAAAGCGGAGAAGCTGCGCAACGAATTCGTTGCCGCGGTCACGGGAGAAGTTGTCGCCCGGGACCAGCAAAACATCAATCCCAACCTGTCCACCGGCGCGATCGAGATAATCGCCGGGGACCTGCGTATTCTCAACGACTGCCAGCCACTGCCGATCCAACTCAACGAAGCCGCCATGGCGGAAGAGGATTTGCGCCTGACTTACAGATATCTGGACCTGCGCCGCCCCGCCCTGCAAAAGGTGATATTGATGCGCGACAAGATTGTGAAGACTATCCGGGACTTCCTTTCCGGAGAGGGGTTTCACGATATCGAAACACCCATCCTGATGAAAAGCACACCCGAAGGAGCGAGGGATTACCTTGTCCCGAGCCGGGTCCAGCCAGGCAAGTTCTACGCGCTTCCACAATCACCGCAGATGTTCAAGCAACTGCTCATGATAGGAGGATTCGACCGCTATTACCAGATTGCCAAATGTTTCCGCGATGAGGACCTGCGCGCTGACAGGCAGCCGGAGTTCACTCAATTGGACATCGAACTTAGCTTCGCCACTCAGGAACAGATCTTTGATTTGCTGGAACGCCTGTTCGTTAAGCTGTTCAAAGATGTTTTGAACATCGCTCTGGCAACGCCCTTCACCCGCCTTACATATATGGAGGCGATGAACCGTTTCGGCTGCGATAAGCCCGATCTCCGCTTCGGGTTGGAGCTTTGCGACCTCAGCGAAGTATTGCGTGATTCCCAATTCCAGGTTTTTCGCTCAGCCCTCGATGGCAAAGGCGTGGTAAAAGCACTGGTGATTCCCGGCGGCGCGGAATACAGCCGCAAGCAGCAGGACGAATTGGTGGAACTTGCCAGGCATCAGGGCGCCAAAGGCCTGGCCTTTACAAAAGTCGCCGAGTCAGGCCTGGAAGCTGGCATCAGCAAGTTTCTCAGCGCCGATGAGTCTGCATCCGCGATTATTGCATGCGGAGGGAAACCGGGCGACATGATCGCGTTTGCCGCCGACAGCTTCGAGATGGCATCAAAGGTCCTTGCTGCGGTGCGCAACGACGTCGCGGCAAAACACAAGCTAATCCCGACTGATAGTTTTTCATTTGTCTGGATCACCGACTTTCCGCTCTTTCAATACAACGAAGAAATGCAGCGCTGGGAGCCCGCCCATCACATGTTCACCCTCCCCCGGGAGGAGCATATACCCTGGCTCGACCAACCGGACAAATATGGTCAGATCATCGGCCAGCTCTACGATCTGGTCTGCAACGGCATGGAACTCTCCTCCGGCAGCATCAGATGCCATCGCTATGACCTCCAGAAGAAGATCTTCGATATTCTCGGATTTTCGGAAGAGGAACTGAAAGCCCGCTTCGGATTCTTCCTCGAAGCTTTGAAATACGGAACACCGCCCCATGGGGGAATCGCACCCGGCATCGACCGCATGGTAATGATCATGAGCGGCGCGGAATCCATCCGCGACGTGATAGCTTTTCCCAAAACCCTAAAAGCGGCTGACCTGATGTGCCAAGCGCCTTCAGAAGTATCTGAGACCCAATGGAAGGAACTGCGGTTAAAACCTGGAGAATAGCGGTTCTCTCCAGCGGGCACGGGCGCGGGTCCAATCTGCGCGCCATGCACGGCTGGTTCAGGGATCAAAAAGCCCCGCTGGAGATAAGTTTCGCCACTGTTGCCCGGCCAAGCGCTCCAGTCGCGGAGTTGTGCCGGGAACTTGGCATCTCCTGCAAGGTGCTCAACCCCAAACAAAAGGAACGCTTCGAAAGCGAACTGCTTAGCCTCTGCGCAAGCTACAAGATACACTTGATCGCTTTGGCTGGTTTTATGAGCCTGCTCTCGGCTGAGTTTCTGGATCAGGCGGGCATTCCGGTGCTGAACATCCATCCCGCCCTTTTGCCTGAGTTCGGCGGCAAAGGGATGTATGGCATGAAAGTTCACGAAGCTGTGTTTGCCAGTGGTTCCAAAGTATCCGGAGCAAGCGTCCATCTTGTCGATCCTCTCTACGACCATGGTGTGATCGTTAGCCAAAGCGCCGTTGACATTTCCGATTGCCAATCCCCAGAAGAAATCGCGGCGCGGGTGCTGACTATTGAGCATAAGCTCTATGCCCCTGCGATTTTAGGCTTTTTGGACGGAATCCGCTCTTGATCCGGATCGCCCTCGCCACCCTTGGCTGTAAGACAAACGCCTATGAATCAGCGGCAATCTTTGACGGCTTTGATCCCGCGAACCACATCCTGGTGCCTTTTGATGAAGAAGCTGATATCTTCATCGTCAACACCTGCACTGTGACCGGGCGCACTGACTTCAAAAGCCGCAACCTCATCCGCAAAGCACTGTCCCGTAAAGAACAGAACCCAAAAGTCAAGGTCGTGGTGACAGGCTGCTTCGCCCAAAACCATCCCGATGAGGTCGCCGCGCTGGGAGCGGTCGATCTGATCGCCGACAACCAGAACAAGCTCGATATCGCAACGCTGATTGATGATAATGGCTACAAGTTTGAGCAAATATCCTCCGCGCGGGAGTTCAGATACCGTCCGCTGCGTGGTATGGTTGAGCATAGCAGGGCGTTCCAAAAGATTCAGGACGGCTGCGATTATGTCTGCGCCTACTGCGCGGTGCACATTGCCCGTGGACCGTCCCGCTCCGCCATGCTGGAGGATGTGATCGGCCAGGCAAGGCTGTTTGTTGATTCCGGCTATCGCGAGATCGTTCTAGGGGGAGTCAATCTTGGTCTCTACCGTGACGGCGCGAACGGCCTGGCAGAAGTTGTCGAGGCTTTGGACAGCATTCACGGTCTTGAACTGATTCGTCTGAGTTCCCTTGAACCGCAGCTTCTGACTGCAGAACTCATCGATAGAATCAGCCAGAGCAAGAAGTTATGCCCCCATTTCCATATCCCCCTCCAGTCAGGCTCAGACGATATCCTGCGAAGGATGGGGCGTCGCTATTCGACTGATTTGTTCCAAAATCTGATCGGCAATCTTCACCGCGCGTTTCCCTCCGCCGCGATCGGGATGGACGTGATCATTGGTTTTCCCGGCGAGACGTCCGACGAGTTTGATCAAACCTGTGAATTCCTTTCCCGGCTTGATTTTGCCTATTTACACGTGTTTTCATTTTCACGCCGGGAAGGCACCCCAGCCGCATCGATGCCGAACCAAGTCCCAAATCAGGAGAAGAACCGCAGGACAAATGTCCTATCTGTCCTCAGCGACCAAAAGAAACAGGTCTACATGAGCTACCTGATCAACAACCGGGTGCCTCTGCGCGGCGTTTGCGAGAGCATCGAAGACAATGCCGGAACCTGCCTTTCCGACCACTACGTGCGCGTTTACGCTCCTTTCAAAGGACAACCCGGCAACATCATGCATGCCATTCCGGAAAAGCCTTGGCTGGATGGCGTTTGGGGATCAGCCACTCCAAACTGATCTGAGACCGGCACATATTACCTTCATCTTCTTCACATCTTTTGCTCGCATGCGTCGGAGGCAGGCTCCGGATAATTGTCTTGACAAAAATCCGGCTCTAAAAGTTTATGCAAAGACTTGTGGCGAGATAGCTCAGCCGGTAGAGCAGAGGCCTGAAAAGCCTTGTGTCCCCAGTTCAATTCTGGGTCTCGCCACCAGTATTTTAGCGCTGGGCGGACAGCGCTTTTTTTATTTGGGGACAGCTTGAAAACTTATATTCTGCGCAACCTTCGCTTCCCGGTTTGCCGGGATTACGACCTCCTGGATAAGGCCGCCGCCAAACTTGGCCTTGCTTCGTCAGACATTCGTCTGGATGAGATCATCCGCCGCAACGTCGACACCCGCCGCAAAGGCCATCCGATCTATGATTTCACGCTCAGAATCTCTTTTTGCTCACCCCCTCGCCCGCATCACGATCTGTCTGAATCTCCTGAATCGCAAGACATTGCGGCCATTCCCATCAACGTGTCTGACGATAGCCCGCTGATTGTCGGCATGGGTCCCGCGGGTCTATTCTGCGCTCTGGCGATGGTCCAAAACGGCCTTCGCCCCATCCTGCATGACCGCGGCGACGCTCTGGAGACAAGAGCCTCGCGGGTTGAAAGGTTCTGGCGGGACGGCACGCTGGATCCAGACTCCAACGTCCAGTTCGGAGAAGGCGGCGCGGGTGCTTTCTCGGACGGAAAACTCACCAGCCGGAGCGGAGACAGAGCCATCCGGCGAGTGTTTGCCGAACTGATTCGCTTTGGCGCCACGGAAACCATCGCGTGGGAAGCCCTGCCACACTTGGGAACGGACGGGATCCGCAGGATTGTGCAAAAGATCCGCGAGTTCCTGATCTCAAAAGGCTGCCAGTTCCATTATCGCAGCATGCTGAGCGACATTGAGTTAAAGGATGGAGTAATCGCCCGCGCGAAACTGAACGGTGAATGGATATCTCCTGAGAACATGGTCCTCGGGATCGGAAACTCAGCCCGGGAAACCTTCCGCCTGCTTGCCAGGAGGGGAGTCGTGCTGGAAGCCAAGCCGTTCGCCATCGGAGTTCGGATCGAGCAAAAGCAAGCGGAGATCGACCGGATTGTCTACGGTTCCGGCGAATGGCAGCGGATCCTCGGACCCGCAAGCTACCGCCTGACCGCGCCTACAGGTTTTACTTTCTGCATGTGCCCCGGAGGATACGTGATCGCAGCAAGCTCGGAACAATCAGGTTGCGTAACCAACGGCATGAGCTATGCCGCCCGCCAGGCTGATCATTGCAATAGCGCGGTCGTCACCTCAGTCGGAGACGCCGATTACGGGACGGGGCTTTGGGCGGGAATGGAATTGCAAGCCTCGATCGAAGCCAAGTCCTTCCGGGAGGGATTCCTCGCTCCCGCTCAGACAGCATGGGAATTCATCTCCGGCGACAAAGCGCAGAGAAATTTTACTGCATCCTATAAACCCGGAGTATATGCGGCGGATCTGGCAAGCATGTTCCCCGTTCTCATGGCGGAACGACTGAAATCCTCCTTGACCAGGTTTGAAAAAATCCTGCCCGGCTTCACCCGCGACGCCGTCCTCATCGCTCCGGAAACCCGCACTTCCTCGCCCTTGAGAATCATCAGGGACAAAGTCAACGGCAACGCGGCCGGTATCGCAAACCTCTTCCCCATTGGAGAAGGCGGAGGCTACGCCGGAGGAATCATGAGCAGCGCCGCGGACGGATGGCGGCTGGGCGAAAGGTTTTACCTGAAGTCCTGAGCAGAGAAGCGCTAAGCTGGAGGGATACCGGCCTGCTCAATTATTGCTGAGGCACTGCCTTAGAATATTGATGATGATGATGACAAAGATAATCGTGCCCCAGGTGTTGCTTTTTTTGGCAGGCTTGGGCTTTTGCCCGGACTGATCATCCGGTTCACGTTGTGGTTGGGGTATGGGAAACGGGAAGGGAGACTGTGTTCTCGGAGTTTTTTGCCGGGGCGGAACGTAAGGTGGACGCTGGCTTGCAGTTTCGGGGGAATGGCCTTCTTTACGATGGATTATCTGCTCATCCTTAGACCGGCCATGAGCGGAAAAGAACGCGGCCAGCAAAGCGTATGCCACAAGCACCACAGCTGCCACGATCAGCGCTTGCAGCCAACTGGGCAATCCCAAAAACGAAGCCCCGGTTCCTTTGGCTTCCAAGCCGGCTGGCATCAACAGTGTCGCCGGGACGGTCAAGGCCGCCAGTTTGATCGTTGTGCCGTAAATCTGTGACAATCTGCGCATGGTGTTTCTCCCCATTGTTGCTGTTTCTGTTTTGTGGCTTGCCCGATTGGTGTCAAGCTGATTTTGCTCCATCATCTTCGCTTCCGCAGTTTCTCATCATCTGATCATTTTTCATAATCCCAGCAGGGCGTCATACCGAACATCATTTCCAATCATCTGTTTGTCAATCGCTTCCCGTTAGCATCTCTTAATCACTTCTTTATCACTTCTTAATCAAGCCTTAACAATTAAGAAGTGATTAACTAGTGATTAAGAAGTGATTAAGAGATACGATCAGGGAGTGACACGAATCATGCAGGGCTATTAGTTAACTCAATCAACTACCCAAACAGAAACCGGCTATAGCTGGTGCCAATATTTGCGGGGTAAAGAAAAAGCCAGCCCAGAGGGCCGGCTTTGTTATCTGTTGAATTGACTTGTCAGGCCATGATGGCGGCGACGTCTGTATCGGCGTCGGTGATGCCTTGCAGGCCAAAGGTGTCGATGATGACTTTGGCGACGTTGGGCGACAGAAAACCGGGCAAGGTTGGACCAACGCGCAGATTCTTGAAGCCAAGGGCAAGCAGCGCGAGGAGGACGGCAACGGCTTTTTGCTCATACCAGGCGATGTCGAAGGCGAGCGGGAGCTTGTTCACATCGTCCAGTCCGAAAGCTTCCTTGAGCTTGAGGGCGATGACCGCCAGCGAGTAGGAATCGTTGCACTGACCGGCATCGAGCACGCGCGGGATGCCGTCGATGTCGCCCAGAGGCAGTTTGATGTAGCGATACTTAGCGCAGCCAGCGGTGAGGATGACCGCGTCCTGGGGAAGCTTTTCCGCGACTTCGGTGAAGTATTTGCGGCTGGGCATGCGTCCGTCGCAACCCGCCATAACCACGAATTTCTTGATCTTTCCTGCTTTGACGGCGTCGATGACCTTATCGGCAATGGAAAGCACGGTGCGGTAGTTGAAGCCGCCGGTGATGGTGCCAGTCTCGAGTTCCTTGGGAGGCTGGCACTGCTTGGCGCGGGCGATGATGGCGCTGAAGTCTTTCTGTTGGCCGGGCTTGCGCTCTGGGATATGGGTCGCGCCGGGGTAGCCGGTCATGCCGGTGGTGAAGAAGCGGTCCAGATATGTCTGCTCCTTGCGCAGGGGCACGATGCAGTTTGTGGTCATCAGGATCGGACCGTTGAAGCTTTCGAAATCCTCAAGCTGGTGCCACCAGGAGGAGCCATAGTTCCCATGGAAGTGTTTGTACTTCTTGAAGGCTGGATAGTAGTTGGCGGGCAGCATCTCGCTGTGGGTGTAGATGTCGATGCCCTGTCCCTCGGTCTGCTGCAGCAGTTCCTCAAAGTCTTTGAGGTCGTGGCCGCTGACCAGGATGCCGGGGTTGGTGCCCACGCCCAGCTGGACCACGGTCGGTTCGGGAACGCCGTAGGTCTCCGTGTTGGCGCGGTCGAGCAGTTCCATCACTTTGACGGCGTGGTTGCCGGTATCTATAACAAGGGCGGTCAGTTGGTCGGCAGTGAGGGTGTCGTCGATCGTGGCGGCGAGGGCTTTCATCACGAAGTGATTAACTTCGTCGCTAGTGTAGCCAAGCATCCAGGCATGCTCGCCATAGGCGGAGATGCCTTTGATACCGTAGATCACAGTCTCCCGCAAGGAGCGGATGTCTTCGTTCCCGGTGGCGAGGACGCCGACTTTTTTGCCATATTCTTCGTAGTCTTCAGGTTTCACGGTGAAGGTGACCACGTCCGGGCAGGTGTCGCATTTATCGCCGAGGATGGCGCAAAGCTCCGCCTTGCGCTTGTCGCGAAGCTCAAGCACGCTGGTGATGGTGGATTTGATCTGCTCTTCGTCCCAGTTGGCGTTGGTGATCGTGCGGAACAATCCGCCCATGACGACCAGCGCGTCTTCAGAATGATATACGCCTTTTTCCAGCAGTTTGGCGGATACGTAGGCAAGGCCTTTCATCGCGTGGATGGAAAGGTCCAGCAGGTGGCAAAGCTCAGGGGATTTTCCGCAGACGCCGCGCATGGTGCAGCCTATGTTGCGGGAGGTTTCCTGACACTGATAACAGAACATACTCATGGGTTTACTCCTTATTTATGTATTGGTTTTGGCATTTTGATAACCAGCAGGCGCACCAGAGCGTCGCTTTCGTTATAGACAGCGTGGGGGATGTCTTTGGGGCTTTCCACAACAGAATCCGCGGGAAATACTTGCTTTTCTGAACCGATCTCCAGGGTGGCGTTACCCTCCAGGATATAGAAAGCGACGTTCACCGGGGTCACGTGGGAAGCGATCACCGCTCCAGGTTCGAGGTTCATGTAGACGATCTCGCCCTCGGGAGCGTCATAAACCTTGACGCCGAGTTTGCCGGGCTGGTTGAGCACCGGTATGACATCCTTCCAAGAGCGGGAACGGATCATGCCTTTGCTTTCCAGAATCTCCCCTTCCACAGAAATAACGTGGGTCTCGATGGGCGGAACCTTGCCCGCCTGTTCGATGGCTTTGCGCACGATCACTTCCGTGCCTCCGCAGCAGGGAACCTCCATGCGCAGGATGGTGACGCTTTTAATGGTGTGGAGGGCAAAGATCTGGGCGAGTTTGTCGATGTAGCGGTCGAGTCCCTGATCGAGTTTGGGGCAGAAAGTGATGACTATTTTGCCTTTGAGGAAACGGCGCTGGAAGTTGCCATAGGCATAGGGCACGCAGTCGGCGGAGATCAGCAGGTCGGCGTTTTCAAAATACTCCGCGGCGGGATTGACCAGTTGCAGCTGGACCGGCCATTGGCGCAGTTCGGAATCCACCTTGCCCGAAGCCGTCTGCGGTGTTGTTGAGACTGCCGGCGCGGCTGGAGCAGCTATGGGAGCGGGTGCCTGTTTTTCGATCTTACGGGCATGGGTTCCGGAACAGCCGCAAGCCATGGTATCTTCACAGGTGAGATTCTCGATGTTGAATCCTTTGTCTTTGAGGATTTCCAGAGCTTGAGTGTGATAGGCGGTTTCGCCATGGTCCTTAAGGTGCTTGAGATGTGCTTTGATGGTGTTTTCCCCGTGGGGGATGATATTTTCCAGGGTAAGGGCTTCACTGTAGGGCTCCGCTTCGCGCTCCTCGATCGAGATCGCCCCTTCCGGGCAGGTTCCGATGCAGGCTCCCAGCCCGTCGCAGAATAAATCGCTGACCAGGCGGGCTTTGCCGTCGATGAGTTGGATCGCCCCCTCCGGGCAACCAGTGATGCAGGCGCCGCAGCCAGTGCACGCGGCGGGGTCGATGGTAATGATCTGACGTTTCATGGTTTATCCTCTATGAGTTCTATTATTGTATCAAGCAGTTTTGTGCCTTCCGCTTCAAGGTCAAAGGCCTGGCCCGCAAAAGTCCACTGAGTAACAAGCAGGCGCATGGAGCCTACGATGAGGCGAAAGATCTGAACAGTGTCAAGCCCGGCGGCGATCCGTCCCTGGCTCTGAGCTTCGCGCAGATAGGAGCAGACAGCATCCCGATGGATATGCATGATGCTTTGCATCTGATCGACGAAGCCGGGGTCGTGGCGGAAGATCTCCTCAGAAAACATAACCTGCGCCAAATCTGGCTGGCGCATGAACATCTGATATCGGTTATTGACGAAGAGCTTCACCTTTTCCAGAGGTTCCAGACACATGGTTTGGGTCTGTTCCAGGACTTCGCAGGATATTGACTGGAAGTAATCCAGGATGTTGCGGATCAGGTCGTTCTTATTGGTGAAGTGCCGGTAGAGGGCGGCTTCGGTGAGTTGCAGTTCCGCCGCGAGGTTTTTGGTCGTGAGGTCCTGATAACCCCTGCGGGCGATGATCCTGATCGCCGCCGTGACAATATCGAGTTGCCTTTTTGTTAGTTCCATTTTACATCCTGAGTATGTTAGTAAGTATTCACTAACCAATCTAATCGAGGCCAGAATTCTGGCAAGGATTTTTTTCTAGTTTTTTTTATATATCCCTCATTGCATTCCGATAGCCTGCCCAACTCAAGCTGATTGCACTAATAGAATAGTTTCAGTCATCATGGCAACAGTCTTGATATGGCTTTTTTACAGGGAGAAATTGATTATCCTATGTAATTAGATAGCTGATAAACTTCAAGCTATCATCCTGAACATGGAGTTATCTGATGAGACCATTAAGAAGCGAACTGATTGAAATGCTCTCCATAAACGATATCGCGGGCATGGAAGCGTTATATAGAAAAGCCTACGAGGTCAAGCGGGAATATGTGGGCACCAAAGTCTATTTCCGCGGGCTGATCGAACTCAGCAACGTCTGCGCCAAGAACTGTTATTATTGCGGGATCCGCAGCGAAAACAGCAGCGTGGAACGTTATACGATCAGCCGGGAAGAAGTATTGGCAGAAGCCAGATGGTGTTATGAGCAACGCTACGGATCGATCGTATTGCAGGCAGGTGAGCGTTCTGACCGTGAATGGACGGATTTCGTCGCCGACCTGGTGCATGAGATCAAGGGTCTCAGCGGAGGAAAGCTGGGTATCACGCTCTCGCTGGGAGAGCAGCCGGAAGAGGTTTATAAGCTTTGGTATGAAGCTGGAGCGCACAGATACTTGCTGCGGATCGAAGCTTCCAATCCTTCTCTCTACCGAAGCCTGCATCCGGCAGATCACTCGTTTATGGAGCGGCTTGGTTGTCTCCGCACTCTCAAGAAGCTCAATTATCAGACAGGCACTGGAGTTATGATTGGGCTGCCTGGACAAACTATAGAAGACCTTGCCGACGACATTCTGTTTTTCCATGACGAAGATATCGACATGATCGGAATGGGGCCTTTCATACCGCATCACGATACACCATATGGCCATCTGGTGGCGGGTTATAATCCTGAAGCTTCGCTGCAGATGGGGCTCAAAATGATCGCCGCAACGCGCCTCGCCCTGAAAGACGTCAATATCGCATCGACAACAGCCTTGCAGGCTTTGCAGCCGGCGGGAAGGGAGATGGGACTTCTGGCAGGAGCGAATATCATCATGCCTAACATCACGGACACAAGTTTTCGCAAATGCTATCAATTGTATGAGGGAAAACCGGGATTGGACGAAAACGCCATTTCATCAAGAAATGCTCTTGAGCGAAGCATCATCTCCATCGGCGAGACAATCGGATATGGCGAATGGGGCGATTCACAGCACTTCAAGGCAAAATAGGTTTGGAACAAAAACTGCTACAAAATACTCACCCTTGGAAAAGCAGAAAGAAAGCGATTTGTTCCCAATGACATCTGGAACAGACCGATAAAGGACTCTTTATGAACATCGATAACTTGAAACAACTGGCAATAAGCGAAAACGGATTCGTTTTCGATCCCAGCAGCGGATACAGCTACACGGTCAACGAAACCGGACTCAACGTACTTAAGTTGCTCATCTCGGGCATGAACAAAGAGCAGGTGCTGGAATCCATCCTGTCGGAGTATGAAGTTGGAGCGGATCATTTTGAAAGCGATCTCGACCACTACATGCTGATGCTGGAAGCCTTCGACCTTGTGGAGCGTTGATGAGCGCGCAACCGGATCTTGGCAACCTGGATATTGTGATTGCAGTCAGCGGACTGAAGACAGGCGACAATCCCCAGCCCGGCGTACCCGTCATTCGCAGCATCAGGGCGGCAGGTTTTGGGGGAAAAATCGTTGGCTTGGTGTATGACGCTATGGAATCAGGAATCTATCTGTCTGATATCGCCGATGAAGTGTATCAGATGCCATATCCTTCCTCTGGAGCGGACGCGTTTCTCAACCGCATAGACCAGATACTGGCAAACACGCGTATAGATGTGATAATTCCCACTTTAGACGCGGAAGTGATCCTCTATATCAGGCTGGAGAAGGAACTCAAGCAAAGAGGGATACATACCTTCCTTCCCGATGAGCGCTGTTTCCTCTTGCGGGACAAAACCTCGCTTGCCAAGTTCTTTCCGCCAGAGAACATAGACGTTCCCGCCACTGCGCTGGTAAGCGATATTGCCCAGATCAGAGAAGCCGGAGAGGAGTTTTCTTATCCCCTGATGGTCAAGGGCAGATATTATGAGGCTTTCCGCGCGGAAAGCTTCGAGGATGCGGTGAAGTATTTCTACGACATCCAATCGCGCTGGGGGCTACCGATAATCATACAAAAAATTGTGCCCGGCGATGAGTTCAATGTGGTGATCGTAGGCGACGGGAGCGGTGGAGTTTTAGGCTTGGTGCCTCAGAAGAAACTTGTTATCACAGATAAAGGCAAAGGTTTCGGAGGAGTGGTGGTAAGAAACTCCGCTTTGGACGACTTCTCCGCACGAATTATCGAACTCATCAAGTGGAGAGGACCTTGCGAATTGGAAATAATCAAAGGCAAAGACGGAGTCTTTTACCTGATTGAAATCAATCCTCGCTTCCCGGCGTGGGTGCGTCTGGCCGAAGGAGCGGGACAGAACCAACCTGCAGCAGTTGTGCTAAAAGCCCTTGGTCTGGAATGCGATCCCCTGCCTCCTTATCGGCCGGGTACAATGTTTATCAGACACGCGGAAGACGTGATATCTGAGATCGGCGTAATGGGCCAGATTTCTGCAAAGAGCGAACTAATCAGGAGCAGAGAGTTATGAAAAAGCCATACACAGCACCGCATATAGAACGAAATTACTCTGGAACGATGAACAAATATGGCGCAAAAAGCGTCGTCCGCCATCAGGACAATATCGACGGCATTCCAGTCAAACACCTGGCGGAGCAGTTTGGCTCGCCTCTGTTTGTCTTATCTGAATCACAGATTCGCAGGCGCTACCAGAGGCTGGCGGATGTCATGCAGATGAACTATCCGCGTGTGGAAATGGCATGGTCTTACAAAACCAACTACCTCGGCGCGGTTTGCAGCGTCTATCACCAGATGGGGGCGAAAGCAGAAGTCGTTTCCGGTATGGAGTATGCGATGGCGAGGCGCTTGGGAATTCCCGGCAAGGACATAATCTTCAACGGCCCCGGCAAGAAAAGAGAAGACCTGGTCATCGCCATCAAGGAGGGCGCGAAAATCCATATTGACTATCTGGACGAGATGTATCTGATCGAAAAGATAGCTGAGGAGCTGGATGTTATCCCGGAAGTTGCCATCCGTGTTAACATGGACACCGGAATTTATCCTCTGTGGACACGGTTCGGCTTCAATTATGAAAACGGGGAAGCGTACCGGGCGATCCAGCGCATGATGAGTGGCAAGAAAATGAAGCTGGCTGGCCTGCACACGCATATCGGCACGTTCATTCTTGATGCCAATGCTTACTACCTTGCGGCCAGAGCTTTGTTGGACCTGGCGCAAAAGGTCCACGAAAGCCTGGGTGTGACAGTTGATTACATCGATCTGGGCGGCGGCTTTGCCTCGCAAAACACGCTGCATGAACAATACACGCCAGGCGAATTGTCGGCCCCGACATTCGACCAATACGCTTCGGCAATTGGTGCCGCATTTAACGAATCTCATTTTGTGAGTGAGCACTTGCCGACTCTGGTGCTGGAAACCGGCAGGGCGCTGATTGACGAAGCAGGCTATATGATCTCCACCGTGATCGGGAAAAAGAACCTGCCCACTGGAGAAAGAGCTATCATTCTGGACGCCGGGGTTAACACTCTGATCACCGCTTGGTGGTACAAACTTAAAATCCTGCCCACCAGACCCTTCCCGGGTGCTTATCAGAACACCATCTTCTACGGACCGCTATGTATGAACATCGACGTGATTCGCCACGCAGTTCCTTTCCCCGACCTCTACACCGGCGACCAGGTCATCGTACATCCCGTGGGCGCATACAACAACACCCAATGGATGCAGTTCATCGAGTATCGTCCGCGGATCGTTCTGCTTGCTGAGACAGGCAAGCCCGAACTCGTGCGGGAGCGGGAAGAACTTAGCGATATTATCGGCAGGGAGAGAATCCCTGAACATCTAAGACAGCTTTGAACAGACCTGCTGCCAACGTGATCGCTTTTCTAAGAGCTGTTCCCCACAGCTATTCCACGATCCTGTTTTCGGACAATCTCTGGATGGGAGCCGCTTTGCTGGTATTCACTCTGGTTTCACCATACGTGGGCTTGTCGGGATTACTCGGTTTGATGATTGCCCTGCTTGCCTCCCGCTTGGCAGGCTTCGAGGATTGGGGCAGTGACAGCGGGGTGCTGGCATTCAACAGCCTGCTGGTTTCTCTGGCTCTGGGATACTATTATCCTATTTCGGGAATCCATGAGCATCCGCTTGAATACCTTACGGTTTTGACCGTTTCATCGCTGGCGGCGCTGGGTCTATATGTCGTACTAAATCATTTCACCCAGACCCGTCTCCGGCTCCCCTCCATGAGTTTGTCCTTCTCGCTCATGGCCACTTTGATCTGGTACTATCTCGTGCGCTCTGGCAATTTTACCGGCGTCGGGTTTGCCAAACCCCTGTTGATCAGTTGGAATCCTGAACTCCTTTTGTTTTGGAAACATTACCTTCTCAGCATGGGCAGCATCATGTTCGTACCAGACATTCTGATCGGAATTGGGGTCACGCTCATCCTGATCGGAATCTCCCGCATCGCTTTCCTGTTGTCGCTATTAGGCTGGGGTGTTTGCTGGTGGCTGCTCGGATTTGCCAGCATCGGCGACACATACGGGATGTTCTTTCCCGGATTCAACCTGATCCTGATCAGTCTCAGCATCGGTTCCGTGTTTCTGATACCCAGCAAGTCATCCTATCTCATAGCGGCACTCGCCACAGTCATCGGATTTGGAGTCGCTTTCGCGCTTTCCGGCAAGTATTACTATCCGGATTACATGCCTGCCCGAGGCAGCGTGCTTTTTGTGCCAATGTTCGCTTTCCCGCTGAACTTCGTCGTCATGACAACGATATTTGCCCTGCGCCAAAGGCTAAACCCAAGATCTCCCGTGCTAAACGAAATTGGGATACTTCATCCCGAACAGGCCCTGGAAGCATATCTCTCTCGTTATAAGCGCTTTTCCAGCACCGGCATACCCCAACTCCAATTGCCTCTGGTCGGACAGTGGACGGTCACGCAGGGCGTCAATGGTGCCCATACCCATCAAAAGGAGTGGGCAAACGCCTGGGATTTTGAGATTGGGGATCAGGACGGGAAACACTATTCCAACGACCCTGCGGATTTGAAAGATTACTACTCCTTCGGCAAGCCCGTCCATGCCGCTGCGGCGGGCTACGTTGCCAAAGTCGTGAATGGCATTGCGGACAATCCCGTCGGCATTCCCAACACACACGACAACTGGGGCAATTATATATCTCTGTACCATAGTCCCGGTTTCTACACCCTCTACGCCCACCTCAAGGAGGGATCGATCAAGCTGGCCGAAGGCGATTATGTGAAGCAGGGCGATAAGTTGGCCCTGGTAGGCAATTCGGGACGCTCCCCTTACCCACATTTGCATTTTCAGGCTCAAGCGGGACCTGAACCCGGCTCAAAATCAATATCGTGCCACCTGTTAAACTACAAGGTGCAGGGGTCCGGAGAATCAGTCAAATTCATCGGCAGCGACATACCGCGCGAGGGGGAGATCATCTCGCCCCTGATCCCGGAGAAAGAACTGGCGAACCTGCTGCAACTTGGTTATCGCCAACAGCATGTATACCGGGTCCGCGATAAAGGAAAGGACACTACGGAAACATGGGAGATCGATCTCGATCTTTATGGCATCCACCGCATCAAATCCTCGCGGGGAACCGTGCTGGAGTTTTCCATCTACAATGGGATTTTTAACGCCCTTAAACTGACGAAAAGAAAACCAAGCGCGTTGAGAGCCTTTGCCCTAAGCGCTTCCAGGATTCCCTGGTCGGATAATTCCGATATGCGCTGGGAAGACGAACCCAGCCTGTCCGTGATCCTCAACGGATTTGGTAAAAACCTCGCCCTCTTTCTTATCCCGTTTTTCAAGCCGATCAGAGTGCGAACCTGCGCGCGTCTGTATCCGAGCGATTCTTTGCTTATTCAGGAATCCGAGACTATCCTGAGAGTTTTGGGATATCCGTGGAAAAAGTACAATACACGGCTTACCATGTCGCGTAAGACCGGAATAGTCTCCGTGGAAATGGCGCAGGGCGGCAAGACGCTGATCAGTGCCATCAATATCAGCTCCGGGGAGGAGAATAATGTTTAGAGTCACACTAATACTCCTGCTTCTAGCGTTTTGCTGCGCGCAACTGCCTGCTGCAGCCGAAATCGGCGCATCGTACGCCGCCGAAGCGGAAGGCGAATATGACGCCGCCCTGAGCGTCATGCAAGAGCTTCAGGTCAAGGAACCCAACGATCCCTTCTACCAGCTGCGCGTTGCCTGGCTGCAATACTTAAAGGCAAATTACGGCGAAGCCGCCGTTTCATATCAGAAAGCGATAGCGCTGAACGATAATCTTGATGCCCACATGGGGCTGATCAACAGCTACGTTGCCATGGGCAAATATGCCGAAGCGCTGGCCGAAGCGAGGCTGCAGGCAGACGCTCATCCCAAAAACCCAATGCTCCTCGGTCAGGGGGCATACG
>CAZKAA010000016.1:20549-31128 GCA_964550575.1 uncultured Candidatus Cloacimonadota bacterium
ATACGCCGCTTATATGATCAAGGACTACCGTTCTGCCGCTGAGTTCTACGGCCGCATAGTTGCGGTCTATCCCTGGGACATGCAAAACCGGGCCTATTACATGAACAACCTGTTTCTCAGTGAACAGGACGCGGCGGCCAGAGAGCAGTACTTTTTCCTGAAAAAATACTACCCCCAGTCGTCGCTTCTGCCTACCTATAAAAGAATATTCGAACCCTGAGCATGAAAGTCCCGCTTCTTTGCCTGTTCATTCTGCTGCTCGCCATAGTGGCGCGCGCCGAAGAAGCGGATTACCGGGAACTGATATCCAAAACAGAGCGTTACCTCATGGTGTATCCCGACGACCAGGGCGAAAAGCTCAATCTTGCCTATTACTATATGATGAGCGCCCAACCGGACAGCGCGTTGACCCTGTACCGGGGATTGCGGGCCGCGGACGGATTCGCGGAACGGGCAGCCGGAGGAGAACTCTGGGCTCTGAACACCCTGGGCCGCTATCAGGAAGCGATCAAGACATCAAGGGAGTTAATGCGCGAATTTCCCGACAACCCCGACCTCCTCAACAATCTGGCATTGGCATATCTGCAAACAGGATTCCCCCAAAAAGCCAGAACCGGCTACAGCCGCGCGTTCAGGCTTTCCCAATCTGCGACGCCTTCCTTTGAAATCGCTGCCGACGGACTTGGCTGGAGCTACCTCGCTTTGAACGACTTTGCCAAAGCGGAACTTGCACTAAGGGCAACCGATGCCGACAAGCATCAGAAAATAAGCTCGAAGCTGGGGCAGCCAAGACTGGACCTTTCTTTCGGGATCGGCTACAAAGACAGCCTGGACACCTTGCTGCTCGCCGGCATCGCGGCAGGTTGGCGCACCTGGTCGCTCAATCTTTCTGCCAACCAGTATCGAGTTGACGGAGACCATTACAGCTCCGGATTGGCTGTCTCCCTGAAAAATCAGTTTGCCCCCATTGAAATATCTGTCTCGGGGCGGGGATTGACCGGCACTGACGAGATGGCTTATCCAGCCTGGCAAGCCGGACTTAACGCCAGTTCCAGAATCTGGCTTCCCAACAGTTTTATCGCACCGCGCTTAACAGCTCTGTATGCCTATTATCCGAGTTTCAGCAGCCTTCAAGCCGATTTTGGCTTTTGGGCGGGCAATGACCGCGTGCAAATCGGCATCGGATATTCGGGGCTGATCCTGGACAACGAATCCCCGGACGCGGATACAAGGGGGAGGGTATATTCTGCCTCTGTTGACCTTCGTTTATGGCGAAGTGTCAATCTGGCCGGGTATTTCAGCACAGGAGACATGGAATGGTGGACCAGTCCCTACGGGACTTTGATCGACTCCTTCGAAACAAGCGACACAATCTGCGGAGTTGGCCTGAAAGTTCCCCTGGGCAAAGTTATCAGCTTGCAACTGTATCAGCAAATAGGATTCCTGAATGATCAATTCTCCCTTTTTGGCCAGGGCCAGATCCTGGTTCATATATAAAGCCGGCGCTCTCGCTCTGACCCTTGCCGCCATTATGATGGCATCCTGCAACCTGAGGGAGAACACTCTTCTGCCGCCTGGTCTGGACCCTAAGCTGTATGTCCGCTCAAACACAATCAAAGTCTATAAGGACCATTTGATAAAATCGGACAACGACGACGCGTATTTGTACATCAAGAAGGAAAACATCGCCGACGACATGCTCT
The DNA here is from genome assembly GCA_964550575.1 of uncultured Candidatus Cloacimonadota bacterium. Classification (GTDB taxonomy): domain Bacteria; phylum Cloacimonadota; class Cloacimonadia; order Cloacimonadales; family Cloacimonadaceae; genus Syntrophosphaera. The sequence continues at coordinate 22,253 of CAZKAA010000016.1, forward strand.
GGTATGGTGACGTTGTGCGGCTGAAGCAAGTTGACAACCTGACAGAACGCGACAGCCTAGCTTTCGCGCAGAGCGCCATCGCTCTAACCAAAGCATACGAGATCAGTGTAGAACGCTCAGGCGTGAAGACCGTGCTCGACTCCATCCCAGGTTTCGCCACGCTCTATACTGACTTGAATAACTCGCGCGGAATGTCTGCCGCCTGGGTGGTCCAACTGCGCTATAAGCTGGACGCAGACCTCATCCCTGTTGGAAGTTTCGGACAGAACCGCTGCTCTTTCGAGATTGACGGCACCGGCGAAGCCGAACTCCAGAACCCCGGCACAGGCGCGCAGTTTGTGCTTGACGATCGGGGTTGCAGAGTCGAGATGCTGCACTATTCAGGTGCGAGGAAGCTGCAGATGTGGTTCCCGGAGGAATATCTTGCCGCAAGCGGTAGAGCGGAAGTGAATATTCTGGACGCGGTACCAACGGCAGACTTGAACCTGTTGCAGGCAGTCTATCCCGGATTTGTTCTCAACACCGAGGTTCTGGAACTTCAAACGCAGTCCGATCCCGGTGCGGCGGACGTCCCGATCTTGCATTGGGAACTGGAGTCGAGCGGCAAGTTTGCTCCCGAGTGGCTTCGGATTTCGGAATCTGGTTTGCATGGGTGGCCTCAGGGGTCTGATACCTGGATCCTTTCTGAGGGGAAGCTGATAAGCTTTGTATCCGCTCCCGGCAGATACATGCTGCTTTCCCCCCTGGAGGCGCAGCAGACCTTGGAACTGCCACTGGACGGCAGTTTTTCCCAGCTCTATTTTCAGGATCTGTGGTTGGACCTACGCGACCAGTCAGTGCCCGATACGCGACTGCGCATCGAGTTCCAGCCCTCAACGGAAAGCCTCGTCTCTGCATATTTCTCCGGCGCGCCGTATTCGCTTTTGGGCAGCAATCAAGCTCTGCGGCTGCAGTTTATTCAGTCCTCAACCGAAATCGAGACACTTCCGGACAATAAGTGGTTGGAACTTGGATTCCGCAACAATCTTGGTTCTTTGGACAACTCAAGGCTTTTCAGGGTTTTCCGCGACGCCAAGAGCTGCCACATAGACTATAAAACGCTTGGCGAATCCTATGACGCAGGGCATTTTTCCCTGAGCGGGGATTATGTCTATAGCGGTATCGCCGCTTCAGGCGTGTATCTGCTGGGAAACGTGACAGAAGGATCCAAGCAGCAGAGCTTCCCCTTCCTCAGATCGGACTCCTCTTTTCAGACCCAAAGGGGCAGCGTCTCCTGGAATGAACCCTCCGGCGGATTCAGCTCGTTGGTTCTGGAATATGGCGCACCCTTGCCTGCGGGACACCCCTGGCTGAGCGGACAGCCATATCAGCTTGACTCAAGCCTATTCAAGATCTGGGCATCAAACTCCGCTCGCAAAACCAGCCCCGAACTTCCCGCCAATACTTTTATTACTCTCAACCATAACGGAGCACTTAAGAATCTGGTCAACTTCTCCCCGGCTCCCGAGTATCCGAGATTTGTCTGGTATAAATCCGCTGCTTCCTTTGCCCACAATACTTTTATATATAGCGGTGGCGCGCTCCAGATTTCTCCAGCCTTTCCGGGATACCTGATCAACGCAGGAACACAGAATACAGAATCCGCCTCCGCGTTGCGCCTTTATCCCAGAATGCTGTTTGACAACTATGATTGGGAGTATTATGCTGATTCTGGACAGGCGTTTTCCGATATACCCGTGCTCAACGTCTCAAGGCTTGCCAGCATTCCGGATAGCCATGGCGTTTTGTCCAGCCAGTACCAGTTGAGCCCAATAGCTCCCGTTTATCGCTTTAGCGTGACTGGTTCGCCGGATTTTTACGCGAATCATCTCCCGTATTTGCGTGTCCGCCAGTCAAGCCGCGCACAGAATCTCCTCTTTTCGATATATGAGGGAGATTTGTATAGAATCTACCCCTACATGCAGGCGGAAACAGACGATCCCTGGCATTTTACGATTCAGGACGGGCATGTCGGTTTCAATCTGGCGGGTAACGCCCTCTATGCGCCCGTGATTGACAACAATCCGCATGTATCCGTGAACACAGTCGTTAATTCGGCAGCGCAGGACCATATCGTCTCGCTTTATCAGGCGCAGCTGACCCTCCCCCGCCAATTGATCGGGTCAGTCGTGCCGCTGACTTCGAGAATACATCTGCGCGTAGCAACCGATTTCACTTCTCCCATACCCGCCCTAAACGCCTATTTCCTCGATTTCCGAAACTCGGCTGGAACGCAGTTCAACCCCCAATTCTACAGCCAGTCCCAATATGACGTTTTGCCATATCTCTACGTTCCTATACCTGATTATGTTCCCGGTCAGACGCACAGGCTATTCTACCGCAGAATGGACGGTTCAGTTACGGAGTTTGAGTTTGTTCAAACCTTCTCCGCGACGGCAACCAACGAATACATCATGGCTGGCAATTGCGCTGTGGGGTTGATAGACGGTCCAGGCTGGTACTACGTCACCAATTGAGCGGCAATGACCACTCGGGAATAACTTGACGGATTGGGATTGCCTGTCAAATTGGTTATTTAAACTGAATCATAACCATGTTTCATGGAAATAAAGGAGTAGATATGCTGCCCGGCGGAAAAAATATGAACCAGCTGATGAAACAGGCTCAGCGAATGCAGCAGGAGATGATGCGCTCCCAACAGGAGCTAGAATCCAAAGTCTTTGAAGCAAGCTCAGGTGGAGGAGTTATCAAGGTGGAGATGTCCGGCAAGTATGAAATCAAGTCTTTGACCATTGATCCCGAAGCCGTCAGCCCAGACGACGTGGAGATGCTGCAAGACATGATTGTAGCGGCTATCCAGGAAGCCCATGCCAAAGTAGCCGCTGCCAGCGAAGAGCTTATGGGCAAAGTCACCGGCGGGATGAACATCCCCGGTTTGTTTTAGATACATTACCGGAAGCAATGCTGATCTCCCTTAGTCTTGAGCGCCTGATCCAAGCCCTGAACCGTTTTCCGGGTATCGGCCGCAAAACCGCGCAACGGCTTGCCTGGTTTTTGGTCAGCCAGGATAAAGCTTTCGCCCTGGAATTGGCGGAAACGATCAGGAACACGGCGGAAAGCTTCACCGCCTGCAGCCTTTGCAACATGCTTTCGGAAAGCGATCCGTGCCCGCTGTGCACCGCTCCGGACAGACTAGACAGCCATCTGTGCGTGGTGGAAAACACCGCCGACATTCAGATCATCGAAAACATGAACGAATACAAGGGACGCTATTTCGTTCTCGGCCACCTGCTATCCCCCATCGATGGTTACGGACCAGAACAGATAAGGTCCGATGCATTGTTGGATGCGATCGGACGCAATCAGCCGCAGGAAGTGATCCTTGCCCTGAAAACCTCTCCCGAGGGAGAAGCGACAATGCACTACCTGCATGAATTGCTCAAAGACAGGCAGATTAACGTCACCCGCCTGTCCACCGGCATCCCCTTCGGCGGGGATCTCGAATACAGCAGCGCGCTGACGTTATCCAACGCCTGGAAGAGGCGATATCCGGTCTGATGATGTTCACGGGAATAATCAAGGCAACGGCTCCTGTCCTACGCTGCGTTCCCCGGTCGGGAAAGCATGAGGTGGTGATATCTCAACCCCAAGCGTTTGGCAGGCTTTATGAAGGTCAAAGCATCGCCTGCGACGGCATCTGCCTGACCGTTAACAGCTTCGACAGCCAGAGCTTTGCGGTTGAGGTGATGCAGGAAACCTGGCAAAAAACAACTGCCTCAACCTGGAAAGCCAATACCGTTCTCAATCTTGAGCCCGCCCTCAGAATCGGCGACGCTCTGGATGGCCACTGGGTGCAGGGGCACATCGACAGAACCCTGAAGTTACTTGAACACAAGATCATAGGTTCCACGACCTATCTGCGTTTCGAACTTCCCGAGCAGGATAAGCAACTCCTTGTGCGGCAGGGTTCGATCGCGCTCAACGGAGTCAGCCTCACAATCTCGGAGCTTGCATCCTCATCTTTCACCGTTGCCCTTATCACCCATACACTGCAAAACAGCAATTTAAACCTTTTAAGACCAGGCTCTTCTGTGAACGCGGAGTACGACGTGTTGGGAAAATACGTGCTGCGATCCCTGGAAGCAGGCGGAACAAACCTGATGGACTTGCTGCGATGAAGAACATCCTGCTGCCGGCTGCCATCGCTTTTTTGCTTCTCCTGAGCGCTTGCGGCAGCCGCAAGAGCCCCACCGGCGGACCGGAGGACACGGAGAAGCCAATGGTCCTTGCCTCCCTTCCTGCTCAATTCGGCCAGATAGAGAATGGCAGGATTGAAATCAACTTCTCAAAACCGCTAGATAAATCCTCAGTTTCCCAAGCAGTCTATATATATCCTCCGGTCGCGGATAAGAAGATCAGCCTCGACAACAGCACACTCACCATTCAGATCAACGAGAAACTGATACCAGACACCAACTACTATGTGACCCTCACGACACGCCTGAAAGACCTTCGCGGTAACGCGCTGGAGGGGAACCAAACACTGGTTTTCGCCAACGGGAATCTGAACGGCCATCGCCTATCCGGTGAAATCGGCTACGAGGACCGCTCCGACTCAGGCAACTCCGTCCAACTGAGCCTTCTATCCGCTGACTCCCTGATGGTCATGCAAACGACTCTCGCCGGAAGCACCTACTCCCTGGAAGCGCTCAATCCTGCGGATTACATCCTGCGCGCTTTTATCGATAAGGACCGCAACGGCCGTTATGACCTGTCCAGGGAACCATGGTACGAGGGCAGATTTTCTCTAACAGGCAACCGCTCTCAAGACCTCTATCTTGCTTACGCGGATACCACGCTGCCCCGGATTGCCATGGCTCAGGCAGTTTCTCAGCGCGAAATCGTGCTGGATTTGAGCGAACCCGTGGCCGATTATTCCTCTCTGCGGATCACCCGCATGGACAACCAAGAAGAACTGCCCGTGTTGATAACCCAACTCCGCGGGACCAAACTGACCTTGCTCACTGAGATTCAAGACGCCTTTGCCTACAACGTTGAAATCAAAGGCCTCAAGGACAACAAGGGCAACGTGCAGCCCAGTTCAAAATCGGAGTTCCGAGCCGCTCTATCGCCTGATACCGTCTCTCCGCAAATCCTCGGCAGTAACCCGCGCAACGGCACTTCTGTGGACAGCTTGAAGCCTGTGTTGGAGATAAGCTTCTCGGAAATAATCCCGCGCGGGAAAGTCTCTGCCCTGCTTCGCGCGACAGAAACCTCCACAGAATACGCTCTTGACATCTTGAAGTCGGATAGCGACGTCTATCGCTTCCAACCCCGCGCCAATCTGCAAAACTACCGCTCCTACGTCTTGATCGTTGATGCTCAGGATATCAGCGGCAATAAAATGCAGCAAAGCTACCGCCTGAACTTCCTCCCCCTTCTCAGGACGGAATAGCATCTTCCCTTCAGTAAATATTACTCATCAACCCTGATATCAATCCACAAACACGACCCTTCTTCTTGGCGAGCCAGATGGAGTCCTTCTATCCAAGGATTGTGGTTCAATCCAATATCCTGTGCGGAGTCTAACGGGCGGCACGTTTGCCGTAACTTCGAAAAAGCGCTGCGGATCTTGAGCGATATCTCCCAGTTCCGGGTAGTTTGTGGTGTCATAGAGATACCACGGATGCTCCTGATACGGATCTGTTGCGGAGTAGATCGTGTACAGGTCCGCCCCAGGCACCTCAGACCATTGCAGCACCGGTTCGCCGTCTAGCAAGGTGATCGTGAGCTCCGGCGCGGCTATGTTTTCGCTCCCGGTCTGAATCTCCGTGTTAAGCATCCACACATTGTAGAATTCCAGATCGCCGAATTCCAGGAACTGCCCATCCCAATAGATAAAACAGCGGTCTGGATAGTAGATGCCTTCCTCACATGCGAAGTAGTTGTCCGAGTCGATGTTTTGCAGCATGATGAACAGATAGGGCGAATCGATCGCTACATCGGTGAGTGGAACGTCTGTACCGGTCATCGCCGGAAAGAACGCACCGACGGGCGACATCGCTTCGGTCAGGTCTGTCAGTTGCTCATCCTCGCATGAATACACGTGAACTGATACCGTATCGTCATAGAGAAGCGCGCCGGACACTGCATTAACCAGTATCTCCCCCGCTTCCGCCCGGTAGGGATTCTCATATAGCACCCCCATCCCCCATTCATCGCCGCTCATGCCCGCCCAGGTGGTCTGGATATTGTCGTGGTAGTAGATCCAGTTGGGGTCGTTCACCCAGAACGTATAACCCTGCGAGTAAAGGGTGTTTGCCTGAGGAGAGGCGTCAACTGCCACGATCACGTAGGTGACCTGCGTGCTTAACGGCTGCGCGGGGATCTCGGCGAAATATCCATCGCCTTGGGGATTCATGGCGGATAGGATCCAGTCGCCTTCGTTGATCTTATAAAACAACCACACCGCCGATATCCCGCTGTTCCACACCGGATCGTCTTCCACAAGGGCATAGACGCCGTAAGGCACGTCATCCCGTATGGTGTTGATCAAGGGCAGATGGGTGATTACAGGCGGTTGACCATCTGCGTCAACCACGCTGAACTCCACATCGTCCAGATACCAGTCGTGCGCGTCGAACCCCTGATAGCGGAAAGCCAGATATATGCTTTGCCCGGACCATACGGACAAATCAATCGTGCCCTGCTCCCAGTCCTCTGATACCGTGGGGGCCATCCAGATCTGGGCATAATTCCCGCTCCAGGGTTCAGGCGAAGTCGTGGACACGCATATGCTGTTACTGCCATACCATTGAGGATTGAAGTTTTTGGACCAGAAAGTCATGGTGCAGATTCCGGTTTCCGGAACCCTTATCTGTGGCGAAACCAGCCAGCCGTCCTCCGCTGGTTCTTCCGCGTCCCAAATATGCATGGCGGAGCATCGTCCATCCTCCGAGTGATTAAGCGGGAGTTCCTGATTCCAGGACCAGTAAGTACCCGATCCGTCCTGGTCATAAGCAGTCCAGTAATATGGCGGAAAAACTCCGCTTTCGAAGTCCTCGGTATATGGGAACTCCGCGATGCCATTATAAACACCAAAAGTCACGTCATCCAGATACCAACTATGCGCGTTCAAGCCCTGATATCTGAAAGCCACATTTATTGTCTGGCCTGCCCAGGGAGAAAGATCCACGAAATTTTGTTTCCAATGGTCTGTCACGGTCAAAGGAGACCAGATCTGCATATATTCGCCGTCTGTGGGATCGATCGATCCGCTGGTGACATGCACGCTGTTGCTGCCATAGGCTTGGTTGTATGGATTATAAGACCAAAATGACATCATAAAAGCCTGCCCAATGGGGATTGTGAGCTCAGGCGAAACCAACCAGCCGTCCTGCGCAGGTTCATCCTCGACATAACCATGCAGGGCGGCACAATTCCCGTCTGGCGTGTGATTCTCGCCCTGTAACCAATTCCAGTGCGCGTACATGCCGTCCTCATCAAACCAAACCCAGTAATAGGGAGGGAATACGCCGCTCTCAAAGTTCTCTTGGAGGGGAAAATCCGAGACGGGTTGATACAAGTCAAACCGAATATCATCGATGTACCAATTGTGTGCTGCCAAACCCTGATACCTGAATGCGACATAGATCGTTTGCCCGTTCCAGGGAGATAGGTCCACATAGGTCTGATACCAGTTTGCCGAAACAGTCAAAGGCGACCAGATGCTCACATAATCGTTATCCGCGGGATTGGGCGAACCGTCCGACACATAGACTCCGTGATTGCCATACTCGGCGGGATTGGCGTTATAGGACCAAAAAGAAAGCGTAAACCCTTCCACCGGCAATTCCAGCGGAGGGGATACCAGCCATCCGTCCTGCGTGGCCGCTTCGCTCATGGCGTGCTCAGCGGACTTGCTGCCTCCCGGGGTATGGTTCAAGCCTTCATAGACCTCCCATTGGGGTTGCATCCCGTCCATATCGTATACAGCCCAATCCTGGGGAGGAAAGGTTTGCTCTTCGAATCCGGTTTCATAGGGGAATACATCGACAGAAGGCGCGACAGGCGCGCGCGAACCAGATGGGGATTCTGCGGAAAACGCAACCGCGGAATCATTGCCAGCCGCGGATAAATCATACACGAGACATAACAAGCTTATCAGCAGGATGAAAATCTTAACCTTGGCAAAGCGCTCATTCATGTGAGTCTCCTCCCAAACGGGCAGTATTTGTTAAAGCACTAATCGCAAGCGCTTTAATATACCAGATCCATTTCTGACGTGTAAATAATGCCGCCATACCTTAATGTCAAGATTTTCTTGCGCTTAGCTCGCTCTTCCGTGAATGTCATTGTGGAAGAAGTTAGACAGCCCTGGGCTCCGCTCTTAACGGCTCTGGCATGCCCGTGCCTGCCATGATCACGTCATACAGCCGTTTATGGCTTTGGGGCGGGGGGATGTGAAGCCGGATTTGGCTGAGGGCGTCAAGGGGGGATCGGGGGTGGGAGATTGTCGGCAGGCAAAGCAAAGGCGTCAGCGATGGCGGCGACCTACTCTTCCGCACAGTTGCCCATGCAGTACCATCGGCGCGAGCGGGCTTAACTTCTGTGTTCGGGATGGGAACAGGTGTGACCCCGCCGCTATGACCACCATCGCTGACGCCTTAAACGTCAGAGAAGGTTCCGCGGCTCGAGATGCGTATACGACGCACAAGAAAAAAAGGCAAAAGCCAATCGAGTTATTAGTATCACTCGGCTGAACACATTGCTGCGCTTACACCTGTGACCTATCAAGGTTGTAGTCTCCAACCTCTCTGTTGGGAAATCTTATCTTGGAGTTGGCTTCCCGCTTAGATGCTTTCAGCGGTTATCCT
>CAZKAA010000017.1:0-30230 GCA_964550575.1 uncultured Candidatus Cloacimonadota bacterium
GATGGCTGTCGGCAGCGGCATCTATCTTTATCGCATGATCACAGGCGACTATACTGAAACGCGGAAAATGATCCTGATGCGTTGATCCACGTATAAGCAAGACAGAGCACTTATAAGAATTTAGCAGTTTCCATGTGAGACTGCTAAATTTTTTCTTGCTTTTTTTGCCATCCGCCTTATATTCATCATTAGAAACTCATTTTCACAGGAGGAAAACAAAATGAAGATAGTACCTTATCGCAAAGGACAGGAATTGAGGCCCATGGGAACAATGATGAGCATCTTCGATGAGTTCTTCAACCGGGCTTTTGATGAAGATGCGGCGGACGATAATTTCCGTTCCATGGCCATGGATATCGTCGAACATGAGAAAGAATATGAAATTCTGGCAAATCTGCCGGGATTCAAGAAAGAGAACATCAAGATCTCCGTTCACGACAATCAGCTTCTGATCGAAGCCAAGTGCGCGGAAAACAAAGAAGAGACCAAAGGCACGGTGTATCGCTGCGAACGTTATAGCGGAAGCTATCGCCGCAACTTGCTGCTGCCTGAGAATTCTGATCTGGGCAAGATCTCAGCGAAGATGGAGGACGGCGTACTGACTCTGCTGATCCCCAAGAAGGAACCGTCGCCCCAAAAAGAGATCGTCATCGACTGAACGTAAAGAAACAAGCAAAAGCAAAGGCGCGAATTGACTTCGCGCCTTTTTCGCAGATACGGGAGGCGAACTCCGCCAGAGTCCGCCTCAGTCTAACGCACAATCATTTTAACTTGCCGGTGAAAACCAGCTTGCCGGTGTCCCAACCGTTATCGCCCAACCAAGTCACGATCTCCTGATATTCCTGTTCAGGGAAAACCTTTTCCCGGGTCAGAATCCAGAGATACTTCCGGCTGGGGTCGCTGACCACTGAGTAGCGGTAGTTCTCGCTATCGAGTTTGACAATCCAGTAGTCTGCCTTGAACGGCCAAAAGAACTGGACTTTGAGCTTCGAGTTGGATTCGTCTACAGGCCAGGCTTTGGCTTTGGCTTTGCGGCGGATGACAGTTTCCTCCTCGTCGCCGTAACACGTGTTAAGCACAATAATCCTGCCCTTGTCGTCGAGGGTGTAGTTTGCTGTAACCACGACTCCGCAATCCGCCCTCTGGAAGCGGGCGGGGAAAAACGCCTGCTGGTACCATGTTCCCAAATAGCGGTCAAGATCAACGCTATCTACGGTTTGAACGGTGGATGCCTCCTGCTTTGCAAACAGGGGCAAGCTAAGCATAACCAGCGCGAGTATGGCGAATATCAGATTGTTCATGTTTCTGTCCTTGTTGAGTTTTTTATTACAAACTAATGCTCGGATTACGCTTTGGCAAAGCCGATCTGTTTCAGGCCTTTTTGCTTGACGTGAAAAGGCGCTTCAAAAAAATGCCGGAAAAAACCATATTTTGTGGAGGCTTGATGCTCAAGCTGGATCTCACGCCCGGACTCAAAGAGCGCGCAAGGGAATCCGCCGCCCGGATCGCGGGTTCATTCAACTGGTTGTTCAACGACTATTCGTCATTGGCGATAGAGCGAACCGTGCTCAGGCTGCTGGGCATCGACGGCGCGCTGCCGGACGGCAAACCACTGCCCAATGCGCTGATAGATCATCTCAAAGCCAAAAACCTGTTAGCCTCAGGAGCCGCTATCCCAGTCGCCAACGCGATGCTGGCAGCAAACCTTGGAGTTCAGGAAGTGGCAGATCTGGTCGGAAAGGGAGAGCTTGATCTGGCGGGAATCGATCCCGCGCCCCCCAAGGATGTTTTCGCGTTGCTGGACTCGCTCGCCGAAAGGACGCTGGAGCATATAAGAAACCAAAAGCGCACGAGAGAAGATTCACTTGCAAAGTATGGAGCGCGGCGCAAGCCGGCAATCTACGTGATTGTCGCCACCGGCAACATCTATGAAGATGTCGTGCAGGCCAGAGCTGCTGCCGCGGAAGGAGCTGACATCATTGCGGTGATCCGCTCCACAGCGCAGTCCTTGCTGGACTATGTGCCATACGGGGCAACCACAGAAGGGTTTGGCGGAACTTATGCCACACAGGAAAACTTCCGCATCATGCGCGCTGCCCTTGATGAAGTATCAGAGGCCCAGCACCGCTACATCCACCTCACCAACTACGCTTCCGGTCTCTGCATGCCGGAAATCGCGGCGATGGGAGCGGTGGAGCGTCTGGACCTGATGCTGAACGACGCGATGTACGGCATCCTGTTCCGCGACATCAATCCCAAAAGGACCCTGCTCGACCAGTATTTCAGCCGCATGGTCAACGCTTATGCCGGTATCGAGATCCAAACCGGCGAAGACAATTATCTCACCACTTCGGACGCGGTGGAGAAAGCATTTACCGTGACTGCTTCACAACTCCTGAACGAGCAGTTCGCCCTGCTCAGCGGCGTAGCTCCGGAAAAAATGGGCTTGGGTCACGCCTATGAGATAGATCCCGAACTGGAAAACAGCTTTTCCTATGAACTGGCGCATGCGCTTCTGACGCGGGAGCTTTTTCCCAGCGCCCCGGTTAAGTATATGCCTCCCACCAAGTTCGCCAGCGGCAACATATTCAAAACGCACCTGATGGACGCGATGTTCAACTTCATCGGCCAACTAACCGGCCAGGGTGTTCAGCTTCTGGGCATGATGACAGAAGCAATCCACACGCCGCACCTGGTGGACCGGTCTCTGGCGATTGAAAACGCGCAGTACGTGTTCAGGGCAGTCAAGGACCTGGACTCAAGTCTCAGCCTCGTGCCGGACAGCTTCGTCAACCATAGGGCGAACCAGGTTCTGGGCGAAGCGGTGGAGTTTCTGGAAAGAGTCGCGGAAGAAGGGCTTTTCGCAGCGATGGCGAATGGCTAATTTGCCGATATCACGCGACCGGAGAACGGCGGAAAAGGCCTCGAGGGAGTATTCCACAAAAGCGAAGGATATTACAATCCGTTTCTGGATAAGATGAAAGCGGAGTTGGGAAAATGACGAAACACAAGCTACTAAGACCCTACGGAGACACGGAAGGCGACGGCAAGATGCAGCTTTCCTTCAGCTTGCGGGCTCCTGCCGACGCATGGGGCAAGGAGGCAGCGCGTCTGCTGCTGAAGCAGATGGGTTTTGACGACATTGAGATCTGCGGCATGAGGGACCTGAGGGAAGGATTCACACATTTCATCGCTTACGCATCGACTTCTGCGGGAGTTGAATCTGCCCGGATCAAGGTCAAGGTCGTGGAAACCCCTGTCATGGATATGGAGCAAACGGACGAATACATCCGTGAGTATCTTGGGCGCACTGTAACTGTCATTGGAGCCTGCATCGAAAGTGACGCACACACGGTCGGAATCGACGCTATCATGAATATGAAGGGCTACAACCACCGCTACGGATTGGAACGTTATCAAGGCTTCAACGCCATCAACCTGGGAGCGCAGGTGCTGAGCGAAGACCTGCTGGCGAGAGCCAGAAAGGAAAACGCGGACGTCGTGCTTGTCTCGCAGGTCGTGACGCAGAAAAACATCCACATCAAGAACCTGACCAAACTGATAGAACTCGCGGAAGCGGAGAACCTGCGCGACAAGATGCTGTTCATCTGCGGGGGACCGCGCATTTCCCATGAACTGGCGATCGAGCTTGGTTACGATGCAGGTTTCGGAACAGGCTCCTATGCGACCGACGTGGCATCATACATCGCCATCACGCTGGCGGCGAGAAAGGCTGGAAAGTGACCCTGCTTTATACGGTCATCGCATTCGGGCTCATGATCTTCATTCATGAACTTGGGCACTTTCTGGCGGCGAAGTGGTGCGGAGTCGGCATCGAAAAATTCTCATTGGGATTTGGCAAAGCGCTCTTTAAAACCACTCGCGGCGGAATAGAATACCGGATCGGCTGGATCCCTTTGGGCGGTTACGTAAAAATGAAAGGCGAGAATCTAGACGACCCGGACACGGATGCCAACCTGTCTTTCAGGCAAAAAGCCTGGTGGAAAAAAATCCTGATCGCGTTCAGCGGACCCTTTGCCAATCTGGTCTTTGGCCTCTTTCTCTTCATCTTCTCTTTGACTCTTCCGCTACGAATCGAAGATCAGCTTCCGGTGGTCCACAAAGCAGAAGGCAAATGGGCAGAAGCGTTCCTACCCGGAGACAGCCTGGTCGCGTTCAACGAACACAGGATCAAGGGCTATACGGAGTTTCTGGAGTATTTGCTGGTAGAAAAGGAAGGTCGGATCCAGATCGACAGAAAAGGCCAAAAGGTTTTCATCCCGATCGCGCGGAGCGAAAGTGAATCGTTAGCTGTCAGCCTTTACCCCAAAGTCGGCACCAGGATTGGAGAAGTAGTTCCCAAAACACCAGCTTATCATGCCAACCTGAAGGCGGGCGATATCATTACCGCGATCGACTCGATGCGAGTTTACGACTGGTACGCGATGAGGGAACTTATCATCAGTTCCCCCCATGACAGAGTGAGGTTGAGCCTTAAGCGCGGAGATAAAGAACTCGTTAAGGACCTGCCTTTGGAAAGCAGTCTCGCGACCAACAACCAAAAAGCCATCGGCATCCTGCAATACCAGCCGGTCAGTTACATCAGGCGGAACAACGCTGTTGACGCGGTAAAGCTGGGTGCAGCGAACTCGGTTGGATTCATCGCGCTAAACTACAAGATGCTGTTTGAACTTGTCCAGCGTCCGGTCGAATTGCAGAAGACTGTCGGAGGCCCGGTGATGATTGCCACTGTCAGCCAACAGGTTGGCAGCAAGGGATTCGCTCAGCTGCTGCTTTTTTTCGGCAGCATCAGCCTGATGCTGATGATCATGAACCTGCTTCCCATCCCCATCCTCGACGGCGGCATGATCCTCTTTGCCTTGATCGAAGCAGTGATTGGCCGTCCGCTGCCTTTGCGCGTGCAATCCATCCTGCAATCCATCGGCTTTTTGTTGCTGATGTCCCTTATGATTCTGGCGTTTTACGGGGATATTTCCTCCCTGGTGCTCAGGTCTCTGGCCCGCTAAAGATTATGTTTTCATTCAAGCTTCTGGGAACCAGCGGATCAGCACGCGCCGGAGTGATTGATACAGATCACGGAACGATCCTGACCCCTGTTTTTATGCCGGTCGGCACCCTGGGGACAGTCAAGGCGATGAGTCCTCACGAACTGGAGGAAAGCCACGCCCAGATCATCCTTGGAAATACCTACCACCTATATTTGAGGCCTGGCCACGAACTGATTCGCGAGGCCGGTGGACTTCACAAGTTTATTTCCTGGGACAAGCCGATGCTCACCGACAGCGGCGGATTCCAGGTTATGAGCCTGGCTGCCCTGCGCAAGATCACTCCTGATGGGGTCAAATTTCAATCCCACATCGACGGCAGCCCCCATCTTTTCACACCGGAAAGCGTGATAGCCATACAGGAAGCTCTCGGAGCTGACATTATAATGAGTTTCGACGAATGCCCTCCGTATCCCACAACCAGGGAGTATGTGGCGAAATCCCTGAAAACAACGCTCAAATGGGCGGAAAGAGGTAAAAGAGCATTCATCAACGATAAGCACCAGGCTCTTTTCGGTATTGTCCAGGGCGGAGTTTATGAGGATCTGCGCGAGTTATCGGCGAAGGAACTGATCCAGATGGATTTTCCCGGCTACTCCATAGGTGGTTTGGCGGTCGGGGAGGACAAAAAGGACATGTTCCGGATCACGGAGTTCCTCAATGATATCCTGCCTCAAGACAAACCCCGCTACCTGATGGGTGTGGGTACACCCACGGATCTGCTGAACAATATCGCCCGCGGCGTGGATATGTTCGACTGCGTGATGCCGACCAGAAACGCCCGCAAGGGTAGTATTTTCACACGCTATGGAAAGATGATCATCAAAGCCGCTCGCTACAAGAACGATTTCAACCCCATCGATCCTCTCTGCCAGTGTTACACCTGTCGCCACTTCTCACGTGCCTACATCCGCCACCTTATTACCATGAATGAGATCCTCGGCATGAGATTAACCACCATCCACAGCCTCTACTTCTACCAGGAACTGATGCAGATGGCGCGTAAGGCAATTATGGAAAGAAACTACGAAGAATTCTTGGAACAGATGCTGCCGGTACTTGACCGCGTCATTTGAGCTTGATTAATTGGTACCTCATTCCAAATCGATGCTCAATCCCACCATCGCGTAGGGCAGATACGAAAACCCGCCGTTTGAGGAAACAAACACCTGAGCGCCGGGCTCGATGGTCAAAAAAAGCGGCTTGACGCCAAAGCGAAGGTTTCCTCCCGCCCCCAGCCGGGATATGTTTCCCCAGAGGCTCTCGCCATGCTGGCCGTCCCATTCGTGGTAGAGGTAGCTGCCGAACTGCGCGTTTAGCGTGGCTTGAAAATACTCAGATACTACTTTTGTGTAGAGGACCTGCCCCTCGACACCTCCCGCGCCGAGGTAGTCCTGATACTGCTCTCCATTAGCCCCGTGCACCCATTCGGAGTATGATGCAGCCACGGAGGGCATGAAGGCAAGATATTCGTCATTTTCAGTTTGGGGAAACACATGCTTGTAAGCGAGCCTCCCTCCCGCGGACCCGATCCCCATCCAGATCTTTCCGCTGACGTCGGAAGTGCTGGTCACGCCGTAGCTGGCGTCGATTCCAGCCAAATAGGCTCCCGGGAACACAATTCCATCATCGTCGGAGTCGTCGATGATTTCGTTCCATTCATTTATGGAGGTCAGGCTGGCTCCAAATCCTGCATTCGTACCCAGGCGGAGATTACCTTCCCCCAAAGGGACCGCAGTGTTCAAGGTCGAAACGTCCATGCTTACGCAAGCGCTCAGCATGAGCCCCGCTATTAAAAGGATCATGAGTTTCATTTTCACTTCCCGAATCTTCGTTGGCTGTATGGAAATAATAATCAACCCTGCTGATCATGGCAAATGGCTGGTTTTCGCCGTCTTTTGTATAAAACAGTTACAGGAGTTCCTTTACATATTCCCGCAAGCCTTGCAGCGGTTTTCTGTCGCTCTGCTGTCGGGGGATCATGTGGAGATGAAAGTGAAACACGCTCTGCCCCGCCGCCCGGCCGCAGTTCATGCCCAAATTGTAGCCGTCCGGATGGAATTCTCTGTCCAATAATTCTTTCAGTTCCATCGCCAGAGTGTGCAGCGACTCCATCTCCTCCGGCTTAAGGCCGAAAAAATCCCCCACATGTCTTTTTGCAACGATCAGGCAATGTCCGCATGTCACGGGGCGGATGTCCCGAATTGCGTAAAAATACTCGTTCTCAACCAGATAGCAAACAGGCTTCATTTCGCAAAAAGCGCATCCCATAAAGGCTCCATCATTCTTTATCCGTTATTGCGGTTGGGCTCCAATCCGTGCAAGCCAATCAGCGGGATTGATTTTGTCAAAGAAATTCCATCTTGACGAATCATCGAGCAGTCAATTAGTTGTATGAATCTGTTAAACCCGATTGCAAATACAATTACAGGGAGGATCGATGAAATACCTCGATCTGGCAATGAATGCGGCCCAGAGCCTCGGCGCTGAGTATGCCGACATCCGCATTCAAAAGACCACCGACCAGGTGATCTTTTTACGCAACCTCAGCCTCAAGAACACCAGCAACAGTGTGCTCTACGGATATGGCATCCGCGTGTTCAAAGACGGCGCATGGGGCTTTGCCCATTCCAATGTCTTTTCCGAAGACGCAGTGCTCAAAACCGTCAGCAGGGCGGCAGAGATCGCCGGCCTCTCCGCTTCGGTGAATAAAACCAAGAAACTTATCCTCGCTCCGGAGCGTAGCTACATCGCCCAATACGAGACTCCCGTGCGGATTGATCCCATCGCCCTGCCCCTCAAGGAAAAGGTCGAACTCATGCTTGAGGTAAATCGCACCATGCTTGCCTTCGACGGCATCCGCCAGGCAGTCTTCTATCTCGTGATGCACAAGGACGAAAAGCTCTTCGCATCCACCCTCGGCACCCGGCTCGAACTTAACACCCAATGGATCACTCCGATGGTCTCCGCCACCGCAGTCCATGAGGGAGACAGCCAAAGCCGCAGCTTCAATGACGGCGGCAAAGCAGTCGGCTGGGAATGGATAGAAGCCCTCAGTCTCACCGAAAAAGCGAAGCAGATCGCCGAGGAAGCCCTGATCAAGGTCAAAGCAGATCCCCTCGGCCCCGAACAGCGGCGCACCCTGATCCTCGACCCCAACCACCTCGGACTTACCATGCATGAAAGCGTTGGCCATCCCACCGAACTCGATCGCGTTCTCGGATGGGAAGCCGACTACGCCGGTATCTCCTTTGCTACTCCTGAGAAACTTGGCAACTACCAATACGGCTCTGAAATCGTCAACTTCGTGGGTGACAACACCCTCTGCGAGGGTCTCGCCACTCTCGGTTTCGACGACGATGGCGTTCCCGGCCAGAAATGGCACATCATCAAGGACGGTATCCTAAAGGAATACGGAAGCACGCGAGACACTGCCATGGAGATCGGACTCACATACTCCCGCGGCTGCAACCGCGCAACTTACTACTACGACCAGCCCATTAACCGCATCCCCAACCTCTATCTCCTCCCAGGGACCAAAGAACTCACCCCTGCTGAACTGATCGCTGACACTGAGGACGGCGTCTACATTCAGGGTCAGGGATCTTTCTCGATCGACCAGCACCGCCTTAACTTCCAGTTCGGGGGCGACTTCTTCTGGGAGATTAAAAATGGAAAACTTATCCGTCCCCTGAAAAAAGTCATCTATAAATCTTGCAACCCGGAATTCTGGAACAGCTGCGACGCGATCTGCGACGAACGCTGGTGGCGTCCCTTTGGCGTGATCAACTGCGGCAAAGGGCAACCCAGCCAGTCTGCCCGCATGACCCACGGAGCTTCTACCGCCAGATTTCGCAATATCCGCGTGGGAGGTTCCCAATGAATCCGTTCTTCGAAAAAACCGCCGAATACATCAAAAAACACTGTTCCGCCGACGATTATTCCCTCATGGTCACCAATTCGGACAGCCACGAGACCCGCTTCGCCCAAAACGGCATCACCCAACACATCGCCGGTCCTGGCCTGGATATCCGGCTCGAAGTTGCTTTTGGCGATAAAACAGGGTCCTGCTCGGTCAACCAATCCGATCCCGCCAGCTTGGATTTCCTGATAAAAACCGCTGAGGACATGGCGCGCCTCAACCGACCAGATCCTGAATTCATGCCCAGCGCAGGATTTCAGGAACTTCCCCAGGTAAACAACGCAGATCCTGCAACCCGTGAACTCGCTCCCGCAAGTATGGTCGAAATCGTGCAACAGGCAATTGACAAAGCCAAAGCTTACGGTGCCACTGTCTCAGGCATGACCGAAAAGCATCACAACGAGACTTTCCTTGCAACCAAAAACGGTTTCTGGGGTTCCGACGCCGACACCGAATTCGGACACTCGATGACCCTGAAGAAAGACGCTGTGGAAACCAAAGTCTCCTATTCCGCCAAGGATTTTGCCGGGTTCTCCCTCGATCAGGAGTTTGCCCAACTTCTTTCCCAAGCTGAAGCGCTCAGGGAGATGAAGGATTTCGATCCCTGTAAGATTGCGGTCATACTACGTCCCGGTGCACTTGAAGAATTGCTTTGGTTTATGGGCTGGATGATGAACCGCCGCCAGAGTGACGAGGGCTTCACCCCATTCACTGGCCAACTCGGTCAAAAATTCTTCGGAGATAAATTCACCTGGCGCTCGACCCTAACGCGTCCGGAACTAGTTGCCAGCCCCTTTAACGGTGAAGGCGTCGCCGCCCGTGAAATTGCCTGGGTGGAAAATGGTGTGCTCAACAACATGCCGAACAACCGCTACTGGGCGAAGAAAACCAATTCAGACCCCATTAGCGTTTATAACTTCCACATTGCCGGTGGGGATTCTTCTGAGGAGGACATGATGAAACTCGTCCCCAGAGGTCTAATCATAAACCGCTTCTGGTATATCCGCACTGTAGACGCCAAGGCGGGCGAACTCACCGGCATGACTCGCGACGGGGTACTATACTTTGAGGACGGCAAGGTTCGTCACGCGGTGAACAACCTCCGTTTCAACGAGATTCCACACCTGGCAACCAGACGCATCCTTGCCCTTGGACCGGAGAAGCTGGCGTCCCCCTATTCGCTGTTGCCAACCATGCTTATCGGTGATTTCAACTTCGTAGATAAAACCTCTTTCTAAAAAATAAGTTGACAGATTGTATGCGATTGTAACTTAGTAATCTTATAGGGATTCCAAACATTCCATGAGCCTATTCCTTTGTTCTGGGAGAGCCTCAAACCCGAATGTCACATATCCCAACAACAAAGGAGAAACCCATGCCAGACAAAACATTGGTTTGCAAAGACTGCTCAAAGGAATTCGTGTTCACCGAAGGCGAACAGGAATTCTACAAGGAAAAAGGCCTGACGAACGAGCCTCAGCGCTGCCCGGAATGCCGGAAAGCCAAAAAGGCGCAATTCAACCGTAATCGTTTTCAACACCGTTCCTATTGAGATAGAATCGAACCGTTTGAAAGCACGCCGTCCTCAGGGACGGCGTTTTTTTTTTGGAATTTAGCAGGGCACTGATTGGCAAAGCATCGTGCTCCTGAGAAATATCTTGACAGCACAGCAAGAATCGCGGTCAAAGGCTATAACACAAATCTGATCCGGGGAGATGGATATGATCAGCGAAAAACTCATACCTTATCTTGTTGACTCTATTAGAACGTATTGGGATTTGCCGGCATTCACGGATTATCCTGGACCTGCCTTGAGCTACGGTGATGTGGGTAAACGTATACTTTGGCTGCATCAGGTTTTCAAAGCTTGCGGGCTCTCGAAGGGATCCAGAATAGCCCTTGCCGGGAAAAATGGCAGCAACTGGGGCATAGTATGGCTCTCGACCATTACCTACGGTGGCACGATCGTCCCGATCCTGGCAAACTTCTCGCCGGAAGACACAGCTCATATCGTGAACCACTCTGACGCAGAGGTACTTTTTATCAGCAAAGACAAGTATGACGCCATTGAGGCAGAGCAGTTCCGCAAGGTTAGATACATCTTTTCACTAGATGACATGGGGCTGTTGGTGAATAATGCCGACGCGCGCAAGGATTTGGTCAAACCGCTGTCTGAAACGAAAGAAATTGCCAATCTCAGGGCAATCGGCTTTAACATCTCGGATATTTGCGACAACGAAGATATCGCTTCCATTATATACACTTCCGGCACAACCGGTTTTGCCAAGGGAGTGATGCTTCCCCACAGGTCGCTGCTGGCCAACTTGATCTACGCTCGCGAGAAGCTGCTGTTCAAGGTCGGAGCGAAAGTTCTCGCTTTTTTGCCTCTGGCGCATTCATATGCCTGCGCGTTTGACTTGCTCTATCCCGTGACGAGGGGCAACCATATAAACTTCATGGACAAGCTTCCTGCTCCCAAGGTTCTTCTCAGCGCTTTGCAGGATCTCAAACCCAACGTTGTGCTCGTAGTTCCCCTACTTATAGAAAAGATCTACAAGCGCCAGCTCCAGCCTTTGGTTGAAACGCCAAAGATGCGTACCCTATTGAAGCTTCCGTTGCTCAACGCGATCGTCGCAAAGAAGATCAGGAGCAAACTTATCGACGCTTTTGGTGGCCAGATCACGGAACTTATCGCCGGTGGTGCTCCAATGAATGCGGAAGTCGAGCAGTTCATGAAGAAGATTAGATTTCCTTTCACCATCGGTTACGGAATGACTGAGTGCGGTCCGCTGATCAGTTATGCAAGGTGGTTTGAACATCGCTTTGAGTCCAGCGGCCAGATCGTCCCTTCATTACGCTGCAAGATTGAGTCCACCGATCCGGCGAGAATCCCCGGCGAAGTCCTGCTTTCCGGCGATCCGGTCTTCTCAGGATATTACAATAATCCCGAGGCAACCCGGGAGGCTTTGCGAGACGGCTGGTTGCACACTGGCGACATCGGAACCCTGGACAAAGACGGATTCATCTATCTGCGTGGACGCAGCAAGAATATGATCCTTGGACCCAGCGGCGAGAACATATATCCCGAACTGGTGGAGCAGAAGCTGGCCAATCTGCCGTATGTGCTCGAAGCCCTGGTACTGGAGCGAGACAGGCAATTACACGCGCTTGTCTACCCGGACCTGGAAGCCCTCGATCAGGCGCATATCCCGGAATCAAAGGTTGCGGAGATCATGGAAGAAAACCGGCAACACGTGAATAATGTGCTAGCCGACTTCAGCCGAATTGCCAAAATCCACATCGTCAACGAACCTTTCCAAAAAACACCGACACAGAAGATCAAACGCTATTTGTATCGCTGATTATCCCTTTGACAGGATATGCGGGAGAAAAAAACTAGTCCGCATTATAAAACACCATTGGAGCATCCAGTATGAACGCCCATATAGAAGATCTGCTGTCTTTTCTTGATTCCTCGCCCACTTCGGCGCAGGCTTCGCATGAGATAAGCAAGCGCCTGCTGCAGGCTGGCTTTGTCGAATTGAAAGAAAACGAATCCTGGGCTCTGGTCCAGGGCGGCAAATACTTTATCTGCCGCGAGACTGCTGTTTCGGCCTGGATCATTGGCTCGAAATCACTAGCTGAAACAGGTTTCCACCTCGCCGCCGCCCATATAGACAGCCCCTCGCTGAAGATCAAACCGCACAGCGTCAAGACGGAGAACGGCGTCTCCCGCGTCGCGGTGGAGGTTTATGGCGGACCGATCATCAGCACTTGGCTGGATCG
Organism: uncultured Candidatus Cloacimonadota bacterium; assembly: GCA_964550575.1. GTDB lineage: Bacteria > Cloacimonadota > Cloacimonadia > Cloacimonadales > Cloacimonadaceae > Syntrophosphaera. Next base: position 12,775 of record CAZKAA010000017.1, read on the forward strand.
TAATCTCGGAATTGCCGGGCGCGTCGCGGTCAGGAAAGAAGGGCAGACGGTTGTTGTGCCAGTTGATCTCAAGCGTCCAGCAGCGATAATACCCAACGCTGCCATCCATCTTAACCGAGAAGTTAACAACGGTTTTGTGTACAACAAGCAAACCCATCTACAGGCGATTATCGACACCGGTTCCCAAGCCGGAAATCCACTGCTCGCAGCCCTTGCTGAAGAGCTTCAGGTCAGCCCTGAGCAGATCGCGGATATGGAGTTGTTCCTATACGATTTTGAGAAAGCTGTGCTCGCAGGTCTGGACGGTAGTCTGATCGTCAGCGGCAGGCTCGATAATTTGGGCATGAGCCACGCTATCCTCAGAGCTATAACGGATACCGAAGTTCCAGAAGCTACTTGCGTTGCTGCTCTATACGATCACGAAGAAATCGGCTCTGGGACTCCGCAGGGAGCTGATTCGGCCATTCTATCCGAAGTGTTGGAGAGAATTGCTTTGACACAGGGGCTTTCCCGCGAGGGGTATTTCCTTGCTTTGCGTAATTCCTTCCTAGTTTCCGGCGACATGGCGCACGCGTATCATCCCTCCTATCCTGAGAAATACGATGCCAGCGCTTCACCAAAGATGAATGGCGGCCCCGTCGTCAAATGGAACGCCGGATACAAATACGCCTCAACCGCTTCCAGCAGCCAGAAGTTCGTTGCTTTGTGCGAAGCGGCGGGAGTTGGCTGCCAGACTTTTATCATGCGCAGCGATCTGCTTTGCGGAAGCACGGTCGGCCCCATAGTCGCGGCGCAGCTTGGCATACCGGCCGTGGACGTGGGAAATCCCCTTTGGGCGATGCACTCGATTCGCGAAACAGCTGGCGTATGCGACCATAAGGCGATGATCAAAGTTCTCAAAGAGTATTTTAAATAAAGAAACATAAACAGGAGAGCCACCATGGCGACTTTCAAACCCTTCCGGGCTTTGCGCCCGATTCCGGAAAAAGCGGCAGAGATTGCTTCCCTGCCCTATGACGTGATGGATTCAGACGAAGCGCGGATTGAAGTACAAAAACATCCGCTGAGCTATATTCACGTCGAGAAGCCTGAAGTCGATCTGCCCCTGGGCACAGATCTCTATGATCCCTCCGTCTATGCCAAGGCAAAAGAGAATCTGGACAGCTATGCCCTTCGCGGCCTGATGAAGCAGGATTCCGCGCCGATGTTCTATATCTATCGACAGATCATGGACGGCAGGGCGCAGACGGGACTAGTTGGCCTAACGTCGGTCGATGAATATATGGATGGTCTGATCAAAAAGCATGAATTCACCAGAGCGGACAAGGAAGCAGACCGTATACGCCATGTTGATGCCTGCGACGCCCACGCTTCGCCGGTTTTCTTCACTTATCGTCATCAGGATGCGATCGACGCGGTGGTAGGGAAAGTCATGGCGTCCAAGGACCCAGTCTATGACTTCACGTCAGATGACGGGATTGGCCATACCCTGTGGCTCATGGACGACCCTCAGGATATCAGCCTGATCCAGAGAGAATTTGGCGGGTTGCCCTGCCTCTATGTGGCGGACGGCCATCATCGCACTGCATCCGCAGCCAAGGTTGGCCTGCTTCGCCGCGATCAACACCCGGACTATACAGGTGACGAGGAGTTCAACTTCTTTATGGCTGTCATCTTCCCAGACAACCAACTCAAGATTTTTGATTACAACCGGGTCGTCAAAGACCTTAACTTGCTCTCGAAAGAGGAGTTTCTTTCAAAAGTCGGCAACAAGTTCGAAGTTATGCCAATCAGCGGCCAGGCGGAGTTTCATCCCGGGCACACCCATGAGATCGGCATGTATCTCGATCACACCTGGTATCGCTTGACACCCCGCCAGGGAACCTGGGACGCCGCAAATGTCGTCACTTCGCTCGACGTTTCCATCCTGCAGGACAATTTACTGCACCCTATCTTGGGTATCGGCGATCCGCGCCGGGACAAGCGTATTGATTTCGTGGGCGGCATCCGCGGCTTGGGTGAATTGATGCGCAGGGTGGACAGCGGCCGCGAAGCAGTTGCCTTTGCCATGTATCCCACCTCCATGGACGAGTTGATCGGTATCGCCGACGCGGGCGAGATCATGCCTCCCAAATCAACCTGGTTCGAGCCAAAACTGCGCTCCGGATTGTTTATCCACCCCCTTTCATGAAAACCTATTATCTGGAAAGCTTGGGCTGCGCCAAAAACCTCGTGGACAGCGAGATCTTCGCCGGAATCCTGGAAAGGGCTGGCCTGAAGCAGGTTGCCGAACCTGAGGATGCGGATCTGGTGCTGGTAAACACCTGCTCGTTCCTGGAAGCGTCCCTGCAGGAACTTGATCTCGTGCTTTGCGAGCTGTCGGAGATCAAGCAGGCCGTTCCCGGCCAGAAGCTTGCTGTCACCGGTTGCGTGATGAATCGCGGACTCGCTGAGTTTCAGGATTTATTCCCCGAAGTCGATCAATGGATTGGCCTCAAGGACTTTTCGGCCCTGGAAAAATGGCTTAACCTGGAACACAGGGAAAATCCCGGCCGCGTGACGGTGCTTGGCGGATTCCACCGCTATCTGCGCATTAGCGACGGCTGCGGGAACTGCTGCTCATTCTGCACGATTCCTTCGATCCGGGGCACCCTGCGCAGCGTGCCCATGGAAGATCTTGTCAGGGAAGCCGAATCTCTTGCCGCGGACTCTGAAAGCCCCGCTCTGGAACTTATCGTTATCGCTCAGGATACGGCAAACTACGGGATGGACATATACGGCAGGCGCGCTCTGCCTGAGCTTCTGGAAAAGCTGCACGCAATTCCCCAGTTTCGCTGGATACGCGTGATGTACATGCATCCGGACCATTTTGACCCAGCCTGGCTCCCGCTTTGGAACAAATTGCCCAAACTGCTGCCCTATTTTGAGATACCCATCCAGCACAGCGAAGACCGCATTCTCACAGCCATGAACAGAAAGCTTGGCAAACAGGAACTGCGTGAACTTTTCACCTCAATTCGCAGTGAGATCCCGCACGCAGTCCTCCGCACGACCCTGATCAGCGGATTTCCCGGGGAGACGGACCGCGATGCGGACGCGCTGCTGAGATTTGCCCAAGAGGTTCCATTCCTGCATCTGGGCGTATTTCAGTTTTCCCCTGAGGAAGGCACTCCAGCCTGCGAAATGGAAGCCCAGGTTCCCGATGAGCTTGCCGAAAGCCGCCAGGACGAACTGCTCGCCTTCCAGAGGGAGCGCATGACCGAAATGCTGGAACAGATTGTCGGCAGCACGGTCGAAGTCCTGATCGAAGATTTGCCGGATGATGATGAGGAAGGTCTTTTCTCCGGCAGGGCTTGGTTTCAGGCGCCAGAGATCGACGGGCTTGCCTTTGTGCGCGGCGAGGGGCTTGCCCCGGGCCAGATCCGCAAGGTTATCATCGAGGACGTGATCGAATCCGACCTGTTCGGATCAGCGATCAATGATTAGGAGCATCAATGAAAGTAGCCTTGACAGGCATTAAGCCGACAGGAATTCCCCACATCGGAAACTATCTGGGCGCGATAAAACCAGCCCTGCATCTCTCAGAAACCTGCGAAACCCGCTATTTTATCGCGGACTACCATGCCCTTAATTCCTGCAAGGATCCCTCCGAAATCAGGCAGATGACGCTTGAGATCGCTGCTGCCTGGCTCGCTTCCGGCCTGGATCCGGACAAAGTCCTTTTCTACAAGCAGTCTCTGGTTCCCGAGACTTTCGAATTGCTGACCATGTTGCTCGCGTTCACGCCCAAGGGTCTGATGAACCGCGCCCACGCCTACAAAGCGATGCTGCAAGCAAACGCCGAAGCGGGGCGCGATCCTGACGACGGGGTGAACATGGGTTTGTACACCTATCCGGTGCTGATGGCGGCTGACATTCTTCTTTTCGATACCGACTTTGTTCCGGTCGGCAACGACCAGTTCCAGCATGTCGAGATGGCGGTGGACATCGCGCAGACCTTCAATTTCACTTATGGCAAAGAATGCTTCCGCATACCCCAGGCGATGGCGACCGAGCACAGCAAAACCCTGGTCGGCCTGGATGGGCGTAAAATGTCCAAAAGCTATGGGAACACGATTCCGATGTTCGCGCCGGAAAAAGAACTGCGCAAGCTGGTCATGCGCATTGTCACCAATTCGCAGACTGTCGACGAGCCCAAAGATCCGGAGACCTGCACGATATTCTCCCTCTACCGCAATTTCGCTGGAGCGGATGAAGTTGAGGAACTACGCCAGCGTTATCTGGCTGGCGGCATGGGCTGGGGACATGCGAAACAGGCTCTGTTTGAAGCAATGAACGCGCATCTGACCCCTTTGCGCGAACGCTACACGGAGTTGATCTCGAGGCCTGCGGAGATCCTGCATGTTCTCGAGGAAGGCTCTGCCAAAGCGCGTGTCCTTGCGGCCGCCAAGATCAAAGAACTTCGCAACATCATCGGGATGGATTGACCCAAACCTCAGAAGCCGATATCCAGCTATATACCTTCCTGCTAATCTGCGAAATCCTCTGCCGCGATAGCTTCTCCGCCCTTCTTTCCGTCCCTCTGGCCTCCCGATTGCCTCCCTCTATCCTCCCGGTAGCCAAGCGGGTGGATAGGGGGAGGATATGACGCAAAACATGCGCTGGAATTGAGACCGGTCCCACGGGAGTTGCATCCCTACCATGGATCGTAAGGATCAGTCTGGCAGCAGATCAGTAGGACAAGCCTTTTTTCATGCGGCAGGCAATGCTCTCTGCCTCGGATAGAATCTGCAGCACTTCCGCTTCGCACATTCCCGGGAGCAGATTATCCTGCAGATAGAGGTCCGCTTCGCTTCCAGGCAAGATTCCGGGAATGGAATCCCAAGCGACTATCTTGTAAAACATCCTTGGCGAAAACAAGGCCGCACCAGCATGGATGTAATCCGGATCTGCCGTAAGCCCATGAAAGAAGAAATCTCCGTAGGGGTTAAGCGAACCGTTGTTATACACCAGATAATACTCGACAGAGATATGATTGCCCAAAACATCGCAGATCACTCCGTCCCATGACAGGCGGATATCATTGCCGGCTTTATAAGCAGTCAGATCTTCCGGAGGGAGGGGAGGCGCGTAATCCGCGGTTACAGAAAGAGCCACGCTCAACAGAGGCAGATTATCCGAATCGTTTGGTATAAAAAGGGTTGCAATCAATTCCCCAGCTACATCTGGCTGGCAGCATACGAAGATCGAGTCTGTCTCGCCGGGAGTCAGGATCAGGCTGTCATCCCCCAAACGGAATTGGAAGACTTGATTTTCTCCTTGCAGACTTAGTTCGCCAAGAGCTATGTCGCGATTTCCGTTGTTTTTGATGCGCACAGGGATTTCCGGAGTAGTCTGGCCGAGAAAGACTTCGCCAAAGTCAAGGCTGGGACTGCTCAATAGCGCTATCTGTCCAACCGGGGTCAGAACTGAGATGTATCCTGCTCGTGTTACCGTATCCGACAGGCTGTTGCTGTTCGTTACCGACAGGATGACCGTGTACAACCCCGCTTGAGTATATTCATGCGTGGGATGCTGATCGGTGGATACCGCGCCGTCGCCAAAATCCCATTCCCAAGTAATAATTTCTCCGCTGCCAGGTTGGGATTGGTCCACGAACTCCACTATCAGCGGAACCAGCCCGGAGACCTCGGAGGCGACGAAATCCGCGACAGGGGGATCGTAGACAACATATCCAGTTCCATACAGAGGTATTGCGAGTAGCGGTAGATTGCTTGAGTCGTTCTCTATGAAAAGAGAGTCCGTAAAAACTCCTGCGCTTTGCGGAGTGAAGCGTACCAGGATGGTCTCCTGCTGGCCGGGTTCGAGGGTGAAAAGCCGGTAAGGTTCTATAAAAGAAAAACACAAGGATGCACCAAGCCAAACATCGCTGATGGTTAAGGCGGCGGTTCCCGCGTTTCTGATGATAACATCCTGATACTCCGAATGAGTGCCGGCAATGATCTCTCCGAAGTCTATCGGGGAGGGGCTTAGCAGCTCCAGGAGAATTTCGGTTGGGATTACTGTGATGTATCCCTCGCGTGACATGTCGTCACTCTGGTTGATGGTGTTATGGACGGTCAGGGAAACGTCGTACAACCCCGGACTCTGGTAGGTATGTAGAGGATTTTGCTCGGTTGAATAGGTTCCGTCGCCAAAATCCCATTGCCATAGGTTGATCGATCCGGCGCCGGGAACTGATAAATCCGTGAATTGAACAGCAAGGGGAACCAGCCCAAACAAAGGATCCGCGCTGAAATCCGCTTCCGGCAGGGACATGTATTCCATCCCGGTTCCGAGCAGGGTGATCACTATCGCTTGGGTGTTGTAGGAATCGTTTTCGATCAGTAGAAAATCGCTTAGCTGCCCAGCGCTCAGGGGCGCAAACCAGACTTGAATTACGGCGGTACTGTCCGGAGGTATGGTGAAGTTACGCGGTTCGGAAAACTGGAAGTGCAAGGGTCCTGAGGGAAAGTAAACGTTTGTAATGTTCAGCGGCGCGGTGCCGGTGTTTGCCAGAACGACGTTGTGAGGGGCTGACTGGGCTCCTAGGTCGCAGAGCCCGAAGTCGATGACGTCTTCGCTCAGCAGAAGTATTTCCGGATATGAGGGCTCAACGGTTATGTAGGATGATTTTATCTCAGTATCGGACAAATCATAGGAGTTGGCAACTGTCAGGCTTACTGTGTAGACACCGTCATCGAGATAGGTGTGCAGAGGGTCTTGCAGGCTTGAGGATTCGCCGTCACCGAAATCCCAAAACCAGGAAACTATAGAGCCGCTTACCGCCATAGAGTTGTCTGTGAACTGGACTTCCAGAGGCTCGAGCCCGCTCAGAGGCGTTGCGCTGAAATCGGATTCGGGTGGAGAGGGCGGTTGCATTATGGTGAACGCGCTGTCCGATGCGTCCCATAAGCTGGCATTCGCGGCAGAACGGACACGGATTAGGGCTTGGGTACTTGGCGAGTCCGGTATTGTCCAAATCAGGCTCGCGGGGGTTGCGGGGATAGGTTGTGGGGTTAACTGCGTCCAGGCGTTTCCGTTGTTTATGCTGTAATCAACTAGTACTTCCGTGATATTTGCGGATGTCCAACCGATCTCAACGGTGGTATCGATGATCAATTCCTCACTGCCGTTGGGGGAGAGCACTGAGATGGGCATATTGGTTTTTTTGGCGATGAAAACATCCTGGCTGCCATTGTTGCTGGTCAGGTTGAATGATTCCAGGGTCACGGTGCCCGAGAACTGGCCGTACCAATAAACGTTCGCGGAAGCGTCTACATAAACGCCATAGCCGGAATCCATGCCTGAGGAACCCAGTTTTTCGGCGCTTGTCCAAGTACCACCGGAGCTGATCTTGGCGATAAAAGCGTCTGAGTTGGAAGCGGCGTTGCCAGTCAGGGTGGTCGAACCGAATACGGCGGTGCCGAAGAAATTGCCGGTCAGGACGACCTCGCCCCAGGCGTCGGCAAATATTCCGTAGCCAAAATCATAGCTGGGGCAGGTACTTTTGTTCGCCCACAGCCAGGTTCCCTCTGCATCGATCTTCGCTACAAACATATCGTAGGAATCAGTGCCGCCCAGGTAGATCGCGCCGAACATCGCGTTGTTGCCCTTCACGCCCGTGAGGTAGATGTTGCCGGATGGGTCTGTCGAGAGGGCGTAAGCGTTATCCAGGCCAGCCCCGCCAGCCTTGGAAACCCACTCCCAGGCACCCGCTTCGCTGAGTCTGGCGACAAAGACGTCCGAATCGCCGCTGTTCGTGAGCTGAAGCGAACCAAAGGAAGCCGTCGTGGATTTGTAACCGCCGGTAATGACTATGCCGCTTTCCGGAGAGACTCCAATCGCGTTTCCCTGTTCGCCGCCTGCTCCACCAGCTTTGGTCGCCCATTGCCATATGCCATTGTTGTCAAGCTTGGCGGCGAAGATATCGTTCGAACCGGAAGAAGTCAGCGAGGGCAGGGACCCAAAGGTCGCGGTTCCGTTGAAATCGCCGGTCACAAAAACGTTGGAGTTTGCATCCAGGCTAATCCCGTAACCGTTATCGGGCTGCGTTCCGCCAGCTTTGGTGGCCCAAATCCACGCGCCGGTGGAAGCGTTCAGCTTGGCCACGTAGATATCTGTGTTGGCTGTGCCTGTGCGAGTAATGGAGATGCTACCAAAGGTCATGGTGGCTGAGTTGAATGAACCTGTGACATAAGCATACGTCCCCGCAGGATCGATTGCAATGCCAGAGGCATAGTCGTCCGCGCTTCCGGAAGCCTTCTTCGCCCAGAGCCAGTTGCCGCTGGGGTCGGCCTTCGCCACAAAGACATCGTGATTACTGGTGCTGCCGGTTAATGTGGTTGTGCCAAAGACAGCATTGCCTTTGTAGTAGCCGGTGATATAGGAGTTACCGGCAGCATCGACCGCTATCGACTTGCTGTACTCAATATCAGAACCCCCTCCGCGCTTAGCCCAAACCCAGGAAGGCGTTTGAGCAACGATGAATTGCCAGAGCAGCAATATAAAAAGGACAAGTATGAGCTTAATTATGTTCACCATACCTCCTTGGCGGATCAGCTATGAAATCCTATACACAAGAATCAGATTTACGTCAAGTAATTTTCCAGAGCCAGGCGACAATATCCTTGAAAAGCCTTACTCTAGAAGCTCAAAAAAGGCTGGGATCGCTTGACCCCAGCCTTATTAAGCATGTTTGATTATGAGATTATTCCTTGAAGGCAACAACTTTGTAGAAGACGTTACCCAGAAGTTGAGTCGCCCCAGAATGAACGAAGCTGGTGCCGTCCGTTACTTCGGCAAGCAGGGTGTAATCATCAAGGTTATCCGAAGCCCTTGTGCAATAATATATGCGATAGCCGTCTGGCTGGATCGGGTCTCCGTTTACATCGGTCAAAACAACGTCCCAGGATAGCTGGAAATTTTCGGGACTTGTCGGGTCCGGAGCTGCATCCACATTCGCTGGCGCGGTTGGGGGAATGATTATTGCGAAATCGTTCTGCGACATCACGCTGGCAAAGGGATCAGCAACCTCTGTTATCTTAACCCGGACATTATAGCAGGTAAGGTTGGGCAGAATCCATGTGTAGTTCTGGGAGGTGGCAGGCATCGGTTCGTCAGTGATCGGAATCCATGTCTGGCCGGAATCTGTGCTGTATTCCAGAACCACCTGGTCAACCATAAAACTTGTCCAGATTATGTCCTGGGCGGAACTCGCGGCAAAGTCGATGCCCTGTCCGCCATGCATCGATTCCATGGTCAGGGGAAGGCTGATTCCAAAGGTGCTGGATGACACGGCAACGATATCCGGTGACACGCTGTCGCGCACTCGGACTTTCATGCAATAACATGTTATTTCCGGCAATGTCCAGTCATAGGAGCCCTGATTTGCCGGGAGCGGAGTATCCAGGATCGGTTGCCAGGTAGCGCCGGCGTCTGTGCTATAATCCAGATAGACGTCGTTGACCTGCATGGCGCTCCATTGAATGGCCTGAACCGTATTGGCGCGGTAGATGACATTCTCTCCGCCGTTCAGGGATTGCAGGATCAGAGGAATGTAGATGGTGAAGGGGGAGTTTGAAGTGTCGTTAATTCCGGGATTTGAGCAGTCTCTGACGCGTACCAGCGATTCATCCGAAATCGTCTGGGGAAGAGTCCAGGGGAAAACACCCTCGTTTGCGGGTATAGGGGCTGTATTGATCTGAGTCCAGTTTTCTCCGGCGTCGAGGCTGTAATCCAGGGAAACTTGGTTTACGTTATTCGCTGTCCAGACAATATCCTGAACCGTATTGGCGATATAAGCTCCCCCATCGTTGAGGGATTGGAGAGTAAGAGGAATGTAAATGGAAAAAGGCTGGGGAGTCATTGCGAACAGGTCTGGATTTTCATAGCTTTGAACGCGTACCAGCACGGTCGTGCTGTTAATGTTCGGCACAATCCAGTTATAGAAACCGGATCCGGCGCTGATCGGATCGGGTGTTATTGCGAACCAGCTTGCTCCACCGTCCTGGCTATAATGTAGAAGAATGTTCTGGATGTTTGAAGAAGACCAATTAATGGTATGCGCCGTGCCGGCGATCCATTGCTCTCCGCCAACGGGAGCCAGTAGGGAGATATGCGTGTTAGCCTGTTTTGCGATGAAGATGTCCTGGCTGCCATTGTTGCTGGTCAGGTTGAATGATTCCAGGGTCACGGTGCCCGAGAACTGGCCGTACCAATAAACGTTCGCGGAAGCGTCTACATAAACGCCATAGCCGGAATCCATGCCTGAGGAACCCAGTTTTTCGGCGCTTGTCCAAGTACCACCGGAGCTGATCTTGGCGATAAAAGCGTCTGAGTTGGAAGCGGCGTTGCCAGTCAGGGTGGTCGAACCGAATACGGCGGTGCCGAAGAAATTGCCGGTCAGGACGACCTCGCCCCAGGCGTCGGCAAATATTCCGTAGCCAAAATCATAGCTGGGGCAGGTACTTTTGTTCGCCCACAGCCAGGTTCCCTCTGCATCGATCTTCGCTACAAACATATCGTAGGAATCAGTGCCGCCCAGGTAGATCGCGCCGAACATCGCGTTGTTGCCCTTCACGCCCGTGAGGTAGATGTTGCCGGATGGGTCTGTCGAGAGGGCGTAAGCGTTATCCAGGCCAGCCCCGCCAGCCTTGGAAACCCACTCCCAGGCACCCGCTTCGCTGAGTCTGGCGACAAAGACGTCCGAATCGCCGCTGTTCGTGAGCTGAAGCGAACCAAAGGAAGCCGTCGTGGATTTGTAACCGCCGGTAATGACTATGCCGCTTTCCGGAGAGACTCCAATCGCGTTTCCCTGTTCGCCGCCTGCTCCACCAGCTTTGGTCGCCCATTGCCATATGCCATTGTTGTCAAGCTTGGCGGCGAAGATATCGTTCGAACCGGAAGAAGTCAGCGAGGGCAGGGACCCAAAGGTCGCGGTTCCGTTGAAATCGCCGGTCACAAAAACGTTGGAGTTTGCATCCAGGCTAATCCCGTAACCGTTATCGGGCTGCGTTCCGCCAGCTTTGGTGGCCCAAATCCACGCGCCGGTGGAAGCGTTCAGCTTGGCCACGTAGATATCTGTGTTGGCTGTGCCTGTGCGAGTAATGGAGATGCTACCAAAGGTCATGGTGGCTGAGTTGAATGAACCTGTGACATAAGCATACGTCCCCGCAGGATCGATTGCAATGCCAGAGGCATAGTCGTCCGCGCTTCCGGAAGCCTTCTTCGCCCAGAGCCAGTTGCCGCTGGGGTCGGCCTTCGCCACAAAGACATCGTGATTACTGGTGCTGCCGGTTAATGTGGTTGTGCCAAAGACAGCATTGCCTTTGTAGTAGCCGGTGATATAGGAGTTACCGGCAGCATCGACCGCTATCGACTTGCTGTACTCAATATCAGAACCCCCTCCGCGCTTAGCCCAAACCCAGTCTGACGCCTGTGCGCCAAGTGAAGCTGACATCGCTATCAGCAACACACACCAGCATAGCAACTTAGGTATACTCATGTGGTTCTCCAGTTGGAAGTGTTTATTTTAAGTTCTCAACTAACAAGGTCTTAGTTTTCTGTCAAGAATAATTTTCTCAGTTAGGCTTATCATGCCCTCTTTCAGTTAGGCTACGTAAACCTTTCAGAATCTTTATTATAGGGTATCCCGATTTTGTGTCACATATGTTATCTATCTGCATTCTGCGAAACTTTTGTGGCTCAGGTTCCGATTTCACAGATAAGCAATTTTCATCGCTGCATGCTAGCAAAACAACTCCTTGAACTGGGTTTGAATGCAGACTAAAACATAGGTTAATAAAAACCCCGGTTACCAGTAAGTCGGTATCCGGGGTTGCGCGGGTTATACTTCTGTAGAGGTTTAAATTACTTCAAAATGCGGTCATTCATATCTGAGAGCGTCTATCAGGTTGAGATTTGCTGCCTTGCGGGCTGGATACCAGCCAAAGAAAACCCCTATTATGCAGGAAAATCCAACCGATAGGAATATTGACCAGGTGGTGACATGGACACTCCAGTCCATATATTTTCCCAGCAATCCGGAGACTGCCAACCCAAGCACGATCCCGATGATGCCTCCCAGGATGCTGATTGTGATCGCTTCGATGACGAACTGCAGGAGAACATCGCGCTTGCCAGCGCCAACTGCCATGCGGATGCCGATCTCTTTAATACGCTCGGTCACGGAAACCAGCATGATGTTCATGATTCCGATGCCGCCAACCAGCAGAGAGATCCCGGCAATGCTTGCCAGAAGTAGTGTCATGGTGTTGGAGACCGTGTTCGCCGCTTCCGCTACGTCTGTTTGAGAGCTGATGGAAAAATCAAGGCTGCTGGTACCGCGATGGCGGGAGAGCAGAATATTCATAATATCTTCTTGCACCAGCGGGATACGTTCTTTTGATTCTGCAGAAACGATAATGGTTAAAAATCTCCACCGCGCTCCAATCAACCTTGTGGAAGCAGTCGTATAAGGCGTCAGGACCACATCGTCCTGATCAGAACCCATCGCGGTTTGGCCTTTGGCTTTTAAAACTCCCTTGACTGTGAATGGTATGTTGCGGATGCGAATGATCTCGCCCACGGGGTCCACTCCCGCGAAGAGGTTTTCCGCGACCGTATTGCCGATCACGCATACCTTGGCTCCGTTTTCCACTTCGGAGGAATAGAAATAGTCACCGTTCTCGATTTCCATATTGCGGATCTGGAAGTAGTTGACGTCCACTCCCATGATCCTGCCGCGCCAGTTGTTGCTGTCATACTTCAATTGCCCGAACGTATTATAGACTGGCGATACGTGCAAAACTCCGTCGACCTGGTTCGAGATTGCCTCGGCGTCGGATTCCTCAAGCGTGTTACCGGAACCTGCCGCTTGACGGGCGGTGTTTTGCGTGTTAGTGAAATTGGACATGACCATGATCACATTGGTGCCCATGCTGCTGATCTGGTCATCGACGATCTGCTTTGCGCCCTGCCCGATGGCGATCATCGTGATCACCGCGGCGACGCCGATGATGATCCCTAGCATGGTGAGAAAAGTTCTGGTTTTATTGCGGGTGAGGGATTTTAGGGCGATGCGGATGATTCCGAGGATGGACATGCTATTCCTCCTCGTCCGCGTCCAGCCGGGGAAGCTTTTTCAAGTCTTCCTCTGCGATACGCTGTTCATGGTTCGCCATGTCCGAGATTATCCTGCCGTCTCGAAAGGTGATGATGCGTTTGCTGTATTGTGAGATATCGAACTCGTGGGTAACCAGGATGATTGTTTTTCCCTGCGTGTGCAGCTTTTGGAAAAAGGCCATCACTTCCACGCTGGTGCGGGTGTCCAGATTGCCTGTCGGTTCGTCCGCAAGCAGGAATACCGGGTCGTTAACGATGGCGCGGGCGATCGCGACCCTTTGCTGCTGCCCTCCTGAAAGCTGGTTCGGAAAGTGCCTGGCGCGGTCTCCCAATCCAACTGTTTCCAGGGCGTGCATGGATCTGGTATGGCGTTCTTTGTGAGTAACGCTCCGCGAATACAGAAGCGGGAGCTCGACATTTTCCAAAGCGGTGGTGCGGGGCAGCAGATAGAAGGACTGGAACACATAGCCTATCTTCTGGTTGCGCACTTTGGTTATCTCAGCGTCATTCATGCCGTGCACATTTATCCCATCCAGGATGTATGAGCCGGATGTGGGCTTGTCCAGACATCCCAGCAGGTTCATAAATGTCGTCTTGCCGGACCCGCTGGCGCCCATGATGGCGATGAACTCCCCTTCCTTGATCTCGATATCGATTCCCCTCAAGGCGTGGACGTGGATGTCGCCCATCTGATACGTTTTGGTCAGGCCTTGCGTGGAGAGCAGAATGTTGTCGCCCATGCTCAGAATCTGGGTCCCATGCCTGGACCGCTCTGGATCGCGCTGCTTCCTTTGGCCTGCGAGGGGTCTTTGTAGTTCACGCCGGTGATGATGGTGGTCTTGGGATCAAGCTGGCTGAGAACTTCAACATTCGCTCCGTCGGATACACCGGTTCTGACCATAATCAGTTCAGGGGTTTTTCCTTTCAGGATCCAGATCGAAGCCATGCGGGAATTGCCGCCGCCAGCTCTTGAGAACCCGGATGGCCTTCCGTTCTCAGTTCCGGTTGGGGGCCTGCCACCGGGCATTGGACGCGTCGCTCTTGCGGTTTGGCTCGAATCCGCACTTACCTTGCGGTCTGAAGTTTGCGCGTTTGCGGTTCCCATCGCTGCAGTCTGGTTTGCCATCAATTTCTCCATCGCGGACTTGCGCGCGTTGGCGATCAGTTCTTCGTCCCACTTGAGGCCGAAGAGTTCCCACACTTCCTTGCTGGGGGAGAAGCGGGTCGCGGTTTCGGGAATGCGCAGCGCGTTTTCCTTGGACTGGATGATGATGGTCACGTTGGTCGTCATGCCCGGCAGGAGCTTGTGACCGGGATTGTCGGCGTCGATTATCACGCTGTAGCTGACGACGTTTTGCTCGACAGTGGAATTGAGCCTGATCTGCTGCACAGAACCCGTGAACTGCTCGCCGGCGTAGGCGTCCACTGTGAATTCGACCGGCATGTCCACCTTGATCTTGCCGATATCGGCTTCGTCCACATTGGCTGTGATTTGCATCTGGTCTAGATTGTTGGCGATGGTGAACAGAGTGGGGGAATTGAAGCTGGCTGCCACGGTCTGCCCTTCATTGACGTTGCGGGCGACGATCACGCCGTCTATGGGCGAAGTGATGGTGGCGTTGTTCAGGTTCTTCTGCGCTGTCTGCATCTTCAGTTTCGCGTTGGAGAGGTTTAGCTCGGACTGGTTGTAGGAGAATCTGTTCTTTTGCATGTCATATTCGGTCCCCATCCCTTTTTCAAACAGCTCCTTGCTGAGGTTGAAGTCCATCAGGGCTTCGTCCCGCGTGATCTGCGCCTTGCTGACATCCGCTTTGGCTGATTCCAGGTTGGTTGCCAGGATTTCGGTATCAAGCTTTGCCAGCAGGTCGCCCTTGCGGACATTGTCATTGAAATCCTTGAAGATCTTGTTGATGGTGCCCGAAACCTCTGTTCCCACCTCAACGAGGACGTATGGGTTGATAGCTCCCGTCGCGGTCACAACTTCCCTGACCGTGCCAGTGGAAGGCTGTTCCGTGCGCCATTCCGGCTTGTTGTTGTTTTTGCGGACGGCGAAAAACACTGCCACGGCGGCGATGATCAGAGCCGCAATTATGATGTATTTGATTTTCTTTTTCATAAAGATATCCTAAAGAGGTTACCACTTGCCCTGGATCTTCTGCGACAGCAGGTTGTTCAAGGCTTCCTGCCTGGCGAGGATCTGGTAACGGTTGGTGTTGTAGGCGATGTCTGAGTTGATATATTCAACGCGGGTCTTATCCAGTTCCAGCAGTTCGATCAGCCCGAGGCGATAGCGTTCCTCCGCGATGCGGATCTGCTCGCCTGCCTGGTCCAGCTTGTCTTTATAGAGTTCGTCCAGCCGCAGAAGGTAATCCAGTTCCTGGGTATAGATCTGATACTGCCTGTCCAGGGCGTCGATGCGGTCTTTGATCTCAAGTTCAGCCAGGCGCAGGCTGAGATCGGAGCGCTTCACTGTCTGGCTTTGCTTGAAGTGGTTCCAGAGCGAATAGCTGAGGTTCAGGGAGACGGTGTGCGAAGTGGTGTAGCGGTCAAAATCGAAATTCTCACCGCTCACCCCGCGGTTGAAGTTATAGGCAAGGCTGATTCGTGGCAGATAGTCCAGTTTGGTCTGCTTGAGGCTAAGTTCGCTTCTCTCCAGGTCCGCCCGCAGCAGCTTCACTGCGTTGCTTTCCTCTGACGAGAATTGGGGTTCCTGATATTCCATGTCCGGTTGTAGGTCGGTCAGATCCCATCCCTCGTCCGGCATGCCAGCCAGCCCGAATAGCTCGCTGCGCTTGGTGGCGATCGTGTTTTCCAGCTGCATGATCGAAATGCGGGAGTTCATCACCGCGATCTCGGCTTCCTTCACGTCGAAAGAAGTGTTCTTGCCCAGTTGGTTGAGCGTCTTGCTCTGCTCCCAAACCCGATTTTGGATCTCCAGATTCTTGTTCAGGGAGGCAAGCTGCTTCTGGGAACTCAGCACGTCCAGATAGGCGGAGAAAACGCTGTAGGCGTAGGCGGAAGCGCTGTTGGCCAGGCTCAGTTTCGCCTTCTCGGCATCCAGTTTCGCGTATTTGTAGTTAAACCATGCCGCGTCGTTGAGGCTGATCGTTTTGCTGACTGCGAATCCGGCATTGCTGCTGAGATCGGAGGCTGCGGGTGTCTGGGGGTGGTAAAAGTCGTTCTTGATGCCGGCATAGATCTCCGCTTCCGGCAGGAGATTCCATTTCGCCGAGCTTAGCGCGGATGCGCTGCTCTCAAAGCCAAGGGCGGATTTCTGCATCGTCCAGCTGTTTTGCAAGCCGTATTCCACCAACTGGTCAAGCGTGTATTGCTGCGCCCCGAGCATGAGCGGGAGCAGCAGGATCAGGATTAAAAAGGGTTTCATAGATCCGGATCTATCCTTTATGTTATTTATCTCGATATCTCAAATTTATATACTGGACCAGCAGCCCATTCCTGCATAAATTCTCAGGCGCGATTGCTGGCAAGTGTTTTTTGTTCCGTCCCGGCCCAAAGATGAATTTCCTTGCCTTTAATCCGCCATCGGGATTTTTGGCACTCAAAGATATAATACCGCAAGACAAGGAGAAAACAATGTCCTTCAATCTGAGAAACCGCCATTTCCTCACCCTGATGGATTTCACTCCGCAGGAAATCAGGTTCTTGCTGGACCTCTCACTCGACCTCAAGAAAGCCAAATATGCCGGCACAGAGCAGCAGCGCCTCAAAGGCAAAAACATCGCCCTCATCTTTGAAAAAGACAGCACCCGCACCCGCTGCGCCTTTGAAGTTGCCGCCCTCGACCAGGGAGCGCACGTCACCTATCTCGGCCCCACAGGCAGCCAGATGGGCAAAAAGGAATCCATTGCCGACACAGCCAGAGTGCTGGGACGCATGTATGACGGCATCGAATACCGCGGCTACGGTCAGGAAATCGTGGAAGAGCTTGCCAAATACGCCGGAGTGCCGGTCTGGAACGGACTTACCGACCAGGACCACCCCACCCAGGTGCTGGCAGACTTCCTCACCGCGATGGAGCATTTGAACAAGCCGCTCAATGAAATGGTCTTTGTCTATTCCGGAGACGGACGCAACAACGTTGCCAACGCCCTGATGATTGGCGCAGCCAAGACCGGTATGGACTTCCGTATCGTAACCCCCAAAGAGCTTTCTCCCGAGCCCAAACTGCTCAAGAAATGCAAGGAAGTTGCCAAAGAAACAGGCGCAACCATCACCATCACCGACGATGTCGCCAAAGGCGTGAAAAATGCAGACGTTATCTACACCGACGT
>CAZKAA010000018.1:0-30199 GCA_964550575.1 uncultured Candidatus Cloacimonadota bacterium
GTAAGCCAGTCTTAGTGAATGATTTTGATACCACTTACGTGCGCACTTCGATCTTTCCGATCGTAGCGGAAATAGCCGCTGGATCACCCATTGAAGTTCCCGAAGGATATGAGCCAGCGGAATCAGTCGAAGTTCCCACTCGCTACATTCCCTTCGGAACGGACAGCTATGTTGCCTTCAGAATCAATGGTGCCAGTATGGAACCTCAGATCTTGCACGATGACATAGTCTTAATCAAGAAGCAAGTCACCTGGGATGGCACGAATGGGAAGATATGTGCGGTACGCTATGAGACTGGTATCACCTTGAAAAGAATACACTTCGATGAGGCTCATAAGGGAATTGCCCTCCAACCCCTCAATAAGGACTTTAAGATCGAGTTTATAGACGCTGATCAGAGTCAGTGGCTCACGATGATAGGGACTTTGGCACTTCAGTTACGGCTCTATTAAATGAGATAAAAGTTTCAGAAAATCTGATGGTCTGAAAATACCCTAAAACTAGGGCATATTTGCAAAAACCCTGATACCGAATCGTCCAAAAACGTCCAAAGAGCACTGTGGCACAGTCTAAAGCCAGTCCTATTCATCTCACAATCCTATAAACAGTTACGACCACTGTGACAGGTGAAACCCATTTGCAAGTTTGGGTGATACTTTATAGGGAAACAGGGGTTCGTGAAGTCTGGGTGAAGAAAAGCCGGGATCGCCCCGGCTCATTTTAGATGAATCAAACCTGATCAATCAGGATGAAAGACGGGTCAACTGTAGTTGCAGCCTTTACAGAGATCGAGGATCTCCCCGCCGCGGGTGCGGTGCGCCTGGCGCATGGAGCGGAGTTCCTCGCTGTTCCACATGCTGAGGAGCGTATCGGTGCAGACATGCCCGACGAAGCGCTGCTTTTCCGGATCGATCGAGCAGCCCAGGGCGGGGCAGAGGGGGACGCGGCCGTCCGGACGCACTTGCAGGTCCTTGAAGGGAATCGTGCACACGGGTGCTGTCTGGGCGTCATTTTGCGTGGTGTAGAAGACATCCTCCGCGTAATCGCTTTCCGGATGCTTGAGCAGCATCTGGGGCAGGACGCAATCGGCGTAGCGTTTCCAGAACTGGGTTTCCTGCCATTCGAAGTGCTTGGTGGAGGGACGCAGCATCAGGCGGACTTTGATCAGGGCTTTGGTTTTCAGCTTGTCGCGCAGGGACCGCATGTGGCGCAGGTTGCGGATTAGTCGCAGGTAGTTGGCGTTCTTTCGGGAAGACTCATAGACCTTCGCGCCGCCGGCGTCGATCGAGATCTCGATCAGATGCACGCCGGAAACCAGGATTTCGTCGATATGATGAATATCCTGCCATTGGCCGTTGGTGATGATGGACAGATAGCGGGTCAGGGGGGCGAGTTGGCGCAGCATCCCTGCGCAATTGGGATGCAGCATGGGTTCGCCGCCTCCGATGCGGACGCGGTTGATCTTTGCCTCGCGCAGGCTTTTGAGCAGGCAGGCAAAGGTTTCTTCGCTCATCATGGTGCGGGGATGCGGGAAAAGGGGGTTGTTGCAATAGACGCATTGGAGGTCGCAGGCATCCGTGAAGTCGATGGAAAGCAGCGGTGGTTTGGGAGCGTCTGGCAGGCGCAGGGGATATTTGAGCTCCAGCAGCTCGGAGAGGGGGACTCCCTGCTGCATGACGTGCGCGTTCAGGCGCAGATAGTATCCCCAGTGGGAGGCGATCCAGGCAAGGTTCTGGTATTTGTTTGAGCGGTATTCCTTTTGTTCGGGCATGCGTGACCTCTTTCTTCTGCTTGTAAAATCACCGGAAACCTCGATCCCCTCTGCGGGGGAGCCGGGGTTCCCGGTGCAGTTGTATCTCAGCCGCGGAGGGCTTACTTCATCATTACCATTTTACGGGTTGAGGAGAACTTGCCGCTTTTCATGCGGTAGAAATAGATGCCGCTGGCAGCCTGCGCTCCTGTGGAGTCTTTGCCGTCCCAGAGGATATGGTGGGTTCCGGCGGCTTGTTCAGAATCGACCAGGGTCCTGACGAGCTGTCCTTTCTGGTTGAAGATATCCAGAGTGACCGCGCCCGGGGAAGCCAGTTCGAAGCTGATCGTGGTGGTGGGATTGAAGGGGTTGGGGTAGTTGCTTCCCAGGGAAGTTGTCGTCACGGGGACTGTCACGTCGTCGGCGGGAGTGGCCTGATAGATGTTTCCGCCGCGGTTGTAGGTGCCCATATAGCATGCCCATTCAATTTCCTGAGCGGGACGCTTGACGTCGATGATATAGAATCCGGAGTCGTTGGGGATGACGATATCGAAGTCGCCGTCGTTGTCCACGTCCCTTAGAGCGGAGGAGATCTTGATGTTACCACCCAGATCTATGGGGAAGTTGCTGGATTCAGTGCCGTCGACTCGCACGCTGTGGAGATAGCCGTTGGTATCGCCAAAGATGATACCTGCATAGTTGTCGCCATCGAAGCGGGCAACCGTGGGAGTGCATTCCACAGCCTGGTTTATGTTGATCGGTGTATTGGCGAGGTTGGCTCCCGTACCGTTCATAACGTAGAGCATCCCAGTTGCAGTGATAACGATGATCTCTTTGGTGCTGTCGTTGTTGACGTCCGCTATCACTGCTCCGCCTTTGATCTGAGCACCAACGCTCTTTTCAAAGTGGATGCTGCCGTCGTGGTTGTAAGCTAAAATGTACCCAGCGGTGCTGGTGTTGACGATGATCTCGGGGTTTGGTTCGGTATCGAGGTTGGCGATGGTGATGGGATTCTGGGAGCCACCCTGCATGGCGACGGGGAATCCGGCGATGTTTTGGCCGGTGGCGCTGTTGATGGCGCAGAGGTTTCCGTTGAGGGTGGCGACCACGATCTCGTGAATGCCGTCTCCGTTAAGGTCTCCGATCGCGGGAGGACCGAGCACGGCCCCGCCGACGCTAATCGGGAAATTAGGATAAGTGTTGCCGCTGGAATCGAGAACGATCAGGTTTCCGGTCTGGGTGGCGGTTATGATCTGGCGTTGGTCATTCATGGCCAGTGACGCGATCACCGGACCTGAGCGGAGAGTTCCACCGGCGGGGATTGTCCACAGAGTAGTGCCGTTCTGGTTGAAGTATAAGATGCTGTTGTTCTGCAGAGTCGCGGCAAATTCGTGGATACCATCTCCGTTGGCATCTCTCATCGCGATGGAGCCGACGATCGCGGAGCCGGTCGCGATGGGAAATCCGCTCAATTGGGTTGTGCCGTTGCTTTTGAGGGCGTGAATGTTGCCTGCCTGGTCGCCGAAAACAATCTCTTTATCCGGATTGCTATCCAAATTGGCGATAATTGGGCTGCAACTCGAAGCGCCGCCCACGTTGAAGGGCCAGCCGTCCTGAAGCAGCGAGAGTTCGACCGTGAAGGGCAGAGTCTTGGTGTAGGGGAAAGGATTGGTCGCGTTCGCGGAGACCACAAGCTCGAAGGGGATCGGTTCGGAAGGAAGTGCTGCCACAGTCTCGAACTTGAAGGGCTGGTTGTTGTTCCACATCGTGCTGCCGGGGGTCAGGGTGCCGTAACTGGCAGTCGCGTCGATAATTGTGATTCCGGGGTAGTTGCACTGCAGAGTAGCCTGCAGATTGTTCGCGGGAAGCCAAGCGAGCCCTGTGAAGGGATCGAGGAAGTTGTTCAGCGAGACCTTGAGGCGGATCGTTTCTCCGGGATTGGGAACTCCGTCTCCGTCACCGGAAAACTCTTCGACCATGGTGTCGTCGATCGTGATGTTGGGTATCTTGTCATACATCGTGGCAGTGAAAGCGTTGATGCGTCCGGCGCCCAGTTTATCTGTGTAGGTGGGGTTGATGTCATAGATATAGTCGGCGGTCATCATCACTCTCTGCATTAGCTGGGCGGGGGTCATCGCAGGATGCAGCGCTTTGACCAAAGCGACCACGCCGGCGGCGACGGGAGACGCCATTGAGGTGCCATCGTAGGCGTCATAACCGTTTGCGCTGATGATCGTGGAAAGGATTCCTTCGCCCGGGGCGCAGATGTCAATGGGAGTGCCATAATCCGAAAAGCTTGCTTTGATGTCGTTCTGTCCAGTCGCGGCGACGCACAGCGCGTTGGTGCAGTCCGCGGGATAGTCCTGGTAGCTGGCGTTGTGTTCTGTGTTTTCATTGCCGGCGGCTGCCACGACCAAGGAGCCCAAGGCCGTCGCGTAGTTGACGATGGAATTCGGATAAGCTCCGGTGCCCACGCTGCCCCAGCTTGCGTTGATGATATGCGCTCCGACTTCCGCGGCGTATTTGACCTGATCGTAGGCATAGGAAATTCCGGTTGAAGGGGAAGTATTTGACGCGCCTTTGCAGGAGATGATGGACACTATCGGTGAGGAACCGACCACGCCGATGGCGTTATTGCCAACCGCTCCGGCGCATCCGGCGACATGGGTGCCGTGATCGTTCTGGGCATAGGTCTGGATTGGGTTGTTGTCGTTGTTGTAAAAATCCCAGCCCACAAGGTCGTCGATCTTGTTACCGCCTTCGCCTGCGTCAGTTCCGTTGCCGCCTGTGATCGTGCCGGCGTCCCAGTTGATGGTCATGCCGGGAGATTCCGCGGGATTGACCCAAATATTCGCTCTCAAGTCGGGATGGTTCCATTTGACGCCTGAATCCGTGATCGCGACTTTGACATCGAAAGAGCCCTGGATGTAGTCCCAGGCGTCATAGCTTTGCATCACGTCGTGCATGTACTGAGAGGTGATCATGGGATCGTTGGGGACAAACTTGCTGCGGTTGATGCCTTCCAACTCGGCCCAGATCAGGTTGCTGTCTTTGGAAAGAGCGTTGACAGCGTCGTCGATACGCTCATCCGAGTCCAGAATCAGGCGGTAGATGTTCTGCAGATACACCCCGTTGTCGTTCCAGGTGGGAACTTTCACGTAGGCATGGGCTTGCAGCATATCCACAATGTGGTATTCCTCTGCGATTTTATCGAAAGAACCCAGTCCCGTTCTGACGAAACCTGAATCCTTGGAAAAGTCTATCTTTCCTGTATCATTTCCCACTGCATCTTTGGTGAAACAGGCGATGACGGTTTTGGACACGAAGTAATCCGGATCGAATTTCAACGCGTTCAGCGCGCCGATCGCAATGACGATCATGACTATGATGCTCAGCTTCTTCATTGGCACCTCTTTGAAATTGGTTTTTTTCATCAAATATGAGAGGGGGGATTTAGTCAATCCTTTTTCTGTCCGGCAGGGCTCAAGCCCCGTCAATAGAGGATAAGCAGCTCTTTGTCGCTGTATAAAAGTGAGTAGTTTACGAGCAGAGTCTCGTTGCCGGGATCATTGAGTTCCGGGTCAGCCGATACGATTTCCACAGCGTCTTCACGCGCCAGATTCAGGACGCGCTGGTCCCGCACCAAGTTGGCGAACCGGAAGGCGGGAAGCCCCGACTGCTCGGTGCCAAAGAACTCACCGGGACCGCGAAGCTCAAGGTCCTTCTCCGCGATGAGGAATCCGTCCGTGGTCCGCACCAGGGTGTCCAATCGCTCACGGGCGATTTTTCCCACGGGGAAGTGTTCGATCAGATAGCACCACGATCGCTGGCCCCCGCGTCCAACCCGTCCCCGCAGCTGATGCAACTGCGCGAGCCCGAAGCGTTCTGCGTGCTCTATGATCATCACCGAAGCGTTGGGTATGTCCAGCCCGACCTCGATCACAGTTGTGGATACCAGCACTTTAGTCTCTCCAGACTTGAAGCGCAGCATGATTTCGTCTTTTTCCCGCGAACGCATTCTGCCGTGCAGCAACTCGCAACGGTATTGGGGCCAGACCTTGCGCGAGATGTGCCCAAACATCCGTTCCGCGTCCAGCAGGTCGAGCTTGCTGGATTCCTCGATGAGCGGGCAGACGATATAAACCTGCCTTCCTTCCGCCAGCTCCTTTCCGACTTCCTTATACACCAGCTCGATCTTCTGGTTGGAGCGCACCAACGTCTGCACCGGCTTGCGGTGGGGCGGAAGCTCGTCGATGACACTCACTTCGAGGTCTCCATACACTGTCAGCGAGAGGGAGCGCGGAATGGGAGTCGCGCTCAGGTACAGCAGATCGGGATGGCTGTCCTTTCGGGCGAGGCGTGCGCGCTGCTCAACCCCGAAACGGTGCTGTTCGTCGATCGCCACGAATCCCAGCCGGTCGAAAGCGACATCCGCCTGCAAGAGCGCGTGGGTGCCGATCACGATGTTCGTCTTGCCTTCGCGGATATCGTTCTTGGCCTGGATTTTACCCTGGTAGTTTCCGCCTTTGAGCAGAGCAATGCTCACGGGGATTCCTTCCAGCAGGCGGAGGAAATTCTTGTAGTGCTGGTCCGCGAGTATCTCCGTGGGTGCCATCAGGGCAGCCTGACAGCCGTTTTCGACCGCCAGCAGCATGGCAAACAAGGTCACAATGGTCTTGCCGGAGCCGACATCGCCCTGCAGCAGACGCGACATCTGTTTGGCGCCTGTCATGTCGGCAAAGATCTCCCGCAGCGCGCGCTTCTGCGCTCCGGTCAGTTCAAAAGGCAGCTTCTGCCTGAGTTGCGTGGTCAGTTGTCGCTTGTTTTCGAAGGCGATGCCCGCTGATGCAGTGCCGTGATAATGCCGGTGCCTGGCCCAGAGAAGCTGGGAGTAGAGAAATTCCTCATATACGAATCGGGCACGAACCGGCTCCAGGTCTTCCGGCGAGAGCGTGAAATGCATCTTCTGCAGCGATGCCTTGCGGTCGGGAAACCCATGTTTGGCAAGCAACTCAGGCGTAAGGTTCTCCGCGATATGCTTTGCGTATTGCTCAAAAGCCGCGTAGACCAGTTTTCGCATGAACTTCTGGGTCAGGTCGCCGGACAGCCCGTATAGGGGCAACACCGTCCGCGATTTCCAAAAATCGTCCTCATCGGAGTCGTCCACTATCTCAAACTCCGGATGCATAAGCTGCAACTGGCCATTGTATTCGGTCAGCGTGCCCGCCACCCACAGCGTCCCACCGGGCTTGAACATCCCCGGATAGGCGTAGGGATAGGAAAACCAGGTGCAGACCAAGGTCGCCTTGCCGTCGCTGATGCCGACGCTGAGCACGCTTTTGCCCTTGCGGGTTTTTCTTTCATCCACCCAGCAGATCATGGTTGTGAGCGATATCGCGTCCCCGGGATTCAGGTCGTGGATGGACGGCTGCACCTTGCGGTTGATGTATGCCCTGGGGAAGTGCTCAAACAGGTCCATCACGGTCGCGATCCCCAGATTGGCAAGCTGGCGGGCGCGAACTTCGCCCACTCCCTTAAGGTATTTGACCTGGGTGCGGGTGTCCGTGCGGAAATCCTCTTTCTTGCTTTCCATGGCGCAATGCTGTCCGCGATGCTTTTTTTGTCAACCCGCAAAGGAAGATATGCAGGATGAAACGGAGCGGATGGTAATAATCTGCGGAGATTCAGCCGGGATTTTTTTCTTGACCGGGCGCGCCGGACAGATTATTATGTATGAGAAAATCAGACTAAACAGTCTATGTTGTTAAATTTTTATATGTTTCTAACAATCAACTTGCAAGGATGCCAAGCATCCGAATCACAGGAGTAGAATATGTTTATCTGGAAAAGAGCCCTACCGCTGGTTCTGGCGGTTAGCATGATGTCCTGCGCCGTCGCCCAAACCGGCCAGGAACCGGTTTCCGCCGCAAACTCCAAGGCCCCGCTGATCAAAGGCGCGGAACCCAATCCGGTGGTCAACGTCGTCCGCCAGGTGCGGGAAGCAGTGGTGCAGATCAAGGTTGAAGCCCTGGTCAAGCAACAGACCTGGAGCAATCCCTTCTTCGACGATCCCTGGTTCCGGCAGTTCTTTCCCCAGCAGCCCCAGCAGCCACAGCAGCAAAAACAGGTCGTCTCCATGGGCAGCGGATTCATCTATGAATTCAATCCCCAAACCCGCGAAGCTTTTATCATGACCAACAACCACGTGGTGGAAAAAGGCAAGGAAGGCACAATCACCATTACCCTCGCGGATAAGCTGACTTACACCGCGACCGTGGTGGGCCTCGATCCCAACACAGACGTCGCGGTGGTCAAGATCACCCTCAAGGAAGGGGAAAAGATCACCATCGCCCCTCTGGGAGACTCCTCACAGCTTGAGATCGGAGACTGGGCAATCGCGATCGGCAACCCCTTCGGCGATTCCGGCTTGGACCGCACCGTCACCCTTGGTGTCGTGTCCGCGATCGGCAGGTCAAACCTTAATTTCGGAAGCGGCTCGCCCATTTATCAGGATTACATCCAGACTGACGCGGCGATCAACCCCGGCAACAGCGGAGGCCCGCTGCTCAACATCGACGGCGAGGTGATCGGCATCAATTCCGCGATCACCAGCACCAGCGGCGGAAACATCGGCATCGGTTTCGCCATCCCCGTCAACCTTGCCAAGCGCGTGATGGAAGACCTTGTCGCCAACGGCAAGGTGACCCGCGCCTACATCGGAATCTCACCCCAGGAAATCACCTCCGACCTGATGGAAGCCTTCAACCTGAACGAAGTATCCGGCGTCCTTGTGGCGAAGGTCGAGGACGGGTCTCCCGCCGCCAAGGCAGGCCTGGAAGTCGGCGATGTGATCGTCGAGTTCAACGGTGAGGGAGTTCCCAACGTGTCCAAGTTCCGCATCGCGGTCGCGACCTCGCGCGCCGGGACCAACGTGCCGGTCAGGATCATTCGCGATGACGAAAGCAGGACGCTGTACATCGAGCTCGATTCCTATCCCGAGGATCAGGTCGCCGGCGAGGAAGAAACCCCCAAAGCCGATGAGGGTCCCGGGATCACGGTCGAAGCATATGACGGCAGCTATGCCAAGCGCAACAACATAAGCTTGGACAAGGGCGTGATCATCAGCGCCGTGGAAGCCAATTCCGCTGCTGCTGGAGCCGGACTTCAAACCGGCTTTGTGATCCTCGAGGTGGATGGAAATGTCGTCAATTCACCCGAGGAATACAACACGGAAATGAACGCCGCCCTGGAACGCATGAAGTCCAAAAACCGCAAAACCCTCACCCTGTATGTGATGGACCGCAACAAAAACTACCAGTTCGTAGTACTTCGCTTCGAGTAAGCCGAACGCCACTACCATTTGAAGGAATGCCCCGGACAGCAGTTCGGGGCATTTGTTTTTTTTGACCCACTTTGTGCTTTCAGAATCTTTTCTCTTGATCCCCTCCTGTTTGTATCCTTGGTCGCACCAAGGATACAAACAGGGGCGAAGCGGAGACGGATCATGAACAAGACAACATTAACGCGAGAAGAGACAGGCTAACTACTGATACAGAAAGGAAAGCAGTTTAAAGAAATTGCAAGCGGCAGTCTTAACGGGTGTGGCAAATCTGACGCATCAACCGGATCCAGGCAAATGAAAAGCGGATGGGCACGAAACTCATCCGCAGTAATTGGTAAAATCCTGTTATAACTATCTATAATCAGTTAGGTGTGCGCGAAGTCCTTAATACGAATTGACATAGTCCACGAAGAAATAATCTCCATACCAGTCGTAGCCGGCATACACGGTCGCGGTTTCGCTCAAATACCAGTAATACTCTTCCATATCCTCGTCCCAGTAATAATCGTCGCCATGCCAGTATTCGAGGGCGTCCAGCACTTCGTCTTCGATGTCCCCATCTTCATAGTAATTGTAATAGATGCTCCAGCCAACCAAGTACTCGCCTTCGTCGTCCAAAACAAGTTCAATGTTGTCGACTTTATAGTTGTCATCAGGAACCATTCTGACATAGGTTTCGCCAGATAAGTCAATGGAAAAACCCTGCCCCTGCAGGTTCTCAATGGCATCTTCCCGCGAGTCATCGTAGCTGAGGCCCCAAAGCCCAGTCTGGGCCGCGAGGGACGCGGCTAAAATAATCATAAGAAGCGTTAAGGTAAGCTTGTGCATGTTATCACTCCCTGTACGTTTTGAATTCAATATAACTGAATCAGACAACTCGTCAAGGTAAATATCAATATTTAAGAATTTGATTTTAGTGACTCCAGCTGGATGAGCTGCGCGAGGATGGAGACGGCAATCTCGTATGGTGTTTGGGAGCCGATGGGCAAACCGACGGGAGCGTGGACGCGGGCTAGTTCCGGGGGAGTAAAACCCTTGTCCCCGAGCCGGCGCTTGGTGGCTGCGACTTTACTCGCGCTGCCGATCATCCCGAGGTAGCGGAATTGCTTGCGGAGGCACTGCTCCAATACTTCCTGGTCATGGGCATGGCCGTGGGTCATAATCACGATGCGGGCGTCGGGACCGAATTCGATCAGATCTTCCAAATCACCGTAGTGCGTGAGGAGCAGATCCGCGCAAAAGTCCGTGGGAACTGCGGAAAGGGCTTCTTCGCGATTATCCAGCAGGATTGGACGGAATCCGCAATACCCGGCAAGATGCGCCAGCGCGCGTCCGCAGTGACCCGCGCCTATGATGTGGAGAGGCTTTCCGGCGGCGAGGGGTTCGATGAACAAGGTGACTTTGCCGCCGCAGATCATGGATGTGGACAATGCGTTTTCTTCTCCCGCTTCGGAGCCGGACTCCGAGAGCAGGAAAGATTGGAGATAGGGTTGATCCGGTTGCTCGGAGCGGATTTTGGAGATCACCAGGTGTTCCGCTTCGCCTCCGCCAAGATTTCCAAACTCCCTGGAACGCAGCGGGACGACCATTTTCATGCCCGGTTTCGCGGGAGTCGATCCGCTGACGCCCACCACCGTCGCCTGCCAGGCTTTTTCCTTTCCGGCGCTGGCTTTCAGTAATTCTTCGTAGTATCCTTTGTCAAGCATGCAAGAATTCTCCTTCAGATGCGCGAACCGCTCTTTCCGAAAATAATCTGGTAGGCGCAGGCCGTGAAAGCGGACGCCACGTTGAGAGAGTTTTTCCAGCCCAGGACCGGCAGATGGACGAGTTTGTCGCAAAGTTCCAGAATCCGGGGATCCACGCCGAGGCTCTCGTTGCCAAGAATCAGAGCGAGCGGAAGCGGAAAATCCGCCTCGAAAGCGGACTCAGCCTCGTGCGCTGTCTCAAGGGCAATGACAGCGAACCCGGATGCCCTGGCTGCCAATACGGCGTCGCGGGTTGCGTCAAAATGCCTCCAGGCGACCTTTTTCGCGGTGCCCATGGCGGTTTTGTCAAAAGTATGCTCACCTGGCTTCGGGGTGATGCCGCACAGCCAAATCCCTCCCAGCGAGAGGCATTCCGCGGTGCGGAAGATTGAGCCTGCGTTGAAAGCGGAGCGAATGTTGTCCAGGATCACGATGACCTGGCGGGAGCGTTCCACAGTCTTTGGATCGGGTTTGGGGGCTCCGTCTCCGGTCCGGAGTGGTATAGCGTAATCATGATCCGGCAAGCCGGACACACGGAAATAGTTTTGCAGCGCCAGTGACATGCTATATATGTCGGCTTCGCCTTTCAGGGATTGGGATACGGCATCAAGTTCCGGGTTGAGCGGAGTATCCAGCCAGGAAAGGCACTTCAGCGATTCGGTGAGCAGGCGTTCGCGCGCTTCCCGGTCCGGGAGGTTCAGCTCCAGTTCCTTAAGCAATTTAAGGACAGCATTCTGCCGTGCTGAGGGCGTGAGGGAGAGGAATTTCTTTTTGCTAAAGGCAAAGAGAGGTTTCATGACTCCAGACTTGAGATTAGATGCGCTGCTGTGAGCAGGGTTTCCGCTATGAAGTCAGGCTTGTGCTCCCAGGCGCTGATACCGGCTTTCAATTCTCCGGCACCCTCGCCGCTGAGCAGCAGGACGGTTTTGAGCCCGGCTTTTTTCCCAAAGGCAACGTCAGTATAGCGGTCGCCCAGCATCCAGGAACGTCCCGGGTCAAAGGGATGCTCGCGCCGGGCACGTTTGAACATGCCCAGTCCGGGTTTGCGGTCTTCGTGGTCAACGTTGAAGGGTGCGACCGTTCCCGTGGCGAAGTAGGGCGAAAAATACACTTCGGTGAGGTCTATTCCTTCCTTCCCGAGAAGTTCGCGCATACGGCCATGCACCCGTTCTAAAGCGGGGATATCAAAATAGCCGCGGGCGATGCCGGACTGGTTGGTCACCACAAAAAGCATAAAGCCAAGGTTTGCCAAAATCCGCAATGCTTCGCCGGTATATGGATAAAGCCTGTATGATGCCGGATCGGAGAGATAGCCGTATTCGTCCGGGCTGATGCATCCGTCCCGGTCGAGGAAAACGGCGCGCTTAATCCCTGCCGCTGTCACGGGTCTGGAACCTCAGGGCGTCCGGAAGGGATGTGTTGAACAGGGCGATCCGGTATTCCCAATAGTCGTTGCGCTTGGTGTAGCTGATATCAAGTTTCCAGCAATGAAGGTCGCGGATGATTCTCACGGTCTGCGAAATGAGGTCGCTGTTCTTCAGATCATAGTAGGCGCCGTAGGTCAGGGACCAGTTGGCGGTCAGGTTGAGCGCTGCGTCGAACCTTAGATTGCTGGAGGATGGATCAAGCAGGCTGGACTTTGCCTGGAGGTCGTGCGAGACGGAAAGCTTCCAGTTTTCCTGCTTGTTCTGGGCAGCGGCCTGCTCCGCTTGGGTTTGCAGGCTGTCCACGGTCTGATAGGGGTCAAAGAGGCGGTTCTTCTCTTTGGGAAAGTAGTTTCTATAGGGCGCAGAACCGCTCAGCGAAAGGGAATGGGTGAAGTACTGGCTGTTTGGTTTCCAGTCAGTCCAATGCAGGGCGTAGGGATCGTGGGCGAGAGTGTATTGGGATGAATAGCCGAGAACGATCTTATCCAGGCGCAGATTCGTCCCGGGGAGTCTGAAATTGCCCAGGGAGATGTTACCCGGTCGGAAAGAAGCCGAATGGGACAATGCCCCGAAAGGCTTCTCTTCTTTGTTCAGATTCGCGGAGATCCGCGAAGTCAGGTTGATCAGGTCGTTGATCTTGGCGTTTTGCTCACCGTACTTGATTTGGACCTTCTGGTCAAGGGAGAGGTTAAGGTTTGCCGCGCGGTCGGCGCTGCTGAGGCTTATCCCGCCGAAGCTGAAGAAGCGCGAGTTGTCCCGGAAATCCGGATTGAAGCTGAGTCCGACTGAAGGCGAAAGAATATGGCGCAGCGACTTGAGCCATCCGGCGCGGAAGTTCCTGATCCCGTAGATGTTGAAGCTGGCATTGGTGTAGGCGTTATAATCGTTCCCGCGCACCAGGCGGTTGTCGTTGCGATCCCGGTCGAACCAGGCTTCATTGTAGTTCAGGCCGTGCTGGAAGTTCAACCAGCCGCGCAGCTTCCAATTGTAGGCAAGGCCGATGTGGTGCTTGACGCCCAAATTGTGCTGCGAGAGATGGGATGTCGAATCCGCCGGATCAGGAACGTTTGACCAGATCAGGTCTTGAAACTCTCTGTCCGGATCGTTCACCGAACCGGCATGGTCAAGCCTGACGTTGTAATTGTAGTTGATGTTGCTCCACCAGGCTTCGGGGCTTCGCTCCGGTTTGTAGAAAAGCTCATAAACTGGACGGGAGGGAAGCGAAAGCGACGCGGAAGGCAAAGATATGGAAACCCGGTCGTTGATCAAGTCCTCTGTGTAGGAAGCGCCGACGTTCAGATATGAACTCAGCAGCGGCTTGCGGTAGGAGATTGATGAAGTAACGCTCTGCGCGAGGCTTTCGTCCAGGACGTCGCTGGTGTCCCAAACCCTTTTGTTGCTCACGAAATCCAGATTGACGTCGAATGTCGCTTTGTCGGTAAAGTCTTGGTGGTGGTTGGCTCGCAGGGACCAGTCGTAATAGGTTTGGCCGCCGCTGATCTTCTTCTGGTATGCGGCGTCGAATGAACCGTTGAGCATGTAACGGCGCAGATAATCCACAGAGAGCTTGGTTTTCCAGCCGGTCTTCTCCATCAGGTCCAGGCTCAGGATCACGTCAGCGTAATCCTTGTAGGGATAATACCATGAGATATCGCGGATGAACATTCCATCCACAGAATTGTACCCAGGCTCCGGGATCAGAAAACCAGCCCGGCGACCCTTTTGCAGAGGTATGGTGATGAAAGGGAAATAGAACACCGGCAGATGGTTGACGTAGGCGACGACAGGGCGGCCAACGATTTTATCGCCGCGGTAGATTCTGAGTTGGGAGGCGGAGAACCAGAATTCGGGATCGGCGTGGTCGCAGGTCGTGAAGACCCCATTGTCAACATCGTAAACGTCTGCGCCGATCTTGCGAATGTCATCGCCGCTGTAGTATCCGCCCTCCAGTTTGCTTGAGCCGCCGCTCATGATTCCTGTTTGGGTATCAATGTCGTAGGCTACGTCAGCTCCCAGCAGGATCTGCTCTCCGTCCTGCATCACCGTATCGCCAAAGCTGTAGGCGCGTTTCTTGTTGAGGTCGATCATCAGGGAGTCGCTGCTGATTTTGAAGCTTTGATACTCCACGCTTGTGCTGCCGAATAGCTTTATCTGTTCTGTGTCCTGATCATAAGCCATGCTGTCAGCCGCATAGAACAGAGAATCCTCTTTAGCTGCTGCCAGCGAGTCCGGGGAGTTACTTTGCAAAGCATCGGATAAACCTTCAAGATCTGTCTGCGCCCAGATCAAAGCGTGGCACATCAGCATGCAGAGGACGCAGGCGGCGAGGAAGTTCCTCATCTGGAAGCCCCTAACAAGGTTTCGTCTTCGAAGATATCATATTCCTCGGAGTTTGAGGGAGGCAGGGGATCTTCAAAATCATAGCCTGCGCTGAGGACAAAAACATCGTTCACGTTGGTCGAGATCAAGGGCGCGGGCAGGATGTTGCCAATCGCGCTGAGAGCGGTATAACTATCATTATTGTTTCTGGATGCCACATAGTCGATTCCCGCCTTGCGCAGGATGGCGCGCGTGTTGCAGTCGGAAAAGGACCCTCCGCTGCCGGCGATGTTGTCGTTTCCGTCCGTGGCAAAGCAGAACAGGGCTGAGCTGGGATGCTTGCTGAGTGTCCCCGCCATCGACAACGCCAGGTGGCTGCAGCGTCCGCCGCGTCCGGTTCCTTTAACTTTGATCGGGATTTCTCCTCCCCA
This sequence comes from uncultured Candidatus Cloacimonadota bacterium, assembly GCA_964550575.1. GTDB lineage: Bacteria > Cloacimonadota > Cloacimonadia > Cloacimonadales > Cloacimonadaceae > Syntrophosphaera. The sequence goes on from CAZKAA010000018.1 coordinate 15,015, forward strand.
GATCTGCAGGAAAGGTTGTTTCAGCCGATGCTTCCTTTGCCCTGTTTGGGCGAAGATGCTTCTGATCCTGTCCTGAAACTTGCCCACGGCCCCGCTGAAAAAGGCATCGTTGCAGTATACCTTGTATCGCTGGTCTTTAAGCTCAGAAGCTAGCATCTGGCAGAAAGACTTGTTATCCGCGACGATGTGTTGACGGATCACTTGTCCCGGCAGGGAAAACCTCCATCCGTCGAGTGTCTTTTGCCCCCGCTCAGAGGGCGTGAAGGGACCGGAACCGATCAGGTGGGGATCATTGCCCTCGACGTCCGAGACGGTATAAACGTGAACATGGCGCGACTTCACGTGCCGCAAGGCTTTGCCCCCCTTAACGAGGGATACTTCAGTGCGAACCCGGTTGATCTCCGCGATTGCTTTTCCGCTCAAGAGAAGATCCCTGTTGAGTCTAGCCAGATCCTCAGTATTCATATCATCCGGCAGCAACTCGAACAGCGCGGAAGCTCCTCCCGAGAGAAGGATCAGCAGGCTGTCCCGTGCCGGAATGCTTTTCAACCATTGAACGACACTCGCGCTGTAGGCAAGCCCGTTTGCATCTGGAAGCGGATGCCCGGCTTCCATGATCCTAAAGCCCGGCAACGGACCATGCGCCATACCGTATTTGGTGAGCATGCATCCGTCATAATCCAGACCAAGCTCGCTCAGTTTGCGCGCGCAAACCGACGCCATCTTCCATGCCGCTTTGCCGATTGCCAGAACGCGCACACGCGTCGAAAAATCCTCGCGGCAGAGCAATTCGCTCAGGCGGGGATATTGGCAAAACCTGTGCATAGTCCGATAATAGGCTTGGTAGATGTCTTGATGGAGCTTGCTCAAATCAAATCCGTATTATATTTTTCTGCCATTAAAACATGGATTATGGATTTAGTCAAGTTCATTTTATGCGAGACTGGCAGATACTGCCCTTGAGAGCCAAAAAAGTTTGCCGGGTGGATTAAGCTGTTAAAATAAAAATCCTTTACAAAAAGAGGGTGCCAGAAATTGTGGTTTTTCTGAATTGTCCTTAGGAGTAACTTATGTCAGACAAGGTGCGTGAAACGAGCAGCAAAGCTGCGATCAAAGAAATGAAGGAAGAATATCTTCGCTTGCTCGAAGAATCATTCCAAAACACAGCGGAATTCAAAAAAGGCGATGTCGTCGAAGCTCCGATCGTCACTATCAATGAGCACAACATCATTGTAAGCTTGGGCGGAAAATTTGACGCGTATGCCGAAGTTGGCGAGTTCGCCGATGAAAAGGGAGTATTGAACTACTCCGTGGGCGATGTCCTGAAAGGTTATATCGTGGACAGTAACGATCAGGGTTTCGTCATCGGCAAGAGCCTCACCAAGCAATATGTGGACAAGCAATCACTGCTGGACGCTTTTGAGCGCAAGATCCCCGTGATGGGGAAGGTCTATGCCGTAACCAAGGGCGGTTTCAATGTGGACGTCCTCGGTGCCCGCGCTTTCTGCCCGGTATCCCAAATCTCCCTGCGCGGAGCGGATACCAATGAGCAGTATATCGGTAAAAGCATGGATTTCCTGGTGATTGAATGTTCCGAGAATTGCCGCCGCGTTGTCGTTTCACACCGCCAGTTGCAGGAATCCGCGGAGCAGGAAAAGCGTGCCGCGGCGATCGAGAAGCTCCATATCGGCGATATCGTCACCGGCACAGTCATGCGCATGACCAGCTTCGGCGCGTTTGTGGACCTCGGCGGCATCGAAGGCCTGATGCACGTTTCGGAGATTTCCTGGCAGCATCTTGTCAAGCCGCAGGACGCCCTCAAGGTCAACCAGCAGGTCGAAGTCAAGATCCTGGACATCAAAGGCGAGAAAATCTCCCTCTCCATGAAAGTGCTGCAGGACAATCCGTTCACCCAGGCTCTCAGCGAGATCAAGGAAGGAGACACGGTTAACTGCCGCATCCTGAGACTCCATAATTTCGGCGCTTTCGCGGAACTCCGCCCCGGTGTTGAAGGCCTGATCCCGGTGTCCGAAATGAGCCGCAACCGCAATGTCGCCCATCCCCGCGAAGTCCTCAAGGAAGGCGATTTCGTGGAAGTGCAGATCCTGCGCATCGATCCCGATACACAGAAGATATCCCTTTCCCTGCGTGCCCTTCAGGCCGATCCTTGGGAAAAAATAGATGAGATTGTCCAGCTTGAGACCCCCTTCACCGGCAAAGTTGAAAGCTCAACCAACTTCGGCGTGTTCGTCTCCATCGCGGAAGGCGTGACCGGCTTGCTGCCCAGATCCCGCATCCGGGAAAAGGACAACTTCAAGCCTGGCGACGAAGTGAGCCTTCTGGTGACCGCGATAGACCGTGAAAACCACCGCCTGACTCTCGACTACACAGATCGCCAGCCCGGCGAGATCGTGGAACAGCCCCGCCACAGATCAGACGATCACCGCGAGCAGAACGACTATTCCAGCCGTCCTCCGCGCCGCGGAAAATCCCGCATGGACGAGGAATGGCGCAAGTATGCAAATCAAAAGGTGAGCCCCGCGGACGACAATCCCTTCAAAGATCTTTGATCACGGATGCAGCAAAAAGACAACCAGTTCATCCAACTGCGTAAACAGAAGCTCGCGAAACTGCGTGAAGCGGGGATAGATCCCTATCCCATCAGGTCAACCCGCACCAATGCGGTTGTAGAGGTTCTGGCAGACCGCGAGCGCTGGATATCCTCGGAACGGGAAGTATGCCTGACTGGCAGGCTGGTTGCCATGCGCCGTCAGGGCAAGATCGGATTCGGCAACATCGAAGACAGCACAGGCAGGATTCAGATCTACGTCGCCCATAACCTTGTGGGGGAAGAGAACTACGAGCTATTCAAACTCTGCGATCCCGGTGATTTCGTCCAGGTCCGCGGAACCCTCTTCCACACCCAGGCGGGTGAATATTCCCTCAAGGCCAGCAAGGTTGGGCTTCTTTCTAAAAACCTGCGCCCCCTGCCCGCAGTCAAAGAAAAGACTGTGGACGGCAAGACTGTCCGCTACGATGAGTTTTCGGACATCGAACTGCGTTATCGCAAACGCTATCTGGATCTGCTGCTCAATCCCTCGCACCGTCAGGTGTTTGTCCAACGCGCCCGTATAATCACCGCCATCAGGTCATTCCTGGACAACCAGGGCTTCGTGGAAGTGGAAACCCCCATCCTGCAACCGCTTTACGGCGGCGCCAACGCAAGGCCTTTTACCACGCACCACAACACCCTGGATACCGACCTCTACTTGCGCATCGCGGTGGAGCTCTATCTGAAGCGGCTGATTATCGGCGGCTTTGACGGAGTCTATGAGATCGGCAAAAACTTCCGCAACGAGGGCATGGACCGCACCCACAACCCGGAATTCACCATGCTTGAGTTGTATCAGGCATATTCTGATCTGCAGGGGATGCTGGAACTCACAGAGTCTCTGATCCGGCATCTCGCCGTTGATGTTCTCAACAAATCCCAATTCCATTACCGCGGGCACACCGTCGATCTCTCGCAACCCTTCCAGAGGGCATCCATGACCGATCTGGTCAGGGATCACGCGGGAATCGACCTCAGCGATTTTGACCCCGCCAAAGCGCTTGCTTTCTGTCAGCAGCGCAAGCTGGAAATTCCCCCCGGAGCTGGAGTGGGAAGGCTCATTGCCCTCCTGTTCGAGCACTATGTGGAAGAAAAGCTGGTCCAGCCGACCTTCGTCACCGATTTCCCCAAGGAGATTTCTCCGCTCGCGAAATCTCATCCGGATAACCCGCTGCTCACCGATCGCTTTGAATTGTTCATCGCCGGCCACGAGTTCGCCAACGCGTTCAGCGAGTTGAACGACCCCGTGGAACAGCGCTCCCGCCTTGAAGCACAGGCTGCCTTGCGCGCTTTGGGCGATGAAGAGGCAAACGTGGTTGACGAAGACTTTTTGGAAGCGCTTGAATACGGGATGCCGCCTTTGGGCGGACTTGGCATCGGGATCGACCGGCTCGCCATGCTCCTCACAGAAAACGACTCCATCAAGGAAGTCATCCTCTTTCCCCAAATGAAGCCCGAATAGGCTTCGCTGCCGATCTCCCTCCTAACTTAACCTGATCCCGCTTGCCCCAGCGGGACGTCTATCTCCCTGCCCTGCTTGCGTCCGCATTTGCGGCATTGGCGGGTTATCCGCAGGCGTTTGCTCTTTTTGGTTCGGTACAGCACCTTCTTCTCCGCCAGCCGCAGCGAAAACCATGCGCCGCAGCTCCCGCATCTGGTTTTATGCCCCCAGAACAGGAAAACGCAAACAACCGCAACCAGGATCAGCAGATACGCCAAAGCGCTCACCTCAGGACCGCGCTACAGTCTGATGCCGAACAGGCTTCAATTGTCGTCAGGCTCGATGCGGTGGTCCTCTCCCTTGCTAAGCAAGTCATACTTGTAGGTAAAATCGTGGGTTCCGGCTTTGACCAGATTTTTCATCTTGTCCGCGATTAGTTCCATGGCGTCTATGTAGTCGATTGTATTCAAGCCGCCCACAGGATCGCACTCGGCTTGTTGAATATCATGCAATATCTTTTCCCGCAAGGTATTATGCTGTTCGTTGATGCGCCCTTCCAGTTCAATGATCTTGTAAACGTATTTCTGGTCGAGATCTGCCAGGTAGTCTATGCTCAAATCCAGCATATTCATTACTTTTGCGTGCAGATCCATGATCATTTCTAGAAAATCTGAACAAAGCGGGTTTTTCTGCGCGGGGATCTGCAGGTTGAGGATGCGGTTTACCTCCTCGCAAAAGTCGCCCATCTTCTCGATGTCGTTGACGGAGTGCAGCAGCGCGGGTATTTTCATGATGATGGTTTCGGAGTTGGTGCGATCGTTGACCGCGACCAGATAGCGGGTGATTTCCCTTTGCAGATGGTCGATCGCGCTTTCGATCTTGTTCACCCTGTCCTGCTTGCGGTAGCTTTTGTCCCTGAATGCCTCATGCGACACCAGCAGGCTCATTCGCACCAGGCGTAGCATTTCGCGCATTTCTTTCAGAGATTGGTCGATCGCCAGGTGGGAATCGCTTATCAGATGGTAATTCAGATGCTTCGGTTCACCCAACGAGATGATGTCTTCCGGGTCTTTGGGAATCAACTTCTTTGCGATTCCTGCCAGGACTCCCGCCAGCGGAAGCATGATGAGCGTGTTCAAGACGTTGAAGAACGTGTGGGCGTTCGCTATGTGACGGGCTATGTTGCGTTCTGCCAGGATGGATGAATAGACGTCTCCCGGAGTAATCATATTGATGAAGTACTTGTATGTGCCCATATAGGTGAGGATTGCGAAAATTATCGTTCCGAAAAGGTTGAACATAGTGTGGACCATTGCCACGCGCTTGGCTGTATTATTAGCTCCCAAACCAGCCAGCCAGGCAGTGATCGTGGTGCCGATATTGTCTCCATAAACCAGATACAGCGCTCCTTCGAAAGAGATCAGGCCGTTTGTGGCGAGCACGATCACGATACCGACAGAGGCGGAGGAACTCTGGATCAGCATGGTGAAAACCATGCCGGCAAGGATTGCCAGGAGCGGATAATCTGCCGCTCTGTCGAGGATATCTCGCGCTATGGGAGAACCCTTAAGTCCCGCTACTGAATGCGACATCACGTTTAATCCGATGAAGAGCAAGCCAAAGCCCAATACTATAAGGCTCCAGTGCTCCATTTTGCGGCTGCGTTTTAAAAATGTTCCGATCACACCGAAGATCACAAAAACATACGCGATCTCGCCAATGTTGAAGGCGATCAGCTGGGCGGTGACGGTCGTTCCGATGTTCGCTCCCATCACCACGCCCACAGCCTGCTGCAGGGTCATGATGCCCGCGTTTACCAGACCGATAAGCATCACAGATGTCGCCGAACTGCTCTGGATTATCGCGGTGATGCCGATGCCGACCAATACCCCTTTAAACGGCGTGTTGGTGATCTTTTTCAGTATGCGCCGCATCTCGCTGCCGGCGACAGCCTGCAGGTTGTCGCTCATCTTGTTCATCCCGAAGATGAACAGGGCGAGACCGCCAATAAGGTTGAGAATATCGATGAAGGTCATATCTTCCGGGCACTCCCTGGATAGGATTCATCGACATTTTCAGCGCGCTCTCATTCGGTCAAGGATTATTTCGCCCTTAATATCATCTCTTAATCACTTCTTTATCACTTCTTAATCAAGCCTTAACAATTAAGAAGTGATTAACTAGTGATAAAGAAGTGATTAAGAGCTGACAAAGGGAAGCGACTGGCAGGAAATCGGATAAAGACTGCGAATTGAGTTGTGAATTGAGGTGCTGCGACAATAGAACCAAGAGCCTATTCTTTGGGAGAGAAAGTGGTTTGGCATGTGATGAGCAGAAAATCCCGACGGCTGCCAAGACTTACAGGTTAAGCACGGCGACTCAGGCTCAAACGGATGCCCGTTTGAGCAGAACCGGGCGCATGCATAGGTTGCCAGCCATGCCGGTTGAGCGTCAGTTGAAAGCGGTAACGCGGTAAAACCTGTGCTGGCCGGATGGAACGACAAGCGTTTCGACCCGGGAGTCGGACTCTTCGGGATCGACGACCAGGCGATCGAGGGAAGGCGTAAGCCAGTCTGGAAAGGCGGAACTGTAAAGCGCGTAATGGACGGCTCCGGGAACCTGGTCCCAACTCAGCAGCAGACCGTCTGACTGAACGGAGATATTAATATTGGCGGGAGCTTCAATGCCCCCAGGTTCTCCAATGTTGATGAAACGCCCTGGGGAGGTGCCCACCGGCTGCCAGAGCCCGAATGAAAAGGGATTGATGGTTATGGTCGAGCCAGATCCGCTGGGAATGCCATCCCGGTACCAAGTGGCGTTGCCAACGTTTGAGACCAGAATGAACTGCGATACGTTGATCGTGCCGGCGACCATGAGCTGCTGGTCGGCGGATCCGTTGAAGCGGAGTTGGTGGTTGCTCATCGTTCCGACATTTAGGAAATCTCCTCCGCAATCGACAGTGAAGAATGATCCGCCCGCGTTCGCGACCGTGCCGTAGTTGCGAAAGTCGCCTAAAATGGTCAGAACGTATTGAGCCGTCGGCTGCAGCGCACCGTGGTTGACCACGTTTTGGAAAGTGACGTTATAATCTATGCGGGGGGTGTCGGTGAGGATGCAGTCCCCTGCCGCTATATTGGTCAGATACGCACCGTTGTTGAGGGTCAGAACTGAGTAGCCGTCGGTCTCCAAGGTCGTGTTGTTCAGGTATCCGCCGCTGAGTGTAAGATCGAAAACCTCGCCATCATAATGTGTGATCAGGTGTTTTCCGACCAAATTGAGCTGGCAATTATTGAACCGCAGGTCCGAGAGCATCTGGATGTCCGCGCCGCCGGTTGTTCCGCCCAGATATGCCATCCCGAAGGAGAAAGCGTTTTCCGATTGGTAAACGCTTTGGGAGGCCGTGGACATCAGATCGAGGCGGTAGTTGTTCATGAGGTAGTAGTTGTAGAGGTCGCCGTAAAGATAGATGGTCAGGAACGAGGCTCCGCTTGTTATGGTTCCATAGTTGTCCAGGCGGGTTTGCACCGTCACGCTGGAGTTGCTGCCGTATTGACTCATATATCCTGTGTTGATCAGGTGTCCGATGGTTACTCCGCCGTTGCAAAGAAGCGCGCCAGCCGCGGTGATACCGTTGATGGTGACGGATTGAAGATAAGCGCCTTCGTCCATGGTTAGAACGGATGCAGTGCCAGCGGATACAACCGCTTCGTAAAGATAGCCTCCATGCAGGGTCAGATTGCGGTGGTTACTGCCGTCATTGAGAGTCAGAGTTGAGTTGTTGAGATCGACCTGAACTCCAGTCATAACAAGATCGGACAGCATTACGATGCCAGCCGAGGGATTGGTGTCGTACATCTTTTGAGGGTTGAAGTTGCCCGTGTTCGTAAAATTCTGAACGGCGGCACCGCTGAAATTGATGGTGTTGGCTGTCACGGTGCCAAGGTTAACAAAGTTCTGCGCGATGTTGACCGTCGTGTATCCCCAGCCGGCATAGTTTACGATGGAGCCCGAGTTCAGCAGCATCCCATTGACGTTGATCGTTCCGTTGCTGTCGCCCATTATGGAGCCGCCGTCTTCAATGACCATATTGTTGCAAGAACTGCTGTTGGTTCGGACCGGGCCGTGGATCACGACATCGCTGTCGGGTGAAGGAACCATGCCGCCGACCCAGGTGGTTCCCTGATTCCACTGTCCTCCAGAGGGCGTCGAATGAACCTGCGCCTCCACCGATAGTGCGATGAACAGGAAAAAACATAATGCCAGAATCAATTTGCTCATTTTCTCAACCTCTCATTTACAAGATACAAACAGAAAGACACGGTTGATTGGAATGTCAAGGAAAAAATTGCCAAACGCGATTCGGTCTGGCAGTATAAGATTAAGACGAGGAAATATTTGATGCTGTGGACGTGATTCACATGGGCGGACCTAAGTGACAAACTGCTCACAAGCCTTTGCCGATCAGCCCCTCCCAGGGTTTGCGCAACGTGTAGGTCATAAGCAGGCGCTGCTTGCCTCCCAGATCAACCGGCACCCGGTCCGCGTATTCATCCAGCGCCAGATAGCGGTTGAACGGGAGACCAGTAATCCGCGCGCATTCGCTGAGGATGGAGATTCCCTGCTCCACGACTTCCGCCGTGGTATATTCCATAAGGTTGTTGTTACAAATATACTCAGTGATCTTAAGTTTGGAGGCGAATTCAAGTTGGTTTTGCATTTGCAGGATCTCCTCCACAGAAGAGGTGAAGGGACGGTAAGTATTGACCACAAACAGCATCTCATAGCCGCGGTTATTGACGGCATCCACAAACCTGCCCAGGGTGCGGCAGCCCGCAGGGTCTCCGCCGACATCGAGAATTACGGTATTGGCAGCGTCTTCGATCGCTCCCTTGATGCGGGGAGAGATCATCGGCAGGTCGGCGTGCTTGAACTGCCCTTCGGGCGCGATCACTTCGATCCCGAGTTTGGCAAATTCATCCTGCACGTCGCGCGAACGGAAATAGGGGTTGACCACATCCATGTCTGCCAGGGCTACTTTGTAACCTTGCCGGTTGAGGTCCTGGGCAAGATGGATGCTGAATTCGCTTTTTCCGCTGCCGTAGGCTCCAATGATTATGTACAAGGGATTATTCATAGTTCCAGATACTCTCTCAGGGTTTGATGGTTTTCCACGAAGGCATCCGCCAATTCGCGGATGCGGTCAAGATGATCGACGCTATCAGCGTCAAATATGGCGATGGCGGTCATACCAGCGGCTTTGGCGGCCTGCACCCCGGTTAATGTGTCCTCGATCACCGCGCAAGCTGACGGGGGCAGTTTGAGTTCTTGGGCGCATTTGAGATAGATATCCGGATAGGGTTTGCCCATGAGATGCATATCTCCGGTAACCACAGCCTGGAAATGATGCCAAACACCGTTCTGGGACAATACCTTCTGGGCAAGCTCGTATGAATTGCTGGTGCCAAGCCCGATGGGGACACCCAAGGCGGAGAGGCTCTCCAGCAGGCGTTTCGCGCCGGGTTTGAGCTTAACGTCGTGTTCATAATGCCACGCGACCATCTCCGTCCATTCCCGCATGATGCTTTCCACGCTGTCTGGGAGGCCAAAGCGGTCTTTGAAATACTGGGCTGTCTGAATGAAGCTGTTTCCCAAAGGCAGATGGTCGAACAGGTCGTGGGGGACAGCTTTTCCGCGCTTGTGCAGAAAATCTTTGTCCACTCTGCGCCAAAGCTGCATGGAATCGATCAAGGTGCCGTCGAGATCGAAGATTATCGCTTTGAACCGCATACGGCCTCAGTTGACAAAGAACCAGCGCAGTGAAGCGTGCAGCGACGATGGAAGCGGGTAGACGCCATAAATGGAGGAATCAGCAACATTTTTCCAGGCAACCTTGAACTCGAACTTGGGGGAGATTTGCACTGCCAGCCAAAGGTCCCCAATGATTGAAGAATCGATATTGGAAACAACTCCAACGCCGTTATCGGTAATGAATGAACTGTGGCCTAAAAGATCCAGCCCAGCCGAGAGAGCGTTTCCGTATCCCAGATCGCGGGACAGGCGAAAGCTGCTTTGATAGGCGTAGTCAGGCTCAACGGGGTAAGAAGGGGCTTTGAAATGGTGAGTCGCCGAACTGAGCCATTTTATGGTCCACTTTCGCCATTGCGGTTCGAATGCCAAAGAGGCAGCCAGATATGGGATATCCAAATCAACCGGCATGTTGGCGGTTGGCGAAACCAGGATGTAGGAAGCCAGAACATGCTTTTGCCCCGCTGATACATTAACCTCAAACGCGGGAAGTCCCGTAAACGAAGCTTGAAGCCCCCAATCCGACTTGGGCACGATCCGGTATCCGAGCATCGGACTGACGCCATCAAAGATATTGGGCACCGAGTATTCTGTATAAACGTCATTGATGTACAATTTACCGTATGGTTTGAATTGAAGCTGCCGCACGGAAATCACTCCGGTCCCCCAGAATTCCCAGCGGTCTTTATCCATCAGTCTTAAGCCGGTTTCCGCCTGAAGCAGTCTTCCATCGTAATCCAAATTCACACCGAGCCTGTCGGTATATCCGACATCGGGTAACAGCTCGCTCGCGGCGAGAAAGTTGTGCTCATACTCAGCTTTCATGCGAAGAGAAGATATTTTGAAAGTTCTGCCTGCCCGTAGCCGCAACGCGTCGTTTTGCAAGGCCGAAGCAAAGGCGTCCGATCTGATCGACTCATAGGTTCCCAGCAGGGAGAGATCGACCAGCGGGTTTCTCCAAGAGAGATAATACAGGCGGTAGCGCTCTTCTGCGGTGTAGTCAAAGATTTGCCAGTACTCGGGGCGCATCTGGAGCATGGATACGGGTCCCCTGAAATCTGCTACTTCGAGGTCCAGGGTCGTGGGACCCAGGGGAACGCTCAAGGCTCCTTTTAAACTGCTGCCAGAGCTATTTCTGTCCAACCAATATCCGTTCTGCAGCAGGAAATCCAGACTGAGCCTCAGGCCGGGGCGGCCGAAAAGGCCGTTTTTGCCGACGAATCCCCTCGCGTAGCGGTGTTCGTAGTCTCCCAGCCCTGCCTGCAAAGTACTTAGGGTGATGCCTTCGGGCAAATCAGGAGTCCGGAATCCAGGTCCCGGCAGAGAGAATTGGCGATCGTAAAGCTTCCCCATCATTTCTGAGTAAAAAGAACTGGCAAGGAATGAAGAATCCAGGGGGAAGCCGTTAACTGAATTCTGGGTGAAATCTGAAGAGAGGGCGTAGCTAAACAAACCAGCCAGGTATGCGGGGAACTGAGTATTTCCAGGCTGCGCAAAGTCCAAAGTGGAGGCCTCGCTCCGCGATGCTAGCCTGGAACGCTCCATAATCCACGCGTCAATCTCAGTTTGATTGGGTCCGGATTTCTTCACTGCGACTGATGTTGCGGTCTGGCTCAGGGTCAGAACAGCGGCAAGCTGGTTGCAAGCGACCAGCGAATCTGGGGGAAGGACAAAGTTGAATTTTTGCAAGTGTTCTACAACCAGATACAATAATTCCTGCTTTTCATCAAGAATGCGGTCCAGCGCCAAACTACTGTCCGGCTGTACTGTCAAGTTTAGCAGCACTTCGGGAGGGTCATATGAATATTCCCATGATTCCGGAATCTGAAGCGCCGGTCCTGATAATCTGATGGGAACCTGTTGGGCACTTAGCAACGACGTAATGACGAGCGTGGCAATAATAATCAGTATCTGTGCGAGGTTTTTCAAAGCCAGCCCTGCTGCTTGTACCAATCCAGTGTTGAGCGCAGATTAGCCTCCAGATCAGGTTTGGGCTCCCAGCCTATCATCTTCCGGGCTTTGTCAATGCTGCAAATCCAATTGATGTTAATAAGTTCTCTCATCTTCTGAGTATTGACGAGAGTGGTTTTACGTGTTATGCCCTCAAAAACGTCGCCCAAGTGGAAAGCAATTCTGGCAAGCGGTATCGGTATGGATAGCTCTCTGGTCCTGACACCAAGAATGCGGGCGGCAAGTCCCGTGAACTGGGTGTGGGTATAGACTTCTCCATCGGAAGCATAAAACACCTGTCCTTTTGCATTTGCGTTTTCCGCGCAAAACTCGATAAACTCTGCCAACTCGTCAATGTGGATGAGGCTGAGCAGTTGATCTTCCCTTCCGAGATGAAAACTAATGCCCGCATTGACCATCTTAAAAATCTGCAGGAAATCCCGTTCGCCTTGTCCATAAATCGAAGAGGGACGTACAACTGTCCAGGATTTATGGCATACATCCCTAATGAGTCTTTCACTAAGCAGCTTGCTTCGCCCATACCAGTCCACCGGATCGGAACCGCTGTCCTCTGTTACCTTTGTGCCGTCCCGGGAAGGTTTGCCGGCAGCCAGGCTGCTGATGAAAATGAGATGAGTGCAGGCGGGGGTTGAGTTGCAGGCCTGGATGATCCTGCGGGTAGTTACCACATTGGCGATAATCATCTCTTCAAAGCTACGGGTGCGGGTTTTGCCAGCGTTATGGATTATCAGGTTGGCTGATGAAAAAGCTGCTTGCAGATCGGAGAGAGAATTGTAGTCAACTTGATTGATCACGATTCCGGATTGCAGCAGCGAGCAGTCTGCTCCGGGGCGCACCACGGCGGCCACTTCATGGCCCTGCGCGTGAAAGTGATTGGCAAGATTGCTGCCAACAAAACCGTTCGCTCCTGTGATCGCTATTCTCATTGACTTCCCCAGGCTAGAAAAATGGTGGGCGCTAAGGGACTTGAACCCCCGACATCATGCGTGTAAGGCATGCGCTCTTCCAACTGAGCTAAGCGCCCACGTTATATCAAAGTGGTCGGGGTGAGAGGATTTGAACCTCCGACTCCCGGTTCCCAAAACCGGTGCGCTAACCGGGCTGCGCTACACCCCGCTCAAGTCACGAAATTTCCACCCATGTTCTTGTCAAGGCATAAATCCCGGCTTCAATGAGGCGGTATGGACATAAAAGATTGACAAACAATGCGAGGGTAAAATAGTGACGATACAATGCGTAACAAGGGAGTTATCTGATGCAAGAACTTTTTGGCGGGATTCTCGCTTTCGAAATCGAACAGGTTGTCATGATCATAATTGGTCTGGCCCTGATCTATCTCGCTATCGCGAAGAAATATGAACCCGCCCTGTTACTGCCTATCGGATTCGGTACGATCCTGACCAATATCCCCCTCTCCGCCGCGGTTGGAGAACATGGTCCCCTGCAGATCCTGTTCAACGCGGGAATCTCAACAGAGCTGTTTCCCCTGCTGATATTCATTGGGATCGGAGCGATGATCGACTTCACTCCCTTGCTGAAGAATCCCTATATGCTGCTATTTGGAGCCGCCGCCCAATTAGGAATATTCGTAACTCTGGCCGCAGCGACTCTTATGGGGTTTGACCTCAAAGAAGCAGGCGCAATTGGCATCATCGGCGCGGCTGACGGGCCAACATCGATATACGTCGCCAACCGCTTTGCCCAAGGTCTGCTGCCCGCGATATCCGTCGCGGCATATTCATATATGGCGCTGGTGCCGATCATCCAACCTCCCATCATCAAGCTGCTTACCACCAGGGAAGAACGCAAGATCCATATGGACTATCACGCCGGAGACGTTCCACGCATAGTAAAGATAGTATTCCCGCTCGCCATCACCCTGATCGCCGGAATCTTTGTGCCCGCCTCAGTCGCGTTGATCGGGTTCCTGATGTTCGGCAACCTCATCCGCGAATGCGGTGTACTGGAAGGCCTGTCCAAAACCGCTCAGAACGAGTTGGCCAACCTGGTAACCATTTTTTTGGGCGTCAGCATTGCGTCCACGATGAAGGGGGCGGCTTTTCTGAAACCGGAAACACTGCTGATCTTTTGCCTCGGCCTGGTTGCTTTTATCTTTGACACTGCTGGCGGAGTGCTGTTTGCCAAGTTCATCAACATTTTCCGGAAACACAAGATCAATCCCATGATTGGAGCCTGCGGCATTTCCGCATTTCCCATGTCCGCCAGAGTGATACACCAAATGGGGCAAAAGGAAGATCCTTTCAATTTCCTGCTAATGCCAGCTGTCAGCGTAAACGTGGGCGGACAAATCGGATCGGTGATCGCTGGCGGGTTAATACTTGCCTTGCTGAGTTGAGACATGATTGAAGAAAAAGCACTTTTATCTTTATTGGAAGAAGCCCGCAAGGGCTCGCAACAGGCTTACGCCCCTTATTCTGGATACCGTGTGGGAGCAGCGCTGCTCTGTTCAAGCGGGGAGATCGTCATTGGGTGCAACGTTGAGAATTCGTCCTTTTCGCTAACCATCTGCGCGGAACGGAACGCGGTGTTTCACGCAGTGGCTGAAGGGATCAGGGACTTTGCAGGCCTGGCAATATGGGTGGAAAGCGATGTTTTGTTTCCTCCCTGCGGAGCATGCAGGCAGGTGTTAACTGAGTTTAATCCGGAACTGCCGATTATCTACGGAAACAAGAACCAGTATATCATTACTGACTTGGGCAGGCTTCTTCCCAGCGCGTTTTCGCTAAACCGCACATGACATTCGACATACCGGAATTGCTTTCCTGCAAGGTCTGCCCGCATGAATGCGGTGTTGACCGCTATCTTGAAAGAGGTTTTTGCCGCGCCGGCAGCAAGCTGAAGATCAACCTTGCCCAACTGCACCATGGCGAAGAGCCTGTGCTGAGCGGAACTGGGGGCAGCGGAACCATCTTCTTTTCTCATTGCAACTTGCGCTGCGTGTTTTGCCAGAACTTCAGTATCTCGCATGAAGGCTGGGGGCGCGAATACGAGATCACAGAGTGCGCCGAAACCATGCTGCGGCTTCAGGCTGACGGGGCTCATAACATCAATCTCGTATCGCCCACGCATTACACGCCCCATCTGGTTGGTTCAATCAAGTTGGCCAAAGACAAGGGGTTGCAAATCCCTGTCGTCTGGAACAGCAACGCCTATGAGAGTCTGCATTCTCTAAAGCAATTGAAGGGTTTGATAGACATTTTTCTGCCTGATTTTAAATACTCCCACTCTATCTATAGCGAGAAGTATTCAGGAGCGAAGGATTATCCCCGCAGGGCTTTGGAGGCGATCTGAGATCGGAAGAGCACACGTCTGAACTCCAGTCACCGCTCATTATCT
>CAZKAA010000019.1:0-4231 GCA_964550575.1 uncultured Candidatus Cloacimonadota bacterium
CCACCAGTTTATGTTCCCATTTTACGTTGGCGGTTCGGGCAGAGAGCGATTCATGCTTGCAGACTGGGAAAAGGCTCATCCCACCTGGCAAAAGCGAATCATGCAAGCTTCGGACGACAACTATGGGTTGCGGCAGTATTATCATAACGAGGTGAGCCGTCTGTTGTGGGACAGGCATCCGGACAAAGCCGAAAACCTTTCGCTCAGTCAATACGTTTACCACATTTGTAGGGGCAGTTATGAGATTAAGGTGCACAGATCCGAGTTTGGCCGTAGGCTGGATTTTGACTACCATCTGGAGGTCCCCGCCGATGGTATTCAGCTCTATCTGCTGGACAGGCTGGCAATAGGCATCCTGTCGTTAACTGTGCATAACGCCTCCGGCGAACTTAGCATTGAGGACATTCTGCGCATCAACCAATGGGGCAGAAGGATATATTGGCCTTTTATCAATCTGGACCAGCAAAATCCGGTCTGTTTTGAGTGCGCTGACGAACTGACGCTGAAACTGAAGCTTGCTGGTGGCAAAGAAGAGAACTGGAGCGAGTGCTTCCAGATGGATAGCGCTAAGCAAAAGGCATTTAAACCCCAATACGCGGTTTTCATCCAGAACTTACTGCACGGCATTCCTTATCAGCACATCATCGACGACAGGATGTTCACCAGTTGCTTCTGCCGCAGCGATGCCGCCGGAAGCCTGGCAAGCGCTTGGCCCGAATACAGATTGGACCATACCAGCATTCAACCCCTAAAGATGGACCCGATTGAGCCTTATTGCAGAGAAAAGGAATTGGAAAACAGCCGTCGAACAGCCGGCAGAGAAGCAACGGAACTCTGGTATCGGATGTGCTATGTGGATATCGATTTGACCTGTGTGAACGCAAACATGAGATATGAACTATTGAAAAGCATCACCTACGACCGCTGGTCGGACTGGGGCACCTTCTTTGGTTACACCCGCTATAGCTTCATGATGCTGGTTGGTCGTTCCGCGCCGGACTATCTGCAGCAGCACTTCCTGCAGCATTATCATTTCATGACGGTTATCCTCCTGTTGCAAAGAGCGGCGATCATCTGCTTCGCCGATCAAGTAAACTATCTGGCAGACCAGCACATAGTATGCCACGATGAGGCTTGCCCCAAGGCAATGTCTGGCAAACAAAGGAAGCTAATGCTGGACAGACTCACAGATTTCCGCAAGAAGTATATCCTTTTTATAAACAAAGTTTGGTTCGAAGAAGTTACACCCCAGGAACAGGGAATCGAACTTTATAATCTGGGAAAGCGGGTTATGGAAGTGGAAAAACAGAAGGATAATCTGCGTAGTGACATTGACGAAGTCTACCAGTTTGCCAAAGCGGAGGAAGAGGCAAGCCAGAGATCTTTATTGGACTGGCTTAGCTTATTGGGTGTGGTTTTTGTTCCCTTGACATTCTGGTCAACATTCCTAAATATGGGTAATCCAGAATGGCTATTTATGTCGATTGCCAATATATCAGTAATAGCATTGTGCTCATTTGTAGTAATTACTAACAAGCAGTTAAAAATCTGGTATAAGATACCTTTGATAGTGTATATTTTGATAGCAGCGTTGCATTTTATGCTTTTCTTCCTGCTTAAAGCACCAATCATCTAAGGAGGCTACATGACGGGAATTATTGATATCAAACTGAAGCAGCACTCTCCCTTAATCCACTATCAGGGCAAGCAGCCGGGAGCTTTTCTCAGCGCGCATGCCCTGAAGGCGACTATAGACGATAAGATGGGTAATGTGAGAGTTGGCAACAGCAAAAAAACGGTCTATTCGCTGGACATACGACCACAGGGACAAATATCCAAGCTGGAATACACCGCTTTGGTGGGCAACCGCAATAAGCTCTATTTTGGAGATATGGGTGATGGACGCAGTCCCTCCATAACTGTATATACTCTGGACGATATCATCCTGAGAGTGGGGGAGTTTCGTTTCCTGGCTGCAAATCCTGAAGCACCGGGTTTTTATGAAGCCGGATTCCGGGAGAGCCTGAAACACACGCTGGCTTTCAACAACTTCGGCAAGCGTGGTTCAAAGGGTTTTGGTAGTTTCTGGCTTGCTGATGGCGAAACTATGGAGCAGTATCTGAAGAGGGAATTGCCTAAGGGATGGGGCTTGTATAAAATTCCTGTAAAGGCAAATAACTATACCCAGTTGATGAGCAGATGCTTTGAGATAATAGATATCTATTACAAGAACTTGAAATCGGGCATCAATTATCCTGCGAAACAAAAAAATGAGAAAGAGTCTGTACTATACTCCAAATCTGTCCTTATGCGATATTTGAACAGACCAGGAATACCTACAGTTGATTGGGACAAGAAGCAGATTAAGGGAAAATTTATTGGGAAAGAAAAACCTGAAAGAGCAAAAATGTATCGTTTTCGGTTGGGTCTTGCGCAGAACCACGAGTATCGTTACAAGCAGAAAACTAAAAACGAAGACACTAAGTATGATGGATTCAAGGTAAATTTCCAGACACTTAGAAACGGAGATGAGTCGGACATAGCGCGCATACCCTCTCCTATAAGCTTCAAGATATCCTGCCGAAACGATACAAATGCGGATATCCTCTTCTACGTGAATCCTTTCGTTAACGGAGAGGAATATGATGACTTAGATGGTTTGATAATACGCGCGACCAAGAGTCCTTCAGATAAGAGAGAACCTTTGGATATGACATTGGCAAGCAAGGATGATTTAGATTTGAATGAACTCCTGGATTTTGCTTGCAGAGAATTTATCACAGATATATCAAAAAGTCCAGAATGTGATAGTAATTTCGGTGCTAAGAGCGTTTACAACACTTTATTGTACATATCCGATAAGCTAACAAATGGGGGTAAACTAATATGACCACTGGTGGAATAACTATCGGACCGATATTGAAAACCCTCGAGTCGGCAAAGAAGGAAAGAGAGCTGTGGTTCGGCTCCTACCTGTTTTCCTGGCTGATGGAGCATCTCTGTGTGGCTTTGGATAAGGAGGGATGCAAAATAATACTACCTGCCTTACGCCCGGATAGCGCAGCGGGCAGAGTTGGATTGTATCCGGACAGGCTATACTTCACATCGGAAAAGAGCAAAGAAGATATAGCTAAGTGGATTACCGCTGCCAGCAGTGCCTTTGTGGATATTTTATATAGCATCTATAAGGATGTGCACGATCGCTGGCAACGCGGCACAAATCCGGATGAGTCCAATATCAAGAATATAATTCACGACTATCTGCAGATAAAGTGGTTCGTAGCAGATGGCAAGGTATCAATTGAGAAAGCGTTGAAGCATCTGGAGACTGCGGAGCTTTACACTCTGGTAAACGATATGCAAGCAGAGGAGCCCTGCGACCGCTGCAGGATGCTGCCCCACACTCTGGAAGTTAATGATCCCTATGAGGAAAGCTACGGGAAAAAGCTCTACTTGTGTCCGCTCTGCGCAATAAAATATGGTGCTCATGCATCTAAGCTTGTTTCCCAAAAGACCGGGATTAACGAAACGCAGCCTTTTCCTTCTATAGTTCATATAGGTGCCCGAGAGATAGTTAATGAGTTGATTCCGGTGAACACGACTGGATTTGAAAGACCGGATGTTGAGAATCTAAACTTGATTGCCCGGAGAAGCAAATACCTTTCCTACTTTGCGGTGCTTTGTCTGGATATGGACAATGCCGGCAAGCTGCTGGGGGAGATTCAGGGCAATAGCGACAAAGTTAAGGCTTTTTCTGATGCATTGTATGAGTTCAATACAGAAGTTGCCGGATTGATAAAAGATTACGGAGGAGAAACCATCTATGCCGGCGGAGACGACATCCTGGCTTTGATTCCGGTACGCAACAATGAAAGCTCTTTACACCCGGATGGCTGCAAAGCCGACAATTTGCTGGATTTGGTTGCATTGATAAACAGCAGGTTTGGCGCAGCGTTTCCCGAGGGCTGGCTGCAAAGCGAGGGAGAAAGCGAGTATCCCAATCTCAGCCTGTCCTTTGGCATCTCCATGCAGTATCTGAAGTATCCGCTCAAGGATGCCCTGCAATCTGCCTACTCGTGCCTGTTTGACAAAGCGAAGGTGACCAAAAACACCCTGAGCATGGTAATCCGCAAACATGCAGGCGCAACGTTTGAGATAAACCTGGATTTGGCAGACTTGCCTGACCACCGGAGATCGGAAGAGCGTCGTGTAGGGAAAGAGTGTAGGATAG
>CAZKAA010000019.1:4241-27795 GCA_964550575.1 uncultured Candidatus Cloacimonadota bacterium
GAAGCTTGCCAGAACTGATGCTAATAGAATTGGCGCTTTGCTGGCAAACCATTTTAACGAAGAGCATCATGTTGCAGCAAGCAGTAAATTCTCCGCACTTGAGGCGATACTAAGAACCGACCTTGCCAAAGCCGGGGACACCCAAGCCAAAGAAGCCGCGGTGAAGAACATAGTCAACCTGTTCCGCCTGGCAAAACTGCTTGAAGGATAAACGGAGGATATATGCAGTATCTGGTTACATTTGATCCTGAAGGTCGTTTCTTTTTTGGAACGGCTCACGGTTATGACGACACATATCTGGTTCGCTCCCAGAAGATACCTCCCCTCAGCACAGTTCTGGGAACTATCCGCAAAGCGCTGCTGCTAAAGGAGAAACTGCTGATTTACAAGACCATCGGGGGAAAAGCGGTGGAAGGAATAGCCCCTAGCAAGGGAGTCGAAGACCTGGAAACTCTTATCGGCGACTTTGATTATGTTAAAAAACCGGATGGAGGACTGGGTAAGATAATGAGTATATCTCCGGTTTTCCTGGTGAATAAGGCGGACAAGAAAGTTTACTACCCCCTTCCTCTGAACTGGCAATGCATAGATGACCAACCTGTGCGGCGCGCAATAGCAAGTGAAGACATCCTGAACAATTTTGCGGGTGGTGAAAGCAATGGTTTTCCGTATCTGGATGGTTATATTGCCAAATGCGGTTTGTGCAGATACTGGGCAAAAGCATCGGATTGGGTGGACATAGCAAGAGGACATGCTTCTTCCAAGCCAGAAGATATGCAGTTACTAACAGATGAGGAAATCTTCGTGGAGCATAAGCATCCGGGTATCAACCGGGGCGGTGAGATGAAAAACGGGAGAAAGGAATATACCCAATCCGCACAGGGACAAAGCTATTTTCAGAAGATAGACTACTCATTTGCCGCTGACGCTTTTGCCTTTGGTGTGTTGTTGGAACTGGACGATGCTATACAACTCCCCTGTGGCGGAGTTGAAATGGGCGGAGACAGAAGCTTCTTTAATATGACTGCCTCTAAGTATCCTGTTATCCCACAGGAGGGCTTGCTGCAGAGCCTTGTAACGCCTCTGAGCACTTTGGATGCTAAAAGCAAGTATGCAGTTCTCTCCGAAACCAATATCTCAAGCTTCTATAACAATGATTTTATCTGCCTGAACGGCGGTGAGTTGCAACTACAGCGCCGGATGATACTGTCCCGTAATGCTCCTGCATCCGGCAAACCCTTCAGACTTAAAATGAAAAGCGGAGTCCGCAAAAGTATGCCAATAGGCTCCATCATCATTACTGGAGACAAGGAAACAGCAATAACCCCCGGTTTTAGCCAGGCAGCCGGTTTTGACCGATTCATCAAGCTACAATAGGAGATAGCATGAAATACAGATTCTTTTCTCTGATAACCCGCTCCTATACCCATGTGGGGCAAGGCGCAGCCGATACAGGCGTGATAGACAACCTCATCCAGAGGGAAAAACCCAATGGCATACCGGTGATGCACAATTCCAGCATCAAGGGTGCTTTCCGATCGCACTGCAAAGAAATATTGGGCTACGATGAGGATAAGCTCAATCTGCTCTTTGGCACTAATGACGACTCAAACGGAAGCAACGGAACGGACAAGGCAGTATACCAATCCATGCTGGTTTTTCACGATGCCCGGTTGCTCTTTCTGCCCGTTGGCGCGTTGTACGAACAAGCAACCTATTACGCTACTTCGCCAAACGCCCTGCAAAGATACTACAGCATGGCCAACAAACTGCTGGGAAAGAATGAGAATCACACCTTATCCCTTCCCGCTCCGGGTAGTAACTTCTGCTGCTATAAGAGTGATAACCCCAATATCCTGCCTGATATAGAAGGTATCTCCGGCAGTTTTCTTCAGGTTGCGCCGGACGTGCTCAACAGCTCCGTATTCCGCGAAATCAAGACAGGAGAGGTGGCGTTGTTTGAAGAAGCAAGGTTCCGCGACATCTGTAAGTATTGCATTCCGGTGATTGAGCGTAACTGCCTGAACGATGACGGAGTTAGCAAGAATAAATTCAATGAGGAAGTATTGCCCTATGGCGCGCATCTCTGGTTCTTCCTTTCCTATCCTAACGACCTGCTACCGGAGTGGGAAGTGCAGATAGAAAGATTTATAGCCGAGATCCAGAACACCTATGTGCAGATAGGTGCAAATTTCAGCCTGGCTCAAGGTTTGTGTGAAATTCAGGAGCTAAAAGATGATAACCCCACTGAGCAATGAGCTATATGCCAGTTCGCTGGAACTGCTGACCCATATTGTTCCGGGAGAGTCTATCAGCCCTGAGTTTGATGCCTACATCACAGAAACGGCAATTTCCATCAGATATTCTGGCGTGATAACCGCGTTGCTGGATAATGAAAACCAGGGCAAATCAGGGAAGAGCGGTTTGCCTCCCAGCCTGGTGAACAGGTTGCTGATAAAGCTGCTACGCCAGTTTTTTCACTATCCGGAGCATCTGCGCTACGGAACTATCAAAGATATATGTGCCCATCCACCTAGCGAGGCATTACTGAAAGACAGAATGCTGGAGATTCTAGCGAGCCTGAAATTCGCGGCAAAAACATACGTGCAGGCTGATAATTTCAGCTATGCTGTCAATCCTGCATATCGTGCCTTGGATGAAGAATGCGGGTTGAATGTCCAGAACTTCAGTCCCAACCATAGCCCTGCCCTGAGCAATGGGGTTAAAGCCAATCTGCGCCTTGCCTACTACTCATATCTGGAGACGGCAAAAGGCTATCAATCATGGTTTGACCAATATGGACTGGAAACTGTGAATCTAAATATTGGCAGAAATCTGGATGCCTACAAAAGAGTATTCAAGGTGCAGAAGAGCAAGCTGCCCAAGCCGCAGGGAAGCGAGTTTGGCTCTTTTGAGCTAAAAGTTGGCTCCCGGGGTTTGCTGGTTGGTACTGGATATCCGCATATGAACCTGATGAATGAGGAAAAACAAAGCGACTTTCAGCTTGGCTTTTTCTTCGACCATACAACCGGCTTTCCGCTCATTCCGGCATCCAGCATCAAGGGCTTTCTGCGCGCAGGATTTCCCGCAACGGATAAAGACGACATTGCGCTGCAAAGACTGAAAGAGGAAATGGCTCTGGCGGGGATAACGGTGCCTGAAAGCTTTGATTATCAGCAAGCCAAGCAAATGGAAAATGCTCTGTTTGGGGATATGAGTAAACCGGCTCGAGGTTCGCTTTTTTTCAATGCCTATATATCCCGGAGCACTAATCTAACTGCTCATAACCAGGGGAATGGCAGACCTTTTCTGGACGAAGACTGGCTGGCTCCGCATCTGCACAGGGAAAAACGCTCCAGATTGCGGGAACCGAACCCCATTAGGTTTCTGAAAGTTGTACCCGGAGTGGTTTTCCAATTCAGTTTTCTGGCGGACAGCACAACTATGAGGAGCGGACTCAAGATAACACCACAACAAAAAATTGCCCTATACTGGATTCTTCTTACCAACAGAAATATCGGCGCTAAGCACAGAACCGGTTTTGGCAGCTTTTGGCAGGTATAGCACCAATGTTGTTTGGGGAGTAATAAACTACTTAGAAAAAGCTGTTGACATTGTCCGGATTCGCGCTATTCTGATATTTAGTACGAGAGCATTTTTGCTTTGGAGGTATCATGCACAAACTCTTAGGATTATTGGCATTGCTGGCTTTGCTGGCAGCTTGCTCCGACCCTTCGCAGGTGTTTCTGAGCGATGACAATCAGGATGCCGTGGCACATCTTTCTCCCGACCCCCAGATTATGGGAAACGCGGAGCTTTTTTTCATTCCTGGCACTATCCAGGGCTCAGCCATCTGGGTGATAAACGGTCCCGCTGCCAACGTGGGCATAGACATTCGGGATATTGACAATCCATCTTTTATCTACTTCGCGGATAGCTTCATTTCTGCTGGCTCTAACAAGGCACAGACTGGTACCCAAATACCCTGGAACAAATGGATGCGAGTGCGCCTGGTGGTATATGAATCCGGTCTGGCAGGCTGGGTAGCGGTATTCTTGGATTCTTTGGGGCTGGACTTCTTTGAAAACCTGGAAGATTATATGATTGAAGCTATTTACGAAGCGGACATCCATCTTTCCTCTGGAGGGACAAAAACGAGTTTACCAGTGCGCAAAATAAAGTAATCAGCCGAGTTTCTCTTAGCAAACCGCAAATTGGGTGCGGCGGTTTGTAAGATAAACCGTGTCTGAATTATACCATAAACCACAGCGTCTGTTATACAACCATGCTTATCAATCCATCTTTTTGTCTGTTTTATCTAGATAATAGTGTGACTAGCGATGCATGTTACGTGGATTGAGTGAGTCTTTTTCTCGGGGGGATGGGATTGACCTGCCAATGATTGACTTGCCGGGGAGGTAAGAAAAAGGGGCGGAGAAGGATCCGCCCCAGCCATAAGAATCGTTCGGGATCAGTATTTGGCTGCGCGGACCTGGTAGAAGCGTTTGCCGTAGTAGTTGAAGAGCGGGTCCAGCCAATGGGGCTGGCTCGAAGTGGCAGTCAGGGTGAATGGGCCTTCCGGCGAGCCTGAGGCGTAGATATTGTAGATCTCCGCTCCGGAGACCGCCGGCCAGCTCAGGGTCCCGTCAGGCGCGATTGTGACGTCCGGTTTTGCCAGAAAGGTGTAGGGAATGGCGAATCCGGTGTAGTGAGGCTGGGAGTAGACATCCGGATTGTGCGGGAAATAGCCGACACTCCAGGCGGAACCGTCATTGGTGTCAATATAGAACAGGTTCCTGTTCCAAAACCCGCTTGACGTGCTGTAATACAGATTTCCGTTGTCCTGATCGAAGGCGCAGTCCGCATAAGCTCCGGGGACGCTGGACCACTTGCCCAGGTGGCCGATGAGCGTCGCTTGTCCGTTTGAAGTATTGAGCCTGTACAGGCAGGGATCGGAGGCATCTTCGCCGCCCACTGCGTAGAGGACGGCGTTGCGATAGTCATAGGCGATCCCGTGCAAGGCGATGCTGATGCCCAGCGAACCGATCAGAGTGGGGATGCCGGTGAGACGGTTCAGACTGTAGAGATGGGTGTTCGTAGCGCCGTATAGAATTGAGGACACGGGATCGTAAGCCATGCCCACGATGTATTCAAGGCCGGTGCGCCCAGCCTCAACGGCAGCGCCGGTCCCTGTGTCAATTTGCCAGATCCTGTCCGTGTCATCCCCCCAGGGGAGGTCATACTCAGCGGCATACCATTCGCCGGCGATCCACTCGCCGCAGGTGAGAGTCCTTTCATTGAGAGGCGCTTGGGTCAGTTCGGCCACCGACTCCGGATGCGCGAGAGTGAAGGTGGTGAATTTGCGGTAGCCGCTATTGTCGTTGTAGGCGTAAGCGTAGGCTTGCTGGTTCAATTTGAGGCTGTGGATGATGTGTCCCGTTTCGTTGTTCTGTGAGTTCTGGTCCCCCGCCAGAACTGCCTGGAAGGTGAGCGGATCCGTGTATCCGGGAAAAGGCGTGAAGGAAGGAAAGCTGATGATCCGCTCTTCTCCGGGGGCGAGGTTGCTGACCTGCACCGATTCGGAGTATTCGCCATCGCCATATTCCATTTGCAGAAGGACATTCTCTGCGCTGGCTCCCACATTGGCGACGCGGGCCTTGGGGGTCACCGCTTCGCTGAGGTTCACAACTTCTTTCACGCCGGCGATGTCCCTTGCCCAGACGTCGTGAACCGGGGCTGGGGCGACGCCCACGTCATCAATAAACCAATAGTCACAGTAATGCAGGCTGCCGGGGTTGCACACCGCCCATCCCAGATAGAGATAGGGATGCTGGGGATTGGTGATCAGGCCGTAGACCATGCCGGTGGCGTAACCCTCGGCGCTTTCGTGCGACCAGGAAGCCGGATACCAGGTGTAAAGATCAAAGCTGTATTGCAAACACGCTGAAACACCTGGCTGATCGGCATAGGGGATGTATCCGTGGCGAAAACTCACCTGCAGGCTGGAAGCGCCGTCCAGCTTGATCAGAGGAGAGACCAGGCGTGAGTATGCCGCGGGGCTGCCAGTCCACTTTGCCTCATTTGGCGTGCCTCCGGCATGATTGGTGGTGCCGATGACCCAATCCGTGGAGGGCTCATTGCTGTTGCGGGCTTGTGACCATCCGGCGGGAAAACTCCCCGTGACGAAGCTTTGGACATAAGGCAGGCTCACAGGATTCATGGTAAACTTGATGACAGGCCGGCGGGTGGATTGGTTGGCCCCTATCGTTGTTTCGTTTTCGTAGAGGGTCCGGATGTAGGTGCCTGTGATGCCGTAATTCACGCCGGGATTGGCGCTGGTGGTGTTCATAACGCGGTATCCCGCCTGGACCACGAGGTTGGAAGCCCCGTCCCAAACGAAAGGTGTGGCGAAGGAATGGCGGTTCCAGCCCTGCACAGGCTGGTAGGGATTGGTTTGCATGAGGTTGGTCAGGCCTTCGACAAAATCGCTGCCGAACTCGCTGAGGGTGGTTTGCCCCATGGATATGGCGAAGCGGTAGAGCGGCTGGCACCCGTTCACGCTCTCCACATAAAAGGACAGCGCCATGATCTCGCCGGCGCTTCCTCCAGCCGCGATGATCTCAGCCGCCGTGAAGAGATACTGATCGCGCTCGAACGCGGTGTAATTGCCATAGGGGCAAGGCGATTCGTCCGGCAGGTTGTAGCCGGAATAGGTGCCCGGAGTTACTTCTTTTCCCTCCAGGCAGAGCGGAACAGAGACAGCTATCAACAGAACCAGCCAAAGGCGTTTCATATGCGTTTCTCCTTTCCTAGCGCGCTGAACAAGGCGCGAAAGACTTCAGTATAATGTATGTTCGGCAAATAATTGTCAAGTTAAACTTCCTCAGAGACAGCAGATTGTGAATGCGTAGCGTTTCCAAATCTCCACAAACCCACAATAATTTCTTGACAAAGTATGCGCAATCGCAAAGAAGTTCCGATATTTTGACTGAAATATCGCACATCCAAGGAGCAAACATGCGCAAACTTATATGGTCGTTAACTTTAGTTCTAGGCGTAATCTCCCTCGCGGCAAGCACTCATATCCTCCGCAGCTATCCGGATCCGGAAGGACGCATGATCGACGTGATAAGCGTACCCGGCATCCCGCAGGCTCAGCGTGATCCGGGACCGGTTGCCCAACCTTCGCGCAACGCGGTGATGCTGACCGGAGTCCCCGCTTTTGACTGGAGCTATGGATGTTCGGCAACATCCGCGGCGATGATGGCGGGCTATTATGACCGGGGCGTGTTCAGCCATGTGTACACAGGCCCCACAAACGGCGGGGTGATGCCCCTCAACAACAGCGCCTGGGGTCCGGGCGAATGCCCTCTCAGCGCCACGCATATGGGATACGACGATCTCATGACGGCGGGACACGTTGACAGGTTTTGGACCAACAACAGCGGCAGCGATCCCTTCGGAACGGGAGATCCCACGGGAACATATTACGGCTGCACCGCGGACTTTATGGGCACAAACCAGGACTGGTGGGGCAACTCCGACGGAAGCACGACATTTGCCAATTATGTTGATGGTTCACCGCTCTACGATCCGCAGGACGGAGTGGAAGGCCCGCCTTACTTTCGCGACGGCATCCATGGGCTCAAGGTGTTTTTCCTCTCCCGAGGCTACTCGGTGAGCACGAACTACAATCAGTATATCTACGGCTTGAACGGCAACGCAAACGGGTACACCTATGACCAGTTCAAGGCGTCCATCGACGCCGGAAAACCCGTGATGATACAGATTGAAGGGCACTCGATGGTGGGAATCGGCTATGAGAGCGCGTCCACCACGATCTACATCCTCAACACCTGGGACTACCAGATACATAGCATGACCTGGGGAGGCGTCTATAGCGGCATGGCGCATTATGGGGTGAGCGTAATCGAGCTTGTTCCGCCGCCAGTCATCTCCCTCAGCGGCAACCAGCTAAGCGCTTCGCTGATGCCGGGCAGCCTGGGGACGGATACTTTTACCATCAACAACATCGGGACGGGTGCGCTGAGCTACTCACTGGAGCAGTCTGAAGCACCCAGGGGCGATGACGGAAGAAGCATCGCGGGAAGCACCCTGAACCTGGACGCGGTTGAGTATCAGCCCAGCGCCACCGCAAACTGGACTTTCACGGTCCACAATAGCAGCACAGACGACGAATGGCTGCGGGAAGTTCTGATCCGCTTTCCGGAAGGGATCACGCTGAACTCGATTGGCAACTTCATGGGAGGCGGAGGCGGAGATATGCTTCCTTATGTATCGAGCGAGAGCGGATACACTCTTGTCCACTGGCACAGCGACCTGAGCAACTGGGGAGTCGTATATCCCGGCATGAACGCGTTCGCGATAGTAAACGTGACCCTCGACGAAAACCTGGCGGGTGATCTCACCCTGCCGTGGGAGATCCGGGGAGATGTATACGGCTCCGATCCTCATGTGTTAACAGGATCGATCGCCGTTCCCCAGACAGCATGGCCGGTGACATGGTTTCACGCTACGCCCGTCTCGGGAACTGTCGAACCCGGCATGAGCAGAGAGATCACGGGGCATTTTGACGCGACGGGACTTGCGCCAGGCACCTATCAGGCGCTGGTTACCGTCCATTCGAACGACATCTGGGCTCCGGCGAGCCAGGTATTTGTGACGCTGGAGGTTTTGGGCGGAGAACCGCCCCAGATCACATCGGTCATCAGAACCACAGAAGGCATTGAAGTAACCTGGACCGGGGTAACTGGCGCCAACGCCTATAACATCTATCGTTCCCCGCGGCCGAATTCAGGATTTGAACTGATCGACACGGGCACGGACGAGAGCTTTGTAGATAGCGATGGACTTGCGCAAGCATTCTATCGGGTCACGGCGCTGTATTGACAGGTATCCCCAAGGGGTAGGAGAATTGATGAAAACAGCGGCAAACCTAATGATTCTGCTCTTTCTGTGTTTGAGCATGACAGTGTTCCCGGCCTGCAAGCCTGCTGCAGGAAAAGCCGATCTGCAAAGCGAATCGAGTGAGAATGAAGCTGAGTTTGAGGAAGCGAATGAGGATGGCGAAGAACCGGAAAAGCAACAATCCCCCCGCCAGATATACAACTCCAACCAGCAGGCGATCGCGGCTGAAATGCAGACCTACGCGACGATGGCAATTCAGTGGTGGAAGACACCCATCGCCCAAGGCGGAGCAGGGCAGGAGTTTCCTCCCGCCGCCGGAGACGAGTTGGCAAGGTGGATGGGATTCGGAACCGATATGAGCAGCGTTTATCAAACGGAGAACGGGAAGTACATGGTCTTCTCAGCGAACAGCCCGGACAGGGTCGAACTCTGGGGAATCGGCAAAGAATGGCGCAAAGAAGGCTATCCTCTGGTCAAAACCCTTGTTAACCTGAGATCCGGCGGAGTTCAAAACCAGCCCGGGAAAGACGAAGACGGAGAATTCTGAGTAGTCCCGGCATAGTTATCCACAAAACAAACCACCCCAGACCATAAGATCCGGGGTGGTTTTTTATCGGTTGGATATTACTTCATCATCAACATCTTGCGGGTTGAGACGTAGTCGGGGGTTTCCAGTCGGTAGAAGTATACTCCCGAAGCCACAGAGCGGTTGGCTCCGTCGCGGCCGTCCCAAACCAGTTTGTGCAGGCCGGGCTGGAGGTTGCCGTTGTTCAGCACCCTGACCAGCTGGCCTTTGATGTTATAGATGCCAAGCCGTACGTTTCCGGCCTGAGCCAGGCTGAAAGAAAGCGTGGTCGTTGGATTGAAGGGGTTGGGGTAGTTTGCGTGCAACGCCGTTACCAAGCCGGGAATCGACTCTCCGCCTTCGTTTGTATAAGGGAACGCGAAGGAAAGAGTGTCGCTGGGGCTTCCTTCCGTGTTCAGGAAAACCGCGCAGATGTAATAGCTGTAATCGCCGTAGAGGGAGATAGTTTCGCTGTAGGTATTCGCAGTGGTTTCCTGAATCATCGCGTAGGGGCCGGAATCAAATCTCTTGTACACGTGATATGAAAGCACTGGCAATACGGGATCGAAAGGTTCGTTCCAGGTCAGCGTGACAAGTCCGGTTTGATTGTCCACGGTGAAATCCGCGCCTTCCGGTTGGGGCAGATTGATGAGGGTGAAGTCCGCCAGATGGATAGGATCTGCGGGAGTGATGTGGACATTGTTCACTGTCGAAGGCTGGTGGTAGAGCAGTGAAGCGCTCGCGGAGAAGGTGCCGTTGGGCAGATACAGCCTGTAGGAACCGTCCGCCTTGGGATGGGCTGAATAGTAGTTGTTGGCCATCACAAGTACTTCCGTCGGAGAAGCAGATGAAGTGGGGATCACTGTTCCATGAAGGTATCCGGTTTTCTGGTTGACTCCGCTGAGTTCGAAGTTGTCAATGAACCAGCCGATATTGGTTGTTCCACCGTCAGAACCCATGCGGAAGCGGAACTGCACCTGCTCGTCGGACCACTGGTTGAGGTTGATGGAGACAGTTTCCCAGTTCGCAATGCTCCCTGAGTAACCTTGCTGGCCGGTGAGAGCCGGCAGGTTGTTATAGGGATAGCCTCCCTGCGGTTGGAGAAGCGTCCAGTTTTCGCCGTCCGTGGAGATGCTGATGTTGCCGCCATCATAGCCTGATTCGAAGCCGTAGCGGTGCTTGAAGGTTAGTACGCTTCCGGTTTCCAGGGCAAAGACGGGGGTCACGAGGGTGTAATTCACCAGATCTGGATAGTTGCCGCTCAGCCCGGTGGACCAGAGTTTGGTTCCCGAGAAGGGGGTCACCTGGTTTGGAGTTCCCCAAACCCAACCTGTTTCTGATGTGAAGTTACCGTTGTTGGTCTCAAAATCGTTGAAGATGTTGGCCATGTTATAGGGGATCATCAGGTTGCTGTTAAGCGGCAGGCCGTTTGAGATGGATGCGTTGAACTGGAACGGGACATACTGGCCGACAGAACCTGTGCCCGTGAACTGGAGTTCGAAGACGAACTGCATCACGGCGTTGGCTTCCACGAGGGGAAGGGTGATGATCGGTTGGGCGATGATCACGTCGCCGCTGGCAGTGCTGAGAGTAGCCTGCACATCGCGAGCCTCGACGTCAGCATGATTGTTCACGTTGACGATCAGCTTCACTGTCTCCAGCGGATCAATAATGCCGTTGTAGTTGGTATCAGCATCGTTGATCATGAAGGAGTTGTATTCCAGGACGGAAGCGTCCACCCTGATGCTGAAGGGACGGGACCAGGCATAGTCTCCGGAAACCACATCAAGCACGAAGTTGACAACCTGCCCGTTGGGGCAGTCCTGCGATACCATGAAGACAAAGGGGTCGCGGTTAACGCCGAACCCGTCGCCATCGATCGGGAAATACTCGGAAGTGGCGTTGATCATCGTGATATTGGCATCTTCGGTGGAGAGGGTGGCTGTTACTCCATTGGCGGTCATATTTCCGATATTCTGGAGTTGGATGCCAAGATTGATGGTCTCGCCGGGTTCGCAGACGCCGTTGCCGTTGTTGTCGTCGATATAGGTCTCGCCGAGGATGACGTGTGCTTCTTCATGATAGATCGGGATGTTTGTGATATAGATCGCGCGCTGGTTGCCCAGAGGGGAAGCTGCGGTTGGATACTGATTGTTAAAGGAGTATTCCAAACCAACCAGCCCGCTGTGGTCTTCGATGCCGATCGTGGCGAAGCAGCCGTGGTTGCTGCTGCTGGCTGAGGCCGAAACGTTGTTGAAGGTGTGGTACTGGATCTTGATCGGTCCGTCACCGAGTGAGGTGGAATGGACAGACTGGTCGTAAAGGATGATCTGGAACGTTTCCACGCTGCTTCCGTTGTATCCGTTCTTGAGGTTGTACCATTCGATCACGAAAGCGTGGTTGTTGCGGTCGAACCAAGTGTAGATCCCGCTGCCCGCTGTGGTGGCGAGGTCATCCCAGAAGGCGGCGATCATCGGATTCGGACCCATGGGACCGGGAACGCGGTAGTTGCGGAACTCGGCATTGGCTGTCTCTCCGAAGGCGATGAAACCGTTTGAGCACACCGTTACTTGGTCATAAAGCTGTCCGTAGAACTGGAAGGGGAAGGGCAGATCGACAGTTTCCAAAGCATCAGCGCCGACCTGGTCGCCTTCGTCGCCGCTGGTATAGGAGTCAGAGATCGCCAATGGGGTTCCGACTCCGCCCTCGGCAGGCGCGATGCCAATCCAGTCGTAGACCGGGCACATCTCGTATTCGGTGTCCTGATCGTCGTAGATGACGTAACCGTAAGAATCCGGGCCAACCGGATCATGAACATCAACGACTCCGACGGTGAGGGTGAAATCCAGCCACTGGACAAAGCCGGCGTCGTTATAAAGTTTAAGCTGCATGGGAATGAGCATACCCGGCAGCAGCATCGGGCGCCCGTAGAGTTCAAACATGTCTGTGGAGGGAGTGACCTGCACATTTTGCAGCAGGTCTCCATAAAACGCTGTGTGGTCTGTCACTGAGACCAGGTCGTTGAGACTATAAAGCCGTCCGTAAACGTTGGCGACCCCTGTCGTCGTGAGGTTGCTCACCGTAACCGTGAACCCAGCAGTTTCGCTGGGGTCGAGAACCTGGTTGCCGCCGTTGGTCACAACGCTCGAGTTATACATCATCTTCGCGCTGTGAACGACGAGAAACTCAGAAACATCATAAGTAATGGCAGTGCCGTCGGTCAGCATCAAATGCATGCGGATGGTGGTCTCGTGCGGGGTGTCAGGAGCGATCTGCATCACCACTGGGGCTGTATTGAAGCCCAGCGAGCCGCCGGCGATCGATCCATAGGCCAGAAGCGAATCCACGAAAGCCACATATTCGCTGTTGGTCGTCACATAGCCGGCTATCCCGTTAATCTGGGAGGCGCCGGTGTTGTTCAGCCCGAACATGACTTCCACCGTCTCTCCAGCATTGATGAGGCCGTCAGTATTGCCGCTCGACTGGCCGGTTTGATCGTCGTCGATGGCGATCGAGCCCGGCACAAGGGTTCCCGTGTTGACAACGGCAATCGTAAGCTGCAGAGGCTTGAATTCATGACTGGAAACGGTCAGCACGCAGTTTGTCTCCGTCATCCCCTGCGGCAGGACAAGAATGACGTTACCTTCGTCATCGGTGTAGCCGCGGCTGATGATCGCGCCGCTTTGAGTGAGGGTTACGCTTGCTCCGGAGATCGGGATGTCCACGCTGTCGCGGACTGCCACGTCGAGGAGGCTCAGTCCGAGCGGAATTGTGGTTTCGGTGTAAACATTAAAATAGTTCGGCTCGCCGGTGAAGACTTCCATGGTGGGGTCTCCCATCAGGTTGAGCCAGTGGGCAAAGCTGGTGGCGTTGGTCGGAGAAGAAACTCCAAAGATCTGGTAGATGTGGAGTTTTCCGTTGAGCAGTGCTTCGCCGGGAGTGCGCATGTTGTATTGCAGCAGCCCGCCCCAGACTCCGCCGTGGAGCGCGTTGTTGAACACGGTGTGGGTGCTGGAGGTCGCCATGCCCATGGCCGTGACAGCGCCTTTGGGAGCGGCCGCCGTGCCGAGACGGATGAAGGCCTCAGTTGTTGCGGTGGAACCGAAGTTACCGGTTCCGCAGGTCAGAATGATCCCGTGGAGCAGGCGGTAGGCGTTGTTCAGGCTGGATTCGGAAGGAGACCAGCTGCTCATGCCGATGTAGCCGCGATAGCTGAAGAACCCGACGCCCTGGTTCATGGCTGTGTTCATAGCCGCAGGTGAAGGGCTGTCGCCATAAAGTTCTGTGAACGTGTAGTCGGGATTGACGTACAGGGCGCGTTCCTTGATGTATTTATTGGTATACATCGTGGAGATTCCCGAAGGAGCCCAGTCGCCGACGAGCAGCATGCGGTCCAGCCATTGGTCCGTATTGAGGTTGATATCCCTTTCATAGAGGTAAATTTTGGCAAAGAGAGCTTGCAGTTGGGACAGGTTTTCCACAGAGATGCGGCCGATAAACACATCGCCCAAGCCGTCATTGCCTGCCAGGTGCGTGTAGGGATAATCGCCGACTCCGCCGGAAACCGTGAACGTGGGTATGGTATAGGAACCGGAGGTGTCGCCGATCAAAATGACGAAATCCGGCCTGGTGTCAACGTTGTTATAGGCGTTCTGAATATATGCCTTGATCGTCGTGGTGCTGCTTCCCGCTTGTCCGGACGAGGTGTTCGCGACATCGACGATCGCGCCTTTCTGCTTTTTCCAGAGTACATACTCGTTGAGTGCGGTGGCAAAGTTGGGATCGGTATTGTTGCCGTAGATGATCAGATAACGGGGAGGGACATTGGAATACATCTGATAGCGGTAATCGTCGAAGTTGAGGATGTTCGCCTCATAGATATTGGCAAACGCCGGCGAAACCGACATAAGCTCGCCTTCCAACTCGTTGTTGCCCGGTTCGGGCGAAAAGCTAACCCTGAAATCGATGCTCTGGCTGACTGTCAGTTCCTGGGTCACCGGGTTGTAGCTGAAGGGATTGACCTGCACCGTGATGATTCGGAAATCACGCAGGATCATCGGGTCGCTATATTCGATGGCGGCGCTGGGATAGCTGGAGCCGGAAGCGTAGAAATCCGAGTTTATGACAAAGGATTTGGGGCTTTCCAGTTCCTGTCCCTGCTGCACCGGCCACGCGCGGTACTGCGTCAGAAGGTTCTGCTCCGTATTCAGATCCTGGATATGGACGCTCCCCTGGCGGGGAATGGCCAGACTCATGGAGAGGGTAGGAAGCTCAGGCAGTCCGCTTTGCAGCGTCGTTCCTGCACCCGGGATCAGCAGCCGGTGAAATGTCTCGCCGCCTTCCTGAACTTCTTCGATCTGGAATTCAGGCAGGGTGAACGAGATATCCATATGGCTGGCTGACCTGGATGTGATCATAAAAGCTTGCTGAGCTTGAGCGGCTTCGGTGTCGGCGACGGACGCCAATGCCAGGCAGACGCTCAGGCTCAGCATGAGCAGCAGGGCAAATCTTTTCATGGGGTTACCTCTATATGTAGAATAGGTTTAACCCATGAACTTGCAATATGCGTTCCTAAACTTATAGATTATAATAGAGCATCAGTTCGTGCGGATGGACACGGTTCATCACCGCGTCATGCTCCGCCTGCTTCAGTTTGATGTGGGCTGTTATCAACTCCTCGTTGAACACGTTGCCCTGAAGCAGATACTCATGGTCTTTTTCCAGGCACTGCAGCGCTTCCCTGAGATTGGCGGGAATCGACAGCAGCTTTGCCTTTTTCTTCTCGTTCCAGGCAAACACATTGTCGTCAAACGGCCCCAGATTGTACTTGGCGGGATCTATCTTGTTGATGATGCCGTCCAGGCCTGCCAGCAACAGAGCGCTCATCGCGAAATAGGGATTGCAGGTGGCGTCGCCGGTGCGAAACTCGAAGCGTTTGCTTTCCGGTGTGTTGGCATATTTGGGAATGCGGATCGCCGCGCTGCGGTTGGCAAGCCCGTAGAAGAGCTTGACCGGGGCTTCAAATCCCGGCAGCAAGCGCTTGAAGCTGTTGGTGCTCGGATTGGTGAATGCCACCAGGGACCTTCCGTGCTTGAGCACGCCGCCGATGAACCAGATCGCCTCGTTGCTCAGGTCAGCATATCCACCCTTTTTATAAAACACATTCTTGCCTTTCTTGTGCAGCATGATGTGGAAGTGCATTCCGTTTCCCGCCTGATTGTACACCGGCTTGGGCATGAAGGTGGCGGTCAGCCCGAATTCCAGCGCGGTGCGGCGGATGATGTCCTTCATCACCATGGTGTCGTCGCAGATTTTGGGGAAAGCCAGCAACTCGGTCTCGATTTCCTGCTGGGAGCTCAATCCCACCTCGTGGTGGTGGTAGCGCACGTTGATGCCCTGTTCCTCGATGCGGTCCACGATCGCTTCCCGAACTTCATAATAGCGGTCGAAGGGAGTATCCATGTGGTATCCCTTGCGGCCTTGCTGGGCGACTCCGTCGATGTCGTCGAAGTCAAAGGGCAGCGAGTCTTTGCTCTCGGAAGAACTCACGGTGTAGCCTGAGGAATACTCTTCGCTGTTGAATTCCGCGCTGTCGAAGAGATGGAATTCCAGTTCCGGGATCCAGGTGCTGATCTCGGCGATGCCAGAGGCTTTCAGATAATCCTGCGCCCTGAGCGCCACGCTGCGCGGGTCTTTCTTGACGCCGATGCGGGTGTCCGCGTCGCAGATTGAGCAGATCAGGCGCAAGGTTGGGGTCTCGTAGAAAGGATCCAGATGCGCGGTTTCGATGTCCGGCATCAGCACCATGTCGCCGGATTCCACCGCCCGCATTCCGGGGATGGAAGAGCCGTCGAAAGGCACTCCGCGCTTGAGCACGTTTTCCAGCCTGCGCGCGGGAAAAGTGATGTGATACCAGCGCCCGTCCAGACCGCAATACTTCAGATCCACAGCTTTGATGCCCTGCTGTTCCACTTGTGCGAGTAATTGCTTGGTGTCCATGTCGTTTTTATCCTTGTGGTTTATTTTTTAAAAGCTTATATCCCTCAGGCGGGAATGTTGAGGAGGGCCATGACAAACCTGACCGGCACCGCGATGATGTCAAACAGCAGGCTGACCCGGAGAAAATAGGACGCCCCCACAAGGACCAGCAGGAAGATCATGCCGTTGCGCTCCTGCGCGGTCCAGCGGTAATAGGCTTCGTCGGGAAGAAACATACCCAGCACCTTGGAGCCGTCCAGAGGCGGGATGGGAATAAGGTTCAGAAAAGCCAGAAACAGGTTCATGTAGATCAGATTCAGGCAGATGATCTGCACGATGTAGGCTTGCGTAAAGATATGGTAGATCAGCGATAGCACGATCGCGATCAGGATATTCGTGACCGGACCCGCCAGCGCCGTCAACCCCACATCCCTCTTGTAGCTGCGGTAATTGTATGGATTCAAGGGCACTGGTTTGGCATAGCCGAAAATGATGCCCGCGTTCGTGATGACCAGCATCAGCGGCAGCAGCACCGTTCCAAACCAGTCGATATGCTTGAAGGGGTTCAGGCTCAGCCGCCCCAGGCGTTTGGCGGTGTCGTCGCCCAGCCAGTGGGATACCAGGGCGTGGCTTATCTCGTGGAGGATGATCGAATAAAACACCCCCACCGCGATGATCAGGTAGAACCCGAACTGCAGTACCCGTTCAGAACTTGCCAGCCAGCTCATGCTTTCCTCAGGCGGATGAATTTGCGTTTCCCGGCGCGCAGGACGGTGCCGTCCGCGATCTCGAACTCGGCGTCTGGGCTGCCGACCTTTTCGCCGTCCAGGGTCACTCCGCCGCCCTGGATCAACCGTTTTGCCTCTCCCCCGCTTTCGCAGAGACCGCTCTCGGTGAGCAGCTTCACGATGCGGACGCGGTCTTCCGCCACCGCGAATTCGGGAATGTCTTCAGGTATCTCGCGCTGGGAGAACACTTTCTCAAACGCTGCCTGCGCCTCGATGGCAGACTGTTCACCATGGTAAAAGCCCACGATCTCCCGCGCCAGGCGTTTCTTCAGAAGCATGGGATTGGTGCCGGCGGCAAGCTCGCGCTTGACTTCCTCCAAAACCTCTTCGTCAGAGTTTGCGGCATATTTGTAATAGTTCAGTAGCAGGCTGTCCGGGATGGACATCACTTTGCCGAATTTCTCGTTGGGCGGGTCAAACACGGCGATGTAGTTATTGAGGGACTTGCTCATCTTGTTCGCGCCGTCGGTTCCGGTCAGGATCGGGGATAGCACCGCGACCTGCTGCTCCTGCCCGAAATGGCGCTGCATGTCCCTGCCGCAGAGGATGTTGAACTTCTGCTCCGTAGCCCCGAGTTCCACGTCGGACCTGATCGCCACGGAATCGTAGCCCTGCAGGATGGGATACATGATCTCATGCATGCCCAGCGCCAGGCCTTGCTCGAAGCGGTTGCGGAAAGTGTCGTGCGCCATGAATTGGGCAAGCGTGAACTTGCCCATCAACTTGAGCACGTCCGCCATGCCCATCCCGCCAAACCATTCGCTTTGATAGCGAACCTCGGTCTGCTCGGGTTTGAGCACCGTATATAATTGATCCATATATCTTTCGCTGTTGGCGATGATCTCTTCGTGGGTCAGGGGCGGGCGTGACTCGTCGCGCCCGGTCGGATCGCCGATCTGGGCAGTGAAGTCGCCGATGATGATGACTCCGATGTGCCCCAGGTCCTGGAAATCGCGCATCTTGCGGATTGGGACCAGGTGGCCCAGATGGACGTCGTAGCCGGTCGGGTCGATCCCGAACTTGATCCGCAGCGGAGTTCCGGTCTTGGCGCTTTTTTCCAGCTTCGCCACCATCTCCTCGAGGGGGATGATTTCGTCGACTGCGCGTCGGATAACTTTGATCTCAGATTCAAAACTCATGTGTTACCTTCGGATGTCGTAAAACTATGTTGATTATACCAGAAATAAAAGCGGGGGTATTTGTCAAGCCTTTCCGCCCCCGCCCGGAAAGCGTCAGATCTCTTTGTCCAAAAGCTGCCAGTTGGTCACCGGTGCCAGCAGGCCGTCCTCAATCGCCCTTTTGACCGAGCGGCAGGGCAAATCCAACTCCTGGATCTGCTGGCGGGTCAGCGTGTTCAGATCCACCTGCCCCGGATACTTCTTCTGCATCGCCCACAACATCTTAACGAACAGCGGATACCAGGAAGGCAGGTCGAAGCTTTCGTCCTGATCCCGCAACAGCGAAGTGTAGATCTTGAAATCGTAGCGATAGGCATCCGACGGCTCCAGAGCCTTGATGTTCTTTCCGATGCTGGTGTAGGACTCGTTTTGCGGCAGGCGCGGCATTTGCGGCTTGCGGCGCATCAGGGTGCGCTTGAGGCGCGGATGGTAGTAATAGATCGCTCCGTCCAGTTTCCCGGAAAACCCCTTAATTCCTTCTTTGACTTTGACTTTCATGTTCACCTCCAAATATTGGGACCATCTTCCGCTCTGGTCAGCATCTGTCAATCACTTCTTAATCACTAGTTAATCACTTCTTAATTGTTAAGGCTTGATTAAGAAGTGATAAAGAAGTGATTAAGAGATGACAAAAGGGGCGGGGAGGGAGCAAGGCAGCGGACGGATGCCCGGGATTCGGGGTTAATTGTCTGTCCGGCAAAACGATGCACTGGCATCAAGGATAGATTGGTTCTGATCTGGCGAGCATCCCAACAAATATCTTGACAGGATTATGCAATCCTCTATTGATGTTCGCATTGGACGGCAACCAAAAAGAATATGATGTGCAAGGAGGTATTTCTATGTCTGGGACAACGGGATTGTCTGATCCCCATTTTATCCCTGGCAGTGTGACCGCGGGTTTTTCGCGCGCGGCGGTTTGTCACGCCTCGATTCCGGAATTCGGAGCCGGAACCGGGCACTGTGTATGCGTTTGTCTATCGGAGCGCTCAATGTGACCTGATCTGTGGAGGTATGATATGTATCAGGTGGTCGAAAAAGAAGGCGTGTTCCATATTCTGGAGGAGAACGAACCGGTCTTCACGCCAGCCGGAAATCCCGTTACCGCTAACCATGAAACCCTCGCCCGCAAGCTTGCAGGGCATTTGCATCAGTTCGGAGCCGGCAACGGCAGCCATCATTCAATTGCCATGTATCACTTTCCGATGCTGGACTTCGTGGCAAACTATCCCCGCTCAGACATCGAGCGAACCCTCATCCTCGCCTTTGATCCCTACAACGATTGGACTTTCCGCTGCACCGCCTTTACCGATTCGATGCGCAGGCGCTGGCTGAAGGTCTTTGGCGACCCGGAGACCCGCATCACGGAAGGGCGGGCGTGGATCGCGGACTTGAATCTGAACCAGCTTTGCGCGGCGATGGTCCTGGGCAAGGCATTGGGCAGCATGAACATCCCGCTGCACGCCTCCCGTCTTGCGCAAAAAGCAGGTTGCTGGCTTTCGCGCGGGAGATAGTGATGTTCAAGCCTGATCTGGGCAAGCTTCCGCTCGAGGACATGCTCTCAAACTTCCATTTTTACTGGGAGCTGTAGGCAAAAAAATAAGGCGTCCCCAGCGCATTAACCGTTGGGGACGCCGATTGTTAAATGTCTGCGGGGCTGGATTATTTCAAAGCCTGGCGGATCTGCTCCGCCGCGGCTTCATAGGACTCCTGCTTTTGCTTGCCAGCACCAGAGAGCACTACGCCGGGAAGGGCTTTGGCTCCCTGATCTGCAGCCAGGCGACGCAGGGTGTTCACTGAGGAAGTCCCCGTCAGCCACGCCCAGGGGAAGCTGTGGGTCACAAAAGCCAGCACTGGCTTGCCTTTGAGCTGTCCGCCCAATTCCTTGATCGCCAGAGGCAGCGGAGCGACCGGGCGAAACGCCCAGACCGGGCCGCCGATGACGACCGCGTCCGCGTCCTGCACCGAAGCAAGGTTCACGAGCTTGAGTTGATTTGCATTGACCGGGTTCTTGGTGTCCAGGGCGGGGGTGGTGTCAAATCTCACCAGATCGACCTTGTGGCCGTCGTTGATAAGCTTGTCACGGGCGATTTCGGCAAGTTTGAGGGTGTTTCCGCCATGCGAATAGATCACGATCGAAATGTTCATTGCATCATCTCCGGAGTGGGTTTTGCGTTGTCGTCGCGTTCCCAGCGGTCGTCGATCTTGGTCCGGATCGGGCTTTTTTGTCTGAAGTAGTTGACGATCGCGTCGCGCAGATTGATCTGATGGTTGACGATATTTTCCGCCGGGACCTGGGTCAGGAGGGTCAGTCCGGCGTTGCCTTGCATCAGGAAGTCGGTGGTGGTGCATGTGTAAATCTTCTTGGGATCCCAGGGTTCGCCGCCGATCCTGAGCGAAGTGACGCGGTCGAAGTTGGGGCGTTTTTTGGAATAGACCACATTGACGCCGGAAACAACCAAACCGTGGCGCGAGCCTTCGACGCGGGTCTCGATTATCTTGCGCAGGAACTCGCCGGTGCAGGTGAAGCTGACGACCATGTTGTCGAAGGGCATCACGTTGAAGATATCGCGGTAGGTGACCGGTCCGTTTTTGATGTCCGCGCGCACGCCGCCGAGGTTTAGGAAGGCGAAGTCCGCGTTGACCTCATTGCGCATGGCGTCGGTGATTGTGTTGCCCATCAGGCTTTGGGCATCCACGTTGGTGCGGGTGAGATGAATGGCTGAGGTGCCGATGATCTCGTCCATGCCTTTTTCGGCGATGGCGACCTCGGCTTCGATGGTCGCGGAAATCTCAGGATCGGGGATGAACTGGTCTTCGAACAGGGTGATCATGATCCCTTCACGCATGGCGGGAGTATCGTATCCGCTGACGGTTTTGGTTTCCTCATCGATCTTGAGGGTTATCCAGCCGAGGTTTGAGCCGTAGGCATAGCCTTGGATGACCATCGTGTGGGTGTAGGGATCGATCCAGGGTTTGGGAACGCCGCGATGCATGTGCCCGCCGATGAAGAGGTCGATTCCGGGAACCTCGCGCGCAATCTCCTGCGCGTCGTAGCCCCAGACGGCGGTGCGTTCCTCGTAAAGGGGATTACCCTGGTTGTCGTAGCGGCTGAGATAGGTTTCTTCGATGTCGTAGGGCAGGCCGGCGTGGCCGAGGACGATCACGATGTCCACTTTCTCTTCCTCGCGGAGGATTTTCACGTATTTGTCGACCGCTTCCTTTTCACTGACGAAATCGATGTTCTTGATGTTTTCCGGGAAGCTCATCTTCTCCGTGTCGGTGGTGGTGAATCCCACGATGCCGATGCGGACCCCGAGGCGTTCGAATACCCTGTAGGGCACTACATACCAGGGAAGTTCGCCGGTGCGCTTATCGATGATATTGCAGGATAGGATGGGGAAATTGGCGTATTCGAGGGTTTCCATCAGCTCTTCGTCCATGATGTCGTATTCGTGGTTGCCGATGGTCATCGCGTCGTAGCCGATGGCGTTCATGTATTCGATCACCGCGCGTCCTTTGGTGACCGAACCGACGGGACGCCCCTGAAAGAAATCACCGGCGTCCAGCAGCATGGAAGCCCGGTCTTTTCCGCCAAGCGAACGCACATACTTGATCAGGGTGGCTGCAGAAGCTCCCCCGCCAAGCTGGGGCGGAAAGTCCGGGTTCATGAAGGTGGCCTGCGCGCGGTCGATGCCGCCGTGGACGTCATTGGAAAACATGATGTCCAAGAGCAGGTCCTTCGCGCCGAGTCCGGCACTGAGAGCCAGGCAGAGCGCGGTTATCAGAAAGATTCGTTTCATAACTTTACCATGTGAAGCTTAGGCTGGTGTTGAAGCTGATGTTGCTTTCCCGGACCTTGTCGGGATTCTCCCAACCGCGGTCGGCGAGCACGATGTATTGGTTCGGCCACAGCAAATAGGTGCTGTTGCCGGTGTAAAGCTTATCGTTGTAATAGGCGTCGCCGAAGAGATCGAGGGCTTCGAACTCGCGCCAGGAATAGCCGAAGCCGAGATCGAGATTCAGGTTCTTGGAGAGCGCGACGCTGCTTCCGGCGGTGAGCGTGGGAGTCAGTATCTTTTTGGCAATGACGGAACCGTCGCTCTCCACAAAGCGCAGATAGCTGTTGGTGCCGCTGAAGCCGAGACGCAGGGGCAGGCGGTTCTGGACATGGTGTTCGACGCCCGCGTAGAGGTTGACCTGGTCTTCGTAATGGGTATCGATGTCGCTGTACATCACATACTCCGCCTCGAAGTTGAACCAGGTGCGCATGATGTTGCGTGGCTGGTAGTTAACGCCGACCTTGAGTTCCGTGGGCAGGATGTAGTCTTCGTCGATGGGGCCGAGAATGACGCCTCCATCAACTCCGGGAGGCGTGGTGGTAACGGACACCCAATCGCCCTTGCGGTCAAGGGTTGCCTTGTTGTTGAAGGTCAGGCCGATGCCGAAATTGTCGTTGAGCTTGACTGCGGCGCCGGCTTTGAGGCGCATGCCGTCCAGATCGTAATCCTCGGTGTAGGTATAATCAGGCAGGAAGCCTTCGTCGCCGACCGTATCGACCGACCATTGGCTCCAGCGGATGGATTTGACGTTTTCGACAGTGCCGAAGAGGATGCCAAAATCCAGGCCCAGGTTCACATCGATGCCATCGCCAAGAGCGAATCCCATGCTGGCGACGCCGGAGGCCTGGTTGAGCAGACCTTCATTGTTGATCTCGTTTTGGGCTACTTTCTCCGGATATCCGTCATTGTCGGTGTTGCGGTTGTTGCGGATCTCTTCAGAATACTTTCCGTCGAAGCTGAGCAGCGGCTTGTAGTATGCGCCAAGCCCGAACTTGAACATGCCAAGCTTGAAGGCTCCAAATCCCGCGCCGGCGTAATCGTCGTAGAAATTAGCGTTGGAGGCGTAAACCGCGTCGTCGATGTAGTTGTCGAATGAGTTATAGAGCGGTACGCTGCGGTTGTCCTCGTTGCGGTTGAGAATCAGGCCGGCAGCGAGCCCGACCTTCTTGTCGATCAGAGTCAGGTTCGCTGGATTGGCGGTGATCCCAAAGGGCCTCAGATCCTCATAGAGTCCGGTTCCGCCCATCGCCCGCGCGCGGGCGACCGGGGTTCCGA
>CAZKAA010000020.1:0-27643 GCA_964550575.1 uncultured Candidatus Cloacimonadota bacterium
CACACGCTGTACATCCTGCTCGTCAACAGATCATCCTGGTTATATGTGCGAAAGTCCGACTCCAGCACCGTCCAGAGTTGGCCGGCAAACCCGGATCGGATCATTTCGGTTTGATTCCCTGTGGGATCGTAACTGAAACAAGTCTCCTCTTTAAGGGCGTATTGCCCGGTATATTTACTGATCAGCAGGGGCGCATCAAGATAATCGTAACGCCGGACGATCACTTCCGCCAGGACAGGAGCGCCATAGGTTCTGTCATACCAGTGCTCGGTGACTTCATACCAGGCTGGATATGATTTATAGGAGAGGAGGGCGATTTTGTCCTCACCACGATACTCTGAATAGGTCTCGCTGACTGCAAGGCTGTCAATCTCCCGGGAACGAATGGGATTGTAGTAATAATGTGTGACTGTCAGCGATGAACTTTCGCCGGGGCCTCCTGTTGTTTGTTGATGCTCATAATTCCAGTTCAGCCGCCAAAAACATCCCTTTCCTGATGGCCTGGTCACCCCAAAGGACACCGCCGTGCAATAAGCGGACAGACTCCAAAAGAGCAGCCACAGGACGGACCAGGCTGCTATCTTATCCTGTCTCGCTGGTAAACGCATATCCACCTTCTCTCTCTCAAACCCAACCGCAGCTAAGACTAACGCTGCTGCCTTCCGTGTCAAGCGCTTTTTTGCAATGCTTTCAACTTACAACGTTAGTTGTACCCTGCCCAGCCTTGTAACGAAATGGTCCCATATTGACTCCCTAAACAGCCCTGCGGTGAAACCGCGCTTTACAATCGTGCTTATATGCTTTTGTCTTCGTATCCGCTTTACTGCCAATCCCTTCCTGTTATCATCTCTTTATCACTTCTTAATCAAGCCTTAACAATTAAGAAGTGATTAACTAGTGATTAAGAAGTGATTAAGAGATGTGATCAGGGGCGGAGCGAGTTTAGTTGATCCATATTATGGCTAAAAACAAAGACTATAAACGCACAGACAAAGAAAAGCCCGGAACGAGTCCGGGCTTTGGATTATGATGATGCTGCTCAGAGCTTGGGGTTGAGCGCTTCAACCACCTTTTGCTGCAATTCCGGCCTTTCTGTGAGGTCGCTGCCCAAGAGGTAATCGCGGCGCTGCTGGAAGCGGTCGTTCAGCAACGCGAGGTAGTTCTCGGGATTTCCGCGTCTGGCGGGATCATAACGGTCGTAATAGCCGGGCAGGATCTTCTCGATGCTTTCGCGGGTGGGGATCTTCGCCCCAGGCAGCAGGTTCCAGTCCTCCCATTCGAGTTGATCGAGGAGGATGGCAGTCTGCAGAGTCAGCGAAGTTTTGAGGGGGATCGCTTCCAGGATGTCGTCAGATTCCTTCCAATAGCCGCGGGAATTGAAGCAATAGAAATCCGCCCCGTTGTCCGCCACGTGGATGAACGCCTCGACGTCCCGATAGAGTTCGTAAACACGGAAGGGGTTGGCAAAAGGCTCAAA
Source organism: uncultured Candidatus Cloacimonadota bacterium (assembly GCA_964550575.1). GTDB lineage: Bacteria > Cloacimonadota > Cloacimonadia > Cloacimonadales > Cloacimonadaceae > Syntrophosphaera. The sequence goes on from CAZKAA010000020.1 coordinate 1,478, forward strand.
AACAAGTTTCTGCAGTTCTTCCTCGGTAACGTTCTCGGCTCTGTTGCGCTGAGTCATGAGGGCCGCGCCCATGGCGATGGCGAGATGCTTGTCGGTCAATCTGAGGACTGGGGGCAAGACAGAGTCTTTCATCAGCCAGACCAAAGCTTTCGGGAACGCGCAGCGGTTGACATAGTTGCCGAGCAAAGCGCGATCCAGCAAGGCCCTTCCGTTCTGGTTGCGGGTGTCCAGGCCGATGGGCAGGCGCTTGCCGTCGAGTTCCATCACAGTGTGGTTCATCACGGCGAGGGTATATTTCCAGTCCGGGTGATCCGGCGGGCGGCTGTCCGTCTTGTCGAAGAGGGTTGGTTCCCATACCCGGCAAATCTTTTGTTCGAGGTCAATCTGGAAGGCGTCGTCGTGCAGAACGACCTTGGACACGCCCGCGGGCATCGTCCCTCCGTTGTCGTGGCTGTTCGTGTGGGATGACTTGCCTGTGCCGGAGAGGCCGTAGAAAGCGATGGAGCGTTTGCCGAGGGCGTGGTATTGGGGATCCGCGCAGGTGGTGAAATCAAGTTCCTTAATCCCGCCGTGGCAGGCTGCCATGCCGATGCGGATGCCGGAGGTCCATGCCAGTGTGAGAGTTCCCTTTTTGCGTTCGCCAAAGTAGCGCATGCCGAGATTCACGATCACGTTGTGCTTTTCATCCACCAAAGCCAGTTGCGGCGCGCCGACGTTGTTATAAAAGGGGTCGTCGCAGGTCCATTCGTTGAAGGCGACGAGGATGATGTCCTGGATCGGAAGCTTGGGGCTGCTTTCGTATTGTTCGCGCAGCTGCTCGTAGGGAGCGAAATTCAGCAGCCAGTTGTACACGTTGACCACATCCGTTTCCGTGGTGATGAACGTGGCTTTGATCATCAGGTCTTTGTCCATGCCCAGAATCGCTTCCGCCTTGATCAGCGGATAATGCTGCATCTGCCACACTGCTTCGCGGAAATCGCCTTCCAGCTTGTTTTTCTGGGAGACGTTGAGCCGGTGGTAGAATCTGCGGGCCTTGGCGGTTCGCCCGATGATGTTTCCGTGGCAGTCGTCCAAAACCCTGGCGTCTGCCGGAAGATTGTGGAGTTTGACAAATTCCGGATAGACCGGCATATCCGTCATGGTCACGCCGGGTTGGCGCTTTGCCATTTCATAGGCTTCGCGGATATCGATCTTGCGCACGGTGTGGGAATTCATGAGGGTCTCCGCGATCGCGCGGATGGGAGACATTTCCTTCAGATTGCCGTAATATTCGGCACTGCACTTACTGGCCATGGTTCCTCCTGATATGGCTTATTTATACTTGTATTATTGTAATTTCGGTTGTGCTCAGATAACGTGCAGTTCTTTGCCGACCTGGCGGAACTTGTCCAGGGCGAAATCAAGCTGCTCGCGGGTATGGGTCGCCATGAAGGAAGTTCTGATCAGGCATGAGTTTGGCGGAACAGCCGGAGGAACGACTGGATTGATGAACAAGCCTTCCTCGCCGAGGCGCTTCCACATTTCGAAGGCAACCATCATGTCGCCTACGTGCAGCGGTATGACCGGCGTGCAGGAGGTTCCCGTGTTGTATCCCATCGCCTGGAATTCCTGGAGCATATAATGTGTGTTGTCCCAAAGCCTGGCTATGCGATCCGGTTCCTCCTCCATGATCTTGATGGCTTCCAGCACGCTGGCTGTCGAGGCCGGCGGCAGGGACGCGGAGAAAATCAACGCGCGGGATTTGTGCTTGAGATAATGGATGAGGTTATCGTCCGCGGCGATGAATCCGCCCACGGAAGCCAATGACTTGCTGAAAGTCCCCATGATGAAGTCAGATTCTTTGGTCAGACCAAAATGCTCCGCCGCGCCTGCGCCCATCTTGCCCATAACCCCGAGAGAGTGGGCTTCATCGACCATGACGTTTGCTCCGTATTGCTTGGCCAGCCTGACGATGTTGGGCAGATCGGCAATATCTCCTTCCATGGAGAAAATCCCATCCACGATGATCAGGCTGTTTTTTCCTTGAATGCGGTTGAGCACGTGCTCCAGCGAGTTCATGTCGTTGTGGTTGAAGCGCAGCATGGTTCCTTGAGAAAGCAGGCAGCCGTCGATGATGGAGGCGTGGTCAAGCTTGTCCGTGATCATGTATTCATGTTTGTTCACCATGGCGGAAATGCAGCCGACATTTGCCTGATATCCGGTGGGATAGGCAAGAGCCGCTTCTTTGCCGACAAGCTTGGCAAGCTCCGCTTCCAGCTCGATATGGATGTCCAGGGTTCCGTTCAGAAAACGGGAACCGGCACAGCCGCTGCCGTATTTTTCGATCGCTTTGATGGAAGCTTCCTTGACCCGGGGATGATTGGTCAGGCCGAGATAGCTGTTCGATCCCAGCATCAACATTTTCTTGCCGTTGCAGATCACCTCTGTATCCTGCTCCGAACTTATCTCCCTGAAATAGGGATAGTAACCCAGCGCTATTGCCCTGCGGGCATCCTGGAAACTATAGCATTTGTCGAGTAGACTCATTTACACCTCAGTAGTCTCTATATCAATCTGAATTTCTTAAGATTCGTGTAAGTCGCCTGCAACAGGCTCCAAAGCATATACACCAGCGGCACGGAGATCAACATCCAGATCACTCCGCCGAAGTATCCGCCGGCAAACACGGTCAGCAAAACAACCAGCGGATGCATCTTGATGGTCCTGCCGATCACGACCGGATAGACCATATAGTTATCGATCTGCTGAACCAGAAACATCGCCAACCCCACCCAGAGGATCAGCACCGGCGGATTTCCGGTGACCAGGATCGTGATCGCCGCGACTCCTCCCCCTATCCATGGTCCGAGGTAGGGAATCACGTTGGTAATACCCGCGATAATGCCGATCACGACTGAGTACGGCACTCCCACAATGGTCAGGGCGATGGTGGACATCACGCTCACCGCGATCGCTTCCAGAAGGATCGCCCGCAGATAGCGCCCCACGGTTTCGTCGACCTTGTTCATGAGGATCAGGCTCAGTTCGAAGAAACGGTTGGGAACAAGGCTGTGCATAGCTTTGCGGAGTTTTCGCTTATCGTTGAGGATGAAAAAGCTGAAAATGGGAATCGTGAATACCAGCGCCAATGTGCTTAGAATCCTCTGATAATTGTTGACCAGCAAGTCCGGCAGGGATGCCAGCCTGCTCTGCGCGCCAACCAGAAAAGTCTCGAATTTTTGCGCCGCCCCCATGTTTGGAATGGCCTTGTCCAGATCCTCGACATAGTTTTGGATCGAGTGGATGAAAGGTATGTCAAGGATTGCTTCGTCAAGAGGTTTATCTGTTTTGCTCAAGACCTCGAATAATCTGTTTCCCTCATCAACCAGTCTGGGAATATAGGTCAGGGACAGCCATACGATCAATCCCCCGATCACAAGATAGATCAGGATAATCGATACCCAGCGGGGTAGCTTTTTGTGCTCCAGCCAGGTTACCACGGGATCAAAAATATAGGCAAATACCAGCGAAAAAAGCAGGTAGCCGAAGATAGGGAGATAGAATATTATCGCAGCTACGACGACAACAAACAGCAGGATGCCAAAAAGCAACCTCGTCCAATTGAACGCAGAAGGAGTTTTCGGATTGCCGGGGATTGCGTTCAATCCTGCTCCTGATCGCCTCTGCTGAGCATCTGGCAGCATTTTTCAAGGATCTTTACGCCCAATTGAGGATTCTGGCTCAGGATCTCTCTGAAATCGCTTCTCGGGAGCGCCAGCAGAGTCAGATCGCTATGCGCGCGGGCAGACGCATGCCTTTTGCTTCCCCCAAAAAAGTCTCTGACGCCAATCACTCCATGCTTTTTCAGGATGCGCGGCTCTGAGCCGTCCATACTCTGTAACACCAGTTCGCCTTCCGCGATAAGGTAAATAGCTTCCAGAGGATTGCCTGCCTCAAAGACAGGGTCGCCAGCCCTATATTCTCTGACATGCAGCGTTGCATGCAGCAACTGCAGTTCGTTTGGCGCCAAGCCTTTGAAGAGTGGATAATGCAGCAGTTCCGCGTGCTTATCCTGCTTGACAAGCAAGCGTTTAATCCAGTCGGCAAATCGTATGGCCAATCATGCCTCCTTCAGGAGCGAATCAGGGGAACGAAAGTGCAGCCCCCGTGCTCTGTGATCTCATAAGTATCCTTATGCCTGACGACGCGGTTGAGGATCTGAAATGAACCTCCGCCCATGGGAAGCACCATGATCCCGTCCTCGGCAAGCTGCTCTTTCAATCTGTCCGGAACATCCGGAGTCGCCGCGCTGATGATAATCTTCTCAAATTCCTTGTGCGGCGGATATGCCATCTGCCAGCCCTGCGAACCGTCACCGATGCGGAAATAAATGTTCTTGTATGAAAGCTTTTTGAGCACGGCTTGCGCCTTCAGGGACAGGCTTTCAATCCTCTCCACAGAACAGACGTCCTGCACCAGTTCCGCCAAAAGAGCGCTCTGATAACCGCTGCCGGTGCCAATCTCCAGCACCTTGTCTTCAGGCTTGAGTTCCAGAAACTGCATCATGATAGCGATCATCATCGGCTGCGAGATCGTTTGTGCCTGATCTATCGGCAAGGGCTGGTTGCGGTAGGCATAATCTCTGAATTGCGGAAGGACAAACTCCTCGCGCGGGACTTTGGCAAAAGCAGTGAGCACCCTGTCATCGCTGATACCTGCTTTTTTCAGCTCTTGCACCAACAGCGCGCGCTGATCCTCAAAGCGCATTAATTAGCCTCAAATTGAAGCAGTCCTTGTGTTTCCAGCCATTCGAGAATACCCGGGAACGAATCCCCGTGTGTCAGGCTGATGCCCAATGGAGTGATAGATATATAATTGCCTGCCACCGCTTCGGCATCCGTGCCTTTCTGGATGTCCCAGTCCGGCAGATCGCCCCCGATTCGGTAGCTGAAACCGTCTTCATACTCCTGAATAATTGTAACGAAGTTATAATACTTGCGATGTCCGGTCGTAGTCAGCCGAATACCACGTATGTTTTTTGAGGGTATGTTGGGAAAATTCAGATTGATTATTCCCCGGGAGGGTATAAGGTCACAAACTCCCAAGCTCAGTAGTTTCGCCGTCCAGCTTGCTGCAGTTTCAAACAGCTGCTCTTTGTATGCGTTGATCGACACTGCGATCGCGGGGATCCCGAAAAGGCTGGCTTCCAGCGCCGCGGCGACGGTTCCGGAATACAGAACATCCTCGCCCATGTTTTGTCCCGCGTTTATGCCTGAGATGACCAGATCGACGGGTTTATCCAAGACCCTTTGAGTGGCGATCACGACGCAGTCCACCGGCGTGCCGTCCACGCTGTATTCGTTTTTGGCGATTTCCTTCAGGCGCAGGTCCTTGCGCAGGGTTATCGAATGAGAGGCAGCGCTTCTTTCCCTGTCCGGCGCGACTATCACAAGTTCGTGGCCGTCCCCGGCGAGACTCGCAGCAAGCGCTCTGATCCCAGGCGCGAAAATTCCATCGTCATTGGTAAGCATTATACGCATTGGCGTGACTCCATTTCAGTTTGTGGCAAACTACCTCATGTAATAGAAAACGATGATGAGAGCGAAAATAACCAGCAGGATCATCAGCCAGTGCCTTCTGATAAACCTGACGACACGGTTGCTGTTCTTGCGCTTACGGATCATTCCGTTGATTTTCATGGGCGGCGGTTTCTTGACCGTGATCTTATGTATGGCGCGCGTCTCTTTATAAACCCGCTGAGTGTCGGTCAACCATTTGGTCGATCCGTCTCCCATTAGATAAGGCTTGTATCCAAGCTTCAAATAATGATTCTTATGAAGCTCCGGCAAGCCTTCGATGCTGTCTGGATCTAACTCTTGGACTACAATGTACTTATTTTTGCTCATAAGATTTCCTAGTTTTTCTACTTCATTTAAAGCAAAACAAAATGTCAAGCACTATCTTGGCTTTTTCGATGACTAGGCTTGTGCATATACTGGATGAACAAGATCCAGATTAACTGGATAGCGATTGCTCATAAGGCTATATCGCAAGCCGTTTAAGAGAAGAGAATGGCAGACAATGGACAGAAAGCGAATCTTTTCTTTAGCTTAGGCATGAAAATTGTATTGATAAGACACAAACATAATAATCTGGAGTATTAATGCCCATGATCTCTAGGCTGAACCTGACGCTTGTTCTGCTTCTGACCCTAATGTACCCGCTGGCTCTTCCCGCGGACCACCAATTGCCAACCGACGGAGTTGAATCATCCGTCCGTTTCACCGAAACCCCTCCTCCGGTTTGGCCAGTTCGCCCAGTGGCAGAGTTTGAACCTGCCTCGCATGTGTTGATCAGATACCCGTTGGGTATTCCATCATCTTTGGTTGTGCATCTGGCAAACACGGCACAAGTCGTATGCCTTGTCTCGTCTTCGTCGACGCAGAATCAAGCGACGACAGCGTTCACCAACGCAGGCGTAAACATGGCGAATGTTTCTTTCATGATTGCGGCGACAGATAGCTACTGGACCCGCGACTATGGGCCATGGTTCATGTTTGACGGCAACGGAGAGTATGGGGTGGTTGATTTCCGCTACAACCGGCCGCGCCCCAATGACAACCTCATACCACAGGTTTTCGCGAACCAGATGGATCTTGAGTATTACGGCATGGACCTCAACCAGACGGGCGGTAACTATATGTGCGACGGAGTCAACGCCGCGGCTCAAACGACCATCGCGTGGACGGAAAACTCATCATTGAGCCATGATCAGGTTGCCCAGAAAATGCACGACTACCTTGGCATAACCAACTATCATGTATTGCCGGACCCGAACAACACATATATAGACCACATCGATTGCTGGGGCAAGTTTTTGGCTCCCGATAAAGTCCTTATCCGCAGCGTGCCCGCTTCACACGCCCAATACAACGCCATTGAGCAAACTGCCGCGTACTTTGCCACCACCAATTGCGCATGGGGCTATCCGTATAAAGTTTATCGCGTGAACACCCCGCAAAACCAACCCTACACAAACTCGCTGATCCTGAATAAAAAGGTCTTCGTTCCGATTATGAACAGCACGTACGACGCGGCAGCCCTTCAAGTTTATCAAAATGCCATGCCGGGATACGAAGTGATTGGCGTCCTGGGAACTTCCTCCGCCCCATGGGAATCCACAGATGCCCTGCATTGCCGCACCCATGAAATCCCGGATAAGGATATGCTCCACGTCAGCCACCAGCCGTATTGGGGAACATACAACATGATGGACAACTGGCCTTTTTCGGCGGAGATCATAGCCCATAGCGGACAGTCTGTCTATCCAGATTCAGTTTATATCCGCTATCAGATCGGCCAGGGACAGTGGCAGACCTCACTGCTGGACAATACTACTGGAAACCTCTACGGAACGGTGCTGAACGGCTTCGCCCCCGGCGATACGATCCGCTACTATATCCACGCCGCCGATCAATCAGGACGCTCCGCCGATCATCCCGTCTTTGCTGATCTTGATCCGCACGTGTTTGTCTTTGCAGCCGATACGGAGGCTCCCACGATCATCCATAGCCCGCCAGCTTCCATCGCTAGCGGGGAGCATCTTTTTGCTGCTATGATCTCGGACAACATCATGGTCAGCACGGTCTATCTGCGCTATAAGACCGATGACGGCCCCGTCACCGATTATCACCCGATGATGACAGACCCCGAAGCTCCGCCAAACTATTGGTGGACGATGCTGGACCTGCAGTTTGAACCCGGAGACCAGATTTTCCATTACCAGATCGAGGCGCGCGACAACGCCTCTCCGCCAAATGTCGCTTTCTATCCTTTCCCCGGCGAATGGCTCAACATCCCGATCGATCCGGTTTCCAGTTCGGACGCAACGGCACCTCCACTGCAATCTCCCGTCCTGAGCGCTTTCCCCAATCCCTGGCGACCCAACTCATCGCCGTCATTGACAATCGGTTACAAGGGCGTGGTTGAATCACAACAGGAGTTGATTATTTTCAACACCAGAGGTCAGACGGTATACCGCCGAATGGTCGATGCGTTCTCAACTGATAATGGTTTCAGCCTCTGGGACGGCAGGGATTCTCAAGGTAGCAGAGTATCTCCTGGCGTATATTTTATTCGCCTGGGTAGAGGCGCTAAAGCTATATCCTCCAAAGTATTAATTCTCAAATAACCGTGTGTGGATAATTTTCCACTGCAAATAAATGATAAAATGCAGAAAAATACCTTGACACCCAGCCGCTGATATTTAATTATGACCTTAGCCTACAGACCCTACATAGAATGCCCTCCGAGCAGTGGGGATGCCGCCCGGCATTCCCCACTGTATTTTTTTACCCACGAATTGGAGCAATTATGAAACGACTCATCCCCCTGCTTTCGATCTTGATCCTGGCGATTTCTCTCCACGCCTTGCCTCCGCGCAAAGTCATCAGGATTCCCCAACCCGACCAGACACTCTTCGAAACGATGCTGAACTCCGGCGCGGATATTGCCTCCTACCGTCCCGGGCTCTACCTCGACCTGGTGGTGAATGATGATGAACACGCGCGCCTGCAAGAGAAGCATCCGGATTGTTGGGTGACCCAAACCGAAGAAGCGCTGCGGAGCAACCTCAGCCAAAACCGCGATCTTCCCGGATACCGCACTTATGCGGAGATGGTCGCGGAACTCATGCAACTCCAGGCCCAGTACCCCTCGCTGATGCAAACTGCTTCTCTGGGGACTGGATGGGGCTCGCTCTACGCGGACCAGGGCTTGCCCGCCTATCAGGCTTTCGACCATCAGCTTTGGGCGGTCAAAGTCTCCGCCAACGTCCAGGCCAACGAGGACGAACCGAAATTCTTCTTCGTGGGTGAGCATCACGCCCGAGAACCTCTCTCAACGGAAGTATGCATGGGCATACTCATCCATCTGCTTGAAAACTACGGATCCGACCCCATAGTCACGAACATCATGAACACGGCAGAGATCTGGATCGTCCCACTCCTTAATCCTGACGGCCACAAGATCGTACTCGACCAAACAGACGTCTGGTGGCGGAAAAACATCCGCGACAACGACAACAACCTCTCCTTCGATTATGACGATTGGGGCTACGGCAACGACGGTGCCGACCTCAACCGCAATTACGGCTACTATTGGGGTTACACAAGCGCTTCAGATAATATCGACGAACCCACCTATCACGGCCTCGCCCCTTTTTCCGAGCCGGAAACTCAGGCTTTTCGCGATCTGCTCTTATCCCAACGCTTTCTGGCCGGAATCGGATACCACACTTACGGAGAATATGTCCTCTATCCCTACGGGTTTGTAAACGGGATCAGCGCTCCAGACCAGATTGAACTGCAAGCGCTGGCAAACGAGATCGCCACCCAACTTCCCGCCCTGGATGGTGGCAACTACGCCCCCGGCCCCTCCTACGGGCTATATCCCGTGAGCGGCAGCCTGGACGACTGGGCTTACGGGCAGACCGGCGCTTTCTCCTACACGATCGAGATGGCGCAGGAATTCATCCCCTCCGCCAGCCAGATACCTCAGATCGTCCCCCACCAGATCAACGGAGCGATGACGCTCCTGCAACGCCAATACAAGAAAATCCTGCGCGGACACGTCACTGACGCCCTGACCGGTACTCCGCTTCCGGCGAGGATCTTTGTGCAGGGGATCGACGACCAGCCTGTCTACCGCGCCCCCATTTACGCCGACAGCCTTTACGGCTCCTATTACTATTTCCTTTCCCCGGGAGCATACACGGTGACCTATTTTTACCCCGGCTACCAGGCTGAAGTCAATCAGGTTACGATCCACGCCGATCAGCCCACCGTTTTTGACATCGCCCTCCTGCCTGCTGACGCTTATGAACTCAGCATCGAGGTCCAGGACGATTTCTTCGACCCCCTGCCCGGCGTAACGCTCAGCATCCCGACCCTCACCGGCCAGACCTTTACTTCGGACGAGTTCGGCCTCATCAACATACCGGATTTCCATGCGGGCATTCATCGGCTGATCGCGAGCAAACCAGAATTTGAAACCCTTGACTACACGAGGCACATATCCTCAACCTCGATCACCCTGCGCCTGACCGGTCAAGCGCTGCTCACCGAAGATTTTGAACTGAACCTGCAGAACTGGGCCATGACCGGAAGCTGGGCAAGAACCTCTAACCAGCATTACGAGGGAGCTTACAGCCTTACCGACAGCCCCAGCGGCAATTATCAGAACAACGGCAGCAGCTATTGCAAGCTCAACACGCCCTTGAATCTCTCCAATTTCTCCAACGCCAATCTGCAGTTCTGGCTGAAGACCGCTCTGGCTCTGGATGAAGACTGCCTGATCCTGGAATACTCCCCCACCGGAGCAAACTGGCAAATCATGGACTTCTACACCGGGACGACAGATTGGACGCTCAAATCCTACAGCCTCAACAGCTTTCTCGGCCAATCCCTCTACCTGCGTTTCCGCATGAGCACCGGAAGCTGGGGCAGCGCGGACGGTGTCTATATTGACAATTTGAAGCTGTTTGGCAACGCCGATCCGTCCCTGGCGGAGGACGTTCCTCAACCCGGACAGACATTGAAACTCATGGTTGGGCCGAACCCCTTCGCAGAGCAGTGCACCATCAGGGTGAAAGTCCCCCGCGAACTGCAATACGGGGAACTTGCCATTTACAACCTGCGCGGCCAGCAGGTCCGCTCCTATGCTCTGATGGACATCAAAAACGGGGAAGCGGCGCTGATCTGGAACGGCAAGGACAGCAAAGGCCAGCCCTGCTCCGCCGGAGTCTATCTTGCCAGGCTGACAGCTTCCGACGGCAGGCAGGCCAGAGCCAAGATGCTGCTTATAAAATGACGCTTCACGGGGGCGATTCCAATGCTCCCCTGCTGCTTCTTATACACTCCGGACAGGCTTTGTCCTGCCATGAAGCCATAAATGGCTTTATGGCAGGCTGTTCCCTCCTGATCCCCGGTATCAACCGTCAAGGGGCATGCCTGCCTGGTTCAGCCTTGTTTCTGAGCTTGATGCTCCGGCGAGGCCTCCCGCTATCCACGCAGATTCGCTCTGGGTGGGAAGAGGGTGGAAACTCGGTTATTAGAGGGAATGGAACAAGCTCATAACCAGGGGAGAATCGAAGGCAGGGCCTGTTCGTTCAATCGCTAAGTAATGCGACCCTTCGGACATAGTCTTTCATGCTGAACTTGCGTTCCAAACCTTTGGCGTTCATGTAGCGCACGGAACCGAACACAGAACGCTCCGTCCAGGGCCGGTCGTGCTTTCCGAAACACCAGGCGATGCCGGCGTATGAATTGGGATCGCGTCCGTCAAGCTGGTATTTGTTGTTCAGCCAGAGCATTATCTCAAACGCGCTTTCCGGATCAGGCGTCCATTCCATGATCTTCTTGCCCCAATACATCCGCATGTAGTTATGCATCTTTCCGGTCACCGCCATTTCAGTCTGCGCCGCGTTCCAGTAAGGATCGGAGGTGAGGGCTTGCTCCAGTTGCTCCGGAGAGTAGATCGCCGGGCGCGGGTCGCTGAGGTGGTTGTTGAGCGTCTGCCTCGCCCAGAGGGGAACGCACGCGTAGCTGTCGTAGTCAGGATTGTAGTGGCAGAAATTGAATGCCAGTTCCCGCCTGACGATCAGTTCCTCCAAAAAAGAGCCCAGACCGCGCTGCCGGGGATGGGGAGTTTCCTTTTCCCGAATCAGGCTGGCGGCAGCGAAGGCAGGAACTCCGGCATGCTCCAAAGCCAGCAGGGCGACCTCCAATGAAGATATCTGCCCAAAATGGAGGTAGGGGCTGAGATCGCTCTGAATCCCCAACCCCGGGTCGTTGCGCTGATCAGCGTAAAGGGATAGCTTGCGCTCCAGGAATAGATCAAGGCGCAACCGCGCTTGCGCATGGCCGCCGGCATAATAAACTGAGGGAGGAACGGAAGCATCAAAGTCGAGGGTTTGGGCGGCAAAGCTCAGAATCTCAGAGGATGAGGTTCGCGCAGATACACTCAGATGGGGAATGCCTGAAGGAATGGTCGCGGAGGATGCTTTGCCTGGATCAGGCAGAACTTGGGGGACCAGATAAGTTTCCAGTTGCTTCAGGATCTTGCCGCGAATGGTGGCAGCGGCGTACTCCTCTTTGGGAGAGGCCACTTCCAGCGGGACGACGGTGTCAGTTTCAACCGTGCACCATGACCCTTTGGGAAGCTTCTCCCCTATCCTGCGGCGCCAATCCTTCTGCCAGCACAAAGGGCCGAAGTCCATCACCACAAAGCTGTCTGTCCCCGCCAGAATTGGAATCAGGTCCGTGGGATCTCCCACGAGAATATCAAAGGGCAGATTCAGTTCGTCCAGGCTTTTGCCCAATTCCGCCACACCCTCGAGCATAAACCTATAGTGGCGGAGCCTGGCATCCGGCACCTGGTCGCTGACGATAAAAATGACTTGCAGGGGTAGCTTGAGCTCTGCCGCCTGCCGGATGGCGTGGTTCAGAGCCGGATTGCAGGAAACCCTCTGCGCCTGCTGCATCCAATAGATGATTCTTTTCGCGCTGGGAGGGCAAAGCCCCGCTCCTTCCCTGATCCGGCTGGTTGTTGACATTAACTCCATTTGAAGCACTTCCTTATCTATGGTTCAGTTTGGGGCAACGGAGTTTCGTGTCAAGCGAAGTATCGCATCTGGAGTTCTCCTCCGCCATAGGAAATAGCCCTGGATGGAATGGATATTGCAAGTAATATCGGGAAATGTCGGCATGGCCGCAGTTGCCATGCTGCGTTCAGATTTTTCGCAGAGGAATTGATGACTGTTCTAATTCTTGCGACAGCGGTGCTGATCGCATACTGGATGCACGAATACTGGCGCCACCAGCGCAACTTGGCCAGCGTTCCCATCCGCATCCACGTGAACGGCACGCGCGGCAAGTCCAGCGTGACGCGCTTGATCGCTGCCGGCCTGCGCGCCGGAAACAAGCGCACGGTTGCCAAGATAACCGGCACTCTGCCCCGGGTTGTGCTTCCCGACGGGCGTGAAGCGGCGATCATTCGCCTGATGGGTGCCAACATCATCGAGCAGAAATACATTTTCCGCTACGCGGTGTCTGAGAAGCCTGACGCGATCGTGATCGAATGCATGGCCGTGAATCCAGTATTCCAATGGATCACGGAGCGCAAGTTCGTGAGAAGCACGATCAGCGTGATCACCAACTGCCGGCCAGACCATCTGGACCTGATGGGCTCCACAGAGCAGAGCGTGGCGATGTCGCTCAGCAACACGATTCCTCAGGGCGGGGTTTGTTACACTGCCGAGAACGAGCACTTCGGCATCCTGGAAAAGGTTGCCAAGCATCGCCATTGCAAGATACTAAAGATCCGTCCGGTGGATGTGACCCAGGAAGAATTGTCCCGGTTTCATTATATCGAGCACGCCGAGAACGTGCAGCTCGCATTGGCGGTTTGCGCCGAAGCGGGAGTCCCCAGGGAAGTGGCGATCCGCGGGATGATCAACGCGCATCCGGATCCCGGAGCCCTGAAAAAATACATCATCCGAGACGGAGAGAAGACCATCCACTTCTATAACGTGTTCGCCGCAAACGACCCCAAATCCACGGAACGGGTGATCAACATGGTCACCGGCCATCTGCAGAACGTGGAAAAGATCATTATCCTTAACAGCAGGGCGGACAGGCTTTTCAGGGCGCATCAGCTGATCGATACGGTCCATGGATTGGATTATTCGTATCTATTGCTGACCGGCGAAATCCCTGAAAAAGTGGAGGCTTACGCCCTGCACGCGGGAATTCCGCGCGACAGACTATTCGCCATGGGTGAGCCTTTACCGGAAGTGATCTATCAGAAGGTGCTGGAACTGACAAAACACGAGTCCCACGTGGTGGGCATCGGCAACATGGCGGGGCGCATCTACTACGGCTCGCAGATCGTGGCGCATTTCAAGCACAAGATGAAAAAAAACAAGAAAGTTTAAAAGGAATAAATCGTGGTTGAAGCAGTAATTCAAGCAGCGGTGGGACTGGGCGTCATCATCAGCCTGGTCTTCAGCGAGTTGTTGGGCGCTTCCGCGGGCGGCATTGTCGTTCCGGGATACATCGCCCTCTATCTGGACAAGCCGATGCAGATCGTCGGCACCCTTTTGGTCAGTCTGCTGACTTGGGGAATCATCCGCGTGATCAGCCAATTCACCCTGATGTTCGGCAAGCGCCGCATGGTCCTCAGCATTTTGATCGGCTTCATTCTGGGCTGGGCGACCCGGCTTCTTGTATTTGAGAACGTTACTGTCTACACTTTCCAGATGCAGTCAATCGGCTACATCGTGCCAGGCCTAATCGCCAACTGGTTTGAGCGCCAGGGTTTTGTGAAAACACTTGCCACCATGGGCATAGCGGCGATTCTGGTGCGCCTTGCCCTGATGGTCGTGTTCGGCGGGGAGGTTTGAGATGTATCGCCCTTCGCTGAAATCCGGATGGTCGCTGATCCTCCTGTTCCTGTTCGCGATAATCCTGTTTGTGATCGCCAGATCGAGCTTCGTCACCATCAAGGCAGACTTCTACGAGCAAAAAGTCGATGCGGCAAAGAATATGGCTTCTTTTATGGATACACTGAGATCAGAGCAGCAGAGCCTGGAAATTCCCTTTGACCCCATCAACGATCCCAACCAAACAGGATTGATCGGGGTGGCGCGCAGTACCATCACCACAGACCGCGGCCTGCTGTCTGAAAAGCAATCGGCACTGAACCCCAATCTGGCGGCAGCGTTCGTGGAAGAGTTTTCCAAAGCGGGACTCCAACCCGGAGATCATATCGCTGTTGGACTTACGGGGTCAAATCCGGCGGTGAATCTCGCCCTCTACGCCGCGATAAAGACCATGAAGCTTGACCCATCGATCATTGTCGCGCTTTCATCCGCTTCCTACGGAGCCAACCAGGAGGAATACACCTGGCTGGATATGGAAAAAATCCTCCGCGACAAGGGATTGATCGAGTTTGGCACCGCTTACGCCTCATTCGGGGGCAAGGACGACCTCGGCATCGGGCTTTCGGATGTCGGCATATCCGCCCTGCGTGACGCCATGAGCCGCAACGGGGTTAGCTTGCTAACTGGAGCGACTCTCGCGGAGATGGTCAAAGCCCGCGAAACAGCCTACACGCAGATGCTGCCCGAAGGCAAGCGGTATAAGCTATTCGCGAATATCGGGCGCGGACTTGCCAATGTGGGAAGCATCCCAAACGCCAACCAGATCGCCGAAGGTGTTAACCGCAAGCTGGCAGAGGAAGAATTCGAGGTCGAAGGCATCATGATGGTCATGGCGCGGGAAAACGTTCCCGTCTTCAGTTTCCAGCACACTCAGCGCTGGATCAGGAAGTATAAACTGCAGAGCATGGACGACAAGATTCCAGAACCGGGGGTCGGCCCAGCTTTCAGCGTAAAGAAGCACAATGTCGCCGTTGCCTCGATCTGCCTTGCCCTGCTCATCGCCGCAATCATCGCGGTCATCATATTCGACCGCCATGACCGCCGTTTCATGGCCAATATCGTGGACCCCGACGAAGAATTATAACATTTTTGGAGCATAGATGTTCAAACGCCTATTTGTGATTCTCGCGCTGGTTCTGGCTCTGGCCGGAGCGGGCGCAAAGACCAAAGCCCTGAATTTTGAAAACCCAGGCAACCGCCGCCTGCTGAAAAACGACCAGGGCAATTACTATTATTTCCGCTCGCTGCCGGAAAAATCGATGACCCTTAATGTTGAGGGAATCAGCAGCGTGGAACTTCGTTCCTTCGCCATAGAGAAATTGCGAAAACCGCAAGTTGTCACCCTCATTGGCAAGGAGCGGACAACTCACGACCTTACCCTCAAAGAGCAACTGGATGGGTTTTCCCTGTATAACTCCGTCAGCATCGCCATACCCAAAGGCACCAAGACGATCGAAGTGCTGTGCTATGAGCGCAGCATCTATTTTCGCGCATTTCACAAGATAGCGGATCCTCCCAAACCGAAACCTTCCAAACCTGCAAACAAAGTAATCCGCGCCCATGGCGGCATCATGACCGTGAGCCACAATGGCACTGACAGCGAATACTATGTCTTCAATCCGTCCCAAAGCCTCAAGTTCACTCTCAACAACGGCAGGGAAGGAGTTGTTTACGTTCGCGCCAGATTGCTTGACCGCAGCATACCCTCCTTTGAAGTTTGGGCAAACGGAAACTTGATAGGAACATATGAGTTTTCCTTGAAGCGCACTACAAAATACAAAGCTGTGGGTATCACTTACCTTTCCACGGGAATGAAGATCGAACTGCCGGATAACTCGGGCGCCACGGAATACGAGTTTCGCGCTGTCAGCGATCATCTCTTTCTCGGCCGGCCGGTATTGATCGCGAAACCATAGAGGATCATGATGCCTGATATCCGTAAAGACAAATTCAACAATATCTTGCCAGTCAAGGAGCCCGCACTCGAAGAATGCGATCAGTCAGGCGAAGACAAAGCTCCGGACGAATCCCCTGAGAGCAAGATTCCAGTGCGCGGACCACGCAACTTTGTCCCCATTATCATGTCATTCGCACTGTTTCTGATCGTATTAAGCACTGGGCTATCAGCACAGGCACAAATTGACATCTCTCTGGGAACTACTTATTCGGACAATGCTTTCCAACTCTCGGAATATGATCTGCAGCGTTTTAACGAGAACCACCCGAACCTCGCCTATGTGGACACTTCCGACGATCTGAACCTCGCCGCTGGCGTCACTGTCGCCTATCCTGTCCGCTACAGATGGTGGAAGTTCACTCCCTCGGTTACCGCGAAAGTCTCACAGAACATATCAAACGAAGACAAGTACCGCTCGGATGCTCTCATGCGCGTCCGCGTCGATCGCTATTACTGGAATTTCACCGCGTTGTACGGTTATTATCCCTATAACTACGTACGCTCCTATATCGATTCCGACGGCACGGGCAAACTAGAGAAATACGGTTATGAACGAAATCTCTATCGCGGCGACTTGAATTTGAAACCGCTCAAGAACACAACAGTCCACCTCGGCGCGCGATATGACGAGTATTTCTACAACCAATACTGGACCGAGTTTGACGGCAACGCGACGACCTGGACCATCGGACTCAGGCATTCATTTCCAGCATTCAGCCTGAGCGGCGAGTACGAATACAGGATCTTTGACAATACAAATCACAGTGATGAGGATTCCAGCTACGAAAGCAATATTTACATTGGAGAACTGGCTCTGAAATCCATGCCTTTGTCGGAAAATAAGCCGGATGGCCCCGCATGGCATCCCTCGTTGGCTCTGTCCTATGAGCAGCGCTATTTCCAGTCAAATGACCCCTGGTATGGCGGGAGAGTATATTACATCTATGGTTTGGACGCCGCCATGAACTTTGACCTGGATGACAGATGGAATATATTGCTTGACTACTCTCATACCTTTAGGAATGTAGAGTCACCTGTGTCTGCCGTTCGCCGCGCCAGAGAATATGGCGAGAATAGGTTCTCGGCCACAGTGAATTACAGTTTTTAAAGGATCATCATGGACTTCAAACAAGAAAGCGATCCCAAGAAGATCAGGGAGTTTCTCGACCTTTCGGAAAACCACAAGATCGAGCTCCGACACTACAAGGAGCCGGTTCTGGTCTGGGCTGTATCAGACGGCACTGCCTACTACGCGATTTGGGAAAACGAAGTGTTGACGAAGTTTGGCCTGGAAAACGTCGACGGATGGGATTTTGAGGAAGATCTGCTCTTTTGCCCGGACTGGATGGCTCCCGACGAAGAAGACGAAGACGATCTGGATTTTGATGACGACGAGGACGACGAAGACTTGATCTGCGACCTCAAGGTCGAACCCAAATAATAGCCGCACTATGCGCGTAGCAATCATCGGAGGCGGAGGATGGGGTCTCGCCCTCGCAGGACTGCTTGCTTCAAATGAACACATCGTTAAGGTTTGGGAACACGATCCCTCATTTCTGCACGATCTGCTAGCTTCACATTCAAATCCGACACTGCTGCCCGGAGTCATTCTGCCCGAAAGTGTCGGCTTCACAGGCTCGCATGCAGATTTAGCTCATTTTTCGCCGCAGATTGTCATCATCGCCACTCCGTCGCAGTTCATCCGCGCAACCATCAATGCCATTCCGGACAAACTCCGCAGCGCTCTGTGGCTAAACCCGGAACTCAAAGCTGTCGTTAATGTCGCCAAAGGAATCGAAGAGGATTCGCTGCTCCGTGTGAGCGAGGTTTTGCGAGACCTCTTGCCCGGTGCTGTACATAAAAGGATTTGCGCGCTTTCCGGACCCAGCCATGCTGAAGAAGTTTCCCGCCTCGTTCCCACCACGGTAGTAGTTGCCGGGAGCGACGAGGATCTGCTCAAAGAACTTCAGGCAGTATTCAGCACCAGTTATTTTCGCGTGTATCGCTCCACCGATCTCATCGGTGTGGAAACCGGCGGCGCGGTTAAAAACGTTATCTCCATCGCTGCTGGGATCATTGCCGGGCTTGGCTTTGGCGACAACACAATTGGAGCTTTGCTAACCCGCGGACTGGTTGAGATCCAACGACTTGGCGTGTCGCTTGGAGCGAAGCCGGATACGTTTCTGGGGCTTTCCGGACTGGGAGACCTTGTAACCACAGCCACTTCTCCCCACAGCCGCAACCGCTACGTTGGTTTCGAGATTGGCAAAGGCCGCAAGCTCATTGAGATAGTCGCTTCGATGAAAATGGTTGCGGAGGGTGTTGCCACGACTAATTCTGTCCGCCGGCTTGCTATCCAGAAGAATGTGGAAATGCCAATCACCGAGCAGGTTTGGCAGGTCCTGAACCTTGATCTTGACCCCCGGCAGGCTATCATCGCGCTGATGACCCGCGAACTGAAAGCGGAATAGTAACAGAACTACCCTCGCCCCGGACTCATATTGGTTGGCAGACCAATCCAGTCAATCATCCCACCATCCTGAATCTGGATAAGGGCTCCAGATGTACGCCAAGCGTCGTAACAAGTAGCTTTTAATGGAGTTACATCAAAGAGCACGGCGCTGACAAGACTTATATCCCCAGTTCCATAAAAAAGCATTGACGCAATATCCACTCTGCAAAAGTTGGGGTAATTGGTGTAAAAGGTATGAAAAAGCGTCCGATAATTGCTATTGACGGTCCGGCTGCATCCGGAAAAAGCACGACAGCGCGCCATTTGGCTAAGCTTCTGGGCTTTGTTTATCTGGATACGGGGGCGATGTATCGTGCCTGCGCCTTGCAGGCGGAACGCACAGGAACCAACCTGAGCGATCCTGAAGACGTAAGAGAGATGCTTGAGGAATTGGATATCCGGATTGAACTGGATGGTGAGGCAAACATCATCCTTCTCGACGGTGAGGATGTATCCCAAGCGATCCGAGCCAACACAATCTCCAAACTCGCTTCTGACATTTCGGCTCTTCCCCCGGTACGCCACAAGATGGTTGAATTGCAGCGGAAGATCGGTCACAAGGGAGGGGTCATCCTTGACGGTAGAGACATCGGGACCTATGTCTTTCCCGACGCGGAGATCAAGTTTTTTCTCACTGCCACGGCGGAAGAACGCGCCAAGCGTCGTTGGCTGGAGCTTTACGCCAAAGGCATCAAGAAACCGCCCGCAGAAGTGCTGGCCGAATTGCAAACCAGGGACAAGAACGATGCCAGCCGCGAGCTCGCTCCGCTGGCAAAAGCGGAAGACGCGATCGAGATCGACACAACGGGCATGAGCATCGATCAACAGGTGGCCAAGCTGCATCAGATCATCCGGGAGAGGATGGATCATAGATGACAATCCGCCTAGCCGCACATGCCGGATTCTGTTTCGGGGTGCGCCGGGCGATACACACCACGCTCGACGCGCAAACAACCGGGGAAGAGATCAGTACCTTGGGTGAGCTGATCCACAATCCCCAGATCGTAGAGGAGCTTGCCTCCCAAGGCATCAAATCAAAGCAAAGCATGAACGGCGTACCTCCTCAGACGGTCGTGGTACGGTCACACGGAATCCCCAGGCACGAGATGGAGCAACTGATTCTGGCCGGACACCATGTCGTCGACGCTACCTGTCCCTATGTCAAGCGGGCTCAGGAACTGGTGGCATCCTCGTCAGAAAACCCAGTACTCATCTTGGGCGATCCGGAGCATCCGGAAGTGAAAGCCCTTCTGTCTTTTGGCAATGAACAAACATCTGTCGTGCAGACAGATTCAGAGCTTCCCGCCAAGACCTGGAAGACTCTCAGCGTGATAAGCCAGACCACCCAGCCTCTGGAAAACCTTCAGAAACTGGTGCAGCGCTTGTTGCCGCATGTCTTGGAACTTAGGGTGTTCAACACCATCTGCGCCGCCACAACCCAACGTCAGGAAAGCGCGGTGGCGCTTGCCCGCTGTTCTGATCTGATGCTGGTTGTCGGAGGCCGCAACAGCGCCAATACCAGAATGTTGCAGAAGCTATGCGCGGAAGTAACCCGCAGCGTCCATCTCGAGACTGAATCCGAGATAACTCCGGAACTACTGGGCGTAGCGGAAAAGATCGGAATAACTGCCGGTGCTTCGACTCCGGAAAAAATGATCATCAACGTCTTTAACCAAATAAAAAAAATCAATGGGGAGTACGACCTTGCCTCGAGCATGGACGATATTCCCTTGTTTAAGGAGGAATCATGTTAACTCATGATCAAAACCAAGACCCCACCGATCTGAAGGACGAGATCCAACAGGAAGGCGAGGCCGAACTGTCAAAACCAACAGAAAATGACACGGCACCCGAAGTGGAGACACCTGCCGCAGAAGTGACAGAAACGGATGAAACACAGGCAGAAGAGACTGAAGAGCCTGTAACACCGATGGAAGTAACAACTCCGGAAAGCGTTCCCGCTCCGGAGGAAGAGCTTCAACAACAGGAAGAACAACCCGCGGTTCCGGCAGCGATGGAAGAAACCCCGACCGAAGACGCGCCCGCGGAAGAGACCAAACCAAAACGCAAACCGGCTGTCCAAAAAGCCAAAACCGAACCGATCGGCCCCGAAGACCAGGAAATGATGGATCTCATCGAGGAGCATGCCAGCAGCTTCCGGCGCGGCCAGATCATTGAAGGTACGGTTGTGACCGTCAACGACAAGGAAGTCGTGGTGGACATTGGCTTCAAGTCAGACGGCGTAATCCCGCTTGGCGAGTTCGAGTTTACTGGAATTCCGGAGATCAACTCCACAATCCTCGTATTCATCAACGAACTCGACAATGGCGAAGGCAGGCTCTCCCTTTCCAAGCGGAAAGCCGACTTCGTAAAAAACATCGAACTCATCAAACAGGCCCACGCCGAGGGAGGCATCCTCGCTGGTGTTATCAAGAGGCGCGTCAAAGGCGGCATGATCGTGAATGTGATGGGCATCGAAGCCTTTTTACCAGGCTCGCAGATGGCTCTCAAACCGATCCCCAACCTGGACCAGTTCATCGGCAAGGAAATGCACTTCAAGGTCGTGAACATTGATGAGGAACACCGCAATATCATCCTCTCCCGCAAATTGGTTCTGGAGGACGAAGCAAACGAGAAGCGCCAGGAACTTTTGGCGAAGATCAACGTGGACTCCGAACTGGACGGCGAAGTTAAGAATATAACGCAATACGGAGCTTTCATCGATCTCGGCGGGATCGACGGATTGCTGCATCTGACCGATATGTCCTGGGGCAAGATCAATCATCCCAGCGACATGCTCAGCATCGGCGACAAAGTCAAGGTCAAGGTCATCAAATTCGACCCGGAGACCAACAAGATCTCCCTCGGACTCAAGCAGCTTGTCCCCCATCCCTGGGAAACGATCGAACTCAAATACCCTGAAGGCGTGCGCATCACCGGCAAGGTCGTGAGCGTGAAGTCTTTCGGCGCGTTTATCGAGATCGAGCCCGGCGTCGAGGGTTTGGTGCATATCTCCGAGATGAGTTGGACCAAGAAGATCACAGACGCCCGCAAGGTCGTCAAAGTCGGCGATACCGTGAACGCCATCGTCCTCGAGCTTGACAAAGAAAACCGCAGGATCTCTTTGGGTATGAAACAGATGGACGCCAATCCCTGGCTTTCAATCGAAGATCATTATCCCATCGGGACCGTGCTGACCCGCCCCATCAAAAGCCTGACCGCTTTTGGCGCGTTTGTGGAGATCGAAGACGGAATCGACGGACTTATCCACATCTCCGACATCAGCTGGACCAAGCGCATCTACCATCCCCGCGAAGTCTATCGCAAGGGTCAGGAAGTAGAAGCCGTCATCCTCTCGATCGACAGAGCCCTGCACCGCATCGCCTTGGGCGTCAAACAGCTCTCCCCGGACCCTTGGGCAGACCTCAATGTCATCCTGCCGATCAACACCGAAGTGCGCGGCAAGATCAGCAAACTTATCCCAAAAGGGGTATTGGTTGACGTTCCCGCCGGCGAAAACATCGTCGAGGGCTTCATCCCTATCTCCCATTTGGCAATCCCGAAACTGGAGCATTCAGAGGACGCTTTCCACGTCGGCGAGGAAATCCCGCTCAAAGTCATCGAACTTGACATGGAAAACCGCCGCCTGATCCTTTCCGTGAAAGCCTTCTTCTTCTCCCGCGATCCCAAGCTGCAGGAAGAATACATCGCCCTGCACGAGCAGTATATACGCGACCGGATCGCCCGTCAGCAGAAGAAAAAAGCGGAACGGGCCAGCCGTGAGAAGTTGGAGAAGCAGGAAAGCGCAGAAGTAACCGATACTGAAGAGCATCATGAGGAAACTTTAGAGCAAACCTCAGAAGCTGTGGAAGAACCTGTCGCGGAAGATATTCCCGAAGTCATGGATGAAGCAGTCGCGGAAGTTCCCGCTGAGGAAGCTGTTCCGCATACAGCCGAAGAACCTGTGGTTGAAGAACCTGTGGTTGAAGAACCTGCCGTGGAAGAGCCTGCTGTGGAAGAGCCGGTGGTAGAAGAACCTGCCGTGGAAGAGCCGGTGGTTGAAGAACCCGCCATTGTGGAAGCCGCCGCCGAGGAACCGGTTGTGGAACCTGCCGTGGAAGAAGATCAAATTCCCGAAGAGCCCGTGGCTGAAGAAACAGCAGTTGATGAAACTGAAGTAACTCCTGAGGCAGTCGAAGAGACGACCGAGGAAGAAAAACCAACTGAGTAAAGCGTGATTGACTCTTCGGTCAGCCGGAGTAACAATTGAATCGCGATAATTACAATAAATCGGGCACGACGGTTCACATGAACCGTCGTGCTGTTTTCTGGCTGGATTTTATCATTCCGATCCTGCTTCTGGCTCTGGGAACCTTGCTGATCAGGGCCCTGGATCTCGATCTCAACTGGTCTGGAAGGTTTTTCGACGGGATAGCCTGGACCGGCAAGCAGGTCGCCTTTTTCGATTTCATGTATGATTACGGCACGCTTCCCGCGCTGTTGCTCTCCATCGCCGGCTTGGCGGTCTTTCTGGTCAGCCTGTTCTCGCAAAGGATCAGCAGGCTTTGGAAAGCGCGTGGCTTGTTTTTGCTCGTGGTTATGCTGCTGGGACCTGGTTTGATCATCAACTCCCTGCTCAAGGAGCATTGGGGCAGGCCCCGGCCGCGCAGCGTCAGCGAATTCCGGACCGCAGCAGATACATTGAATCATTACTCCTTTGAGGAAGTACTCAATTACGATCCTGCCAGCCCCGGAAACTCATTCCCCAGCGGACACGCGTCCATGGGATTTTACTTTTTCGTGCTATTTTTTCTATTTCGAAAGCGCGGGCTGTGGCTAAGCGCTTTGCTGCTGTTGTTTCCTTTGGTATATGGATTCGGGATGGGGTATGTCCGCGTGGCGCAGGGCGGACACTTCCCCTCGGATGTTCTCTGGTCCGGAGGGATAGTCTATCTAACCTGCGCTGCGGCCTATTACCTGCTCAAGCTTGACCAGATGGAGCGCAAAGGAGCCCAATGAAAACCAAGTATCTGGCGATTGTACTGATCGTTTTGTCAATCTCACTAACTGTCTATTCGCTGGCACGCACCACTCCCTTTGTTGACCGCACAGAATGTTACGGCTGCGGAGACTGCGTGCGCGAGTGCCCCACCGGCGCGATTACTCTCGTGAACGGAAGTGCCTGGATCGATGAGGATAAATGCATCGACTGCCTGTTCTGCGTCAAAACCTGTACCTACCGCGCCATCCGGAGGGCAAAATGAACCGCAAACCCATCGTTTTTTTACTGCTGCTTCTCGCCGGAGTTATGCTTTTGGCTTTCGCGTGCAAGCAGACAACCATCATCGAATATACAATCGATTCCTCTTCCTGCAACGGATGCGGCGAATGCGTGCGCGTCTGTCCCAATGACGCCGTATATCTGAACCACGACGGCAAAGCCGAGATCGACCTGAGTAAATGCACCAACTGTGCAGAATGTGTGGCAGCATGTCCAAACAACGCTATCTATTGACCCCCCTGTTCCTGATTATGGCCGGCTGCCTCGCCGCCCAATCGGAATTCACACTCAAAACAGATGCCATGTTGTGGCGTAACGGTTCTGGACTTTCAGAAGGCTACACCGCCCAAAACCGCCTGACTTGGGAGCGCGCTTTTTCGCCCTGGCTGAACCTGCGACTCGGCTCAGACTTGTACATCTTTGGCAGAACCACACCCAGCGGCCCGCACGAACAATGGCACAACGGGGAAGCCGAATTGAGTTATCGGCATAATGGATTCACCGTCTCCGCAGCCTATCGCAACCGCGCCTTTTTTGACCAGATGATGATGAACCTCTATCCCGCCTGGGCTCCGTCCGGCATTCAGGAACGTCATATGCAGCACAAGGCATCTCTTGAGGCGGACTACGAGAGCACATTTTTCCAGGCCGGGGCTTACGCCCAAGCCAAGCAACTGGATTACACGCCCTACATGTTTGATTTCAGCACCTTTGAATTCATCCCCCAGCCAGCGGAATCAGCGGCAGACGTTTATTATGGAGCCGAAACCCGCGTCAGGCTCATGGACGGCCTCTCGGCGAGGGTTTCCGCGCATCACAAGGACGGTCTATTCGCCGAGGAGGGAACTTATCGGCTGACCCAGATTTCAGGAGGCTTAGACGCAGAGTATCAGGTCTTTGGCAATACCGGCCTGCAGGCCTCTTTCAACTGGACAAACCGGTCTGGCAGTTCCATATCTGAGCAGAGAAGAAACCTTGTCCAGACCGCGTTGCGCCTGCATGACAAACTTACTCCGGATCTGGCGGCGGCCCTGACCTACGTCAATAATTCCCTGATAAATGAAGACCTTTCGGAACTTTACCTGCTCTCCAACTACCTGCGCGCCCATCTGCAATACTCATTCCCCAGCGACCCCTCCGGCGGGTCCTACTTGCTTCTGGGCGGAAAGTACAGCCCCGAGAACAAAGCGAGCGCGGCTATGCTGGAAGGGGATTATCGGGTTTGGGGCAGGCTCTACGCTGGTCTCAGCATCAACTACCAGCCTGATCGAAAGAACCTGTACAGCGGCAAGGTCAGCTATTTCTTCACCCCCCTCAATGAAGTGCATGTGCAGTATACTTATCGGGACTTCACTATGCAGAGTAACCCCGACGAGTTTATTGGCATCGGCAGCAGCGTTTATTGGTGAGGATCGCCATTATCCAGGCTTGCCAACCCAAGCTTCTGCCAGCTTGATACCGATCCGCCCCTGATGCTTTAAGACAGCATTATCTTGATATCCTCGGGGCATACCGCCTTATATGGCGGTATGGCGGGGCGAGGCGCGCGATTGTTCGGCATCGCTTAATAGGGGCGGGTCTGGAAACTTGCGCCCGGAAAGGCTGCCACGTCAAAAAGCCGGCCCAGATTATGGGGACCGGCTTAATTGAAACAGAAAGATTGGTGTGGGATCAGTAGAGCTTTTGCACCCGCTTAAACGCGCTTTGGCTGCCTTGCGTCAGGCGGATAAGGTAATTCCCCGCCGGGCAGCGCATTCCGGAATCTGAGCGTCCTTCCCAGGTCAGTTCCTGCCAGTTTCCGCTGCCTGCCAGAAATCTGGAAAACACGCGCTGTCCGCGCTGATTGAAGATCTCCATATTTATCGGCTGGCTTCCTGAGGCTTTGAACTGCAGATCGGAAGAGCACACGTCTGAACTCCAGTCACCGCTCATTATCT
>CAZKAA010000021.1:0-27231 GCA_964550575.1 uncultured Candidatus Cloacimonadota bacterium
AAGCACGCCAGGCAGGGTAAAATCATCCGCCATAAACTCCAACTCCGCTTCATCCACCTCGCTAAGTTTTCCGCTCTCCGCCCCCGGCGTGAAAGGCTTGGCTCCGTCCAGGGGCAGGAATGTCCCGGACACCGGATGGCGTGTGGAGCAGGAAGCGTAGTTGCCGATCCTGCCCGCCCCCGCCGCGAATGCCGCCTCCGCGACTTTCCAGACCTGCTCCGCGGGGACGCTCGCCACCACGTGATGCCATTTGCTGCCGGTTTCCTGCGAAAGCTGTCCCGTGACCTCAAGGCCGAGCGCGTCTGCCAAAGCGTGGTTGACTCCCCCGGGAGCGACGTCCAGATTGGTATGCAGGCAGATGACGGCGATCTTGTTTTCGATCAGCGTCAGCAGCAGGGGATCACTTATCTGCTTGAGGGGATTGAAGATGAGCGGATGATGGCTGACGATCAGGTCTGCTCCGGTCTCGAGCGCCTTCCGCGCCGCGGCGGGAGTGACGTCCAACGCCACAAGCGCTTTGTTCGCAACTCTTTGGGGATCGCCCACGAGCAATCCCACGTTGTCCCAGCTTTCCGCCGTCCTGAGCGGAGCGCGAGAGTCCAGATATTTCATCAGTTCGGAAATGAGCATCTTCCACCTCGTTGTGAATCCCTCCCAGCGGAGGGGATTTGGTTTGGCAAAAGAGTAATGTGGCGCGCGCAGCCCATCCCGTCAAGCAAAATGATTTCCGCCCCAAACCGGCCCTTTTCCCAGCTCCCCGATCACCCGCTGTCCTCCCGGTGACCTCCCCCTTGATAACCGGGAGGATACCGGGTGCTTACCGGGAAGCAGGCGCGCCAGGATCAAGGTTCCTATCGGGATTGCAGCAAGGAGGGTGCGGGATTTCGGGAAATGCCGAGAACAGGCTTATTCGCCCAGGCGTAGGGTCACTCCGCCGTAAAGGGAAATTCCCGGCTGGGGCACGTAGGCATAGACCTCGTAGCGTCTGTCGAGGATGTTGCGCACGCTGAACTGGGGGATCAGCACCCAGTTTTGGACATGCAAGCCCCAAGAGATGCCAGCATCGAGAAGATCATAGGCGGGAAGGGGGTCGGCGAGGTTGTCGGGAGTCGTCCACTGCTCGCCGGTAAAACTGTATCGCGTCCAGAAATCCAGTCCTTTCCATGCCGTTTTCAACTCAGCGGAGCAGGTCAGTCCGGGGGTGTACATCAGGTCCGGGGCTGACCCGGCATCCCCGCCGCTGAGGTCTTTGGCGTCAGTGAGCAGGGCGTTCGCGGATAGCGTCAGCCAGGCAAAGGGAGTCAGGCTGCCTTCCAGCTCGAGGTTTTGAATGCGCGCCTTGCCGATGTTGAGGGGTTTCCAGACATTGCCGAACATCTGCACCTGGCGCCATTGGATGAGGTTTTGGATCTCGTTGCGGTGATATGCCGCCTTGATCCGGACCGGGCCGAGTTCATTTGCCAGCCATACCTGCCAGCCTTGGGAGAGTTCGCTTTTTAGGTCCGGATTGCCGATGGTTTGGGAGTCTCCGCGCCACCACAGGTCATAGGGCGACGGAAGCGCGAAAGAGGTCCCCAGCGTCGCGCCGAGCATGGTTTCCACAAATCCGTAGTGGTTCAGGCTGCCTTCGACCCGCCAGGTCAGGTTGTCATCGCCGCCGTTGCGGTCAAAGCGCAAGGAGGCGGAGGCATTGGCGGTCCACAAGCCGGAATCCAGCTCCAGCCCGGATCGCATGCCGGTATTGGCGAAGGGGGAGCGATGGTCGATGTCCTGCCCGGCAACCAGCAGGTTGAGGTTGCGATAGCGGTTCGCGCCTGCCTCGGCGTAGATGCCTGCGTGGGCGGAAAGACCGGGTGCGAGGTCGAGTTTGCGCCCCAGATTGCCCCTCAGGCCATAGTTCGCCATCCGCTGCCGGTTGCTTGAAACGAAGACGGGCAGAGGGGCGCGCGTGTTATCGTAGAGGGTGCTGTCGAAGTTCAGCCAGCTCAAAAAGGAACTTTGCCAGGCGCCAAGCGGCAGATCGAGGGCGAGGCGGTTGCGGTTCGCCCAGCCTTCAAGATAGGCGAGCCGGTAGACGTCAAGGAAATTGATGGTGCCCGGAAGCTGGCGGTGGAATGAGCTGTAATCGCTTTGCAGGGAGAGGCTTGCCTTTCCGGTGCGCCAACTCGCGCTGGCGGAGGCGGAGTGCTGGCGTTTGGCGTTGTTGTCCCGCGCGGCGCTGCTGTCGGCTGCCCACCAGTCCGGATAGTCGAAGCGGAAATCGTTGTCCGTGTCGAGGTTGCTGAGGCTGAAGCGCAGATCCCAGCGTGGACGGGTGAAGCCCAGAACCAGGGTGTTCCGCGCGTAGCCGAAAGAACCGAGTTCCGTGCTTAGCGAGACGTTTTCCCCGCCCTCGCGGAAACGCTTGCGGGAAGTTATCTTGACCACTCCGCCGATCGCGGAGCCTCCGCCATAGACTGAGGCGTTGTTTTTGATCAGTTCGATGGACTCGATGTTGTCGGGATCCAGCAGAGAGAGATCGAAGCTGCCGCCATCCGGGTTGAGCGGTACGCCGTCCAGCACGATCAGGCTGTGCCGGGAAAGGTTTCCCAAAAGGGATACGCTCTGCGCTTCGCCCTTGAGGCGCACGTCATTGCTGTGCGCGGAGGCGGATCCGGACAGCATTTCGCCCGCGGAGTAGTAATGCCTGTCGGGGTCCAGGGGCAGGCTGACCCGGTCCGGCGGATCGGAGAAGAGGTCTGCCGCGGTTTCAGTGACCCGCACCGTGGGCATGGTGATGGGCGAATCCTGTAGCATGATCACAGGCGTCCAGACGCTAACATCCTCCCGGCGAATTCTTTGGGCAAGGAAGTTCACGCGCGAGACGCTGAGCCAGGCTCCTGTGTTCAACATGGTGAATGAGCCGTCCTCGGATGTGAACACGGTCTGCCTGCCATCCGTGACCAGAGCTCCCTCCAGCGGTTTTCCGAAGGCGTCGAGCACAGTTCCGTAAATCGCATTCTTCGCTCCCGCGGGCAGGATTTGCTCCGCGCAGAGCTGCGGGGCAATCAGGACTGCGAGCGCGATGAGGGCAAGGTATCTGGTCACTGTTGGCCGGGATAGAGGAGGTTGGGCTTGCCGCTGGCGGGATTGAGCATCGTCTGCAGATGGATGCCGAAGAGCGCTGAGAGCAGTTCCGGTTTCATCATTTGCTCCGGAATCCCGCTTCCGAGGATTCTTCCCCCCGCAAGGAACACCATCGTATCCGCGAAGTTGGCGCCAAGGTTGAGGTTGTGGGAGATGAGCAGGATGCCTTTGCCGTCCTGGGAACTGATTTCCTTGAGCATGCGCATGATCTCCACCTGATGGTTGATATCCAGTTGGGACAGCGTTTCGTCGAGGAACATCCAGGGAGTTTGCTGCGCCAAAGCGCGGGCGATCAGGACACGCTGCTTCTCCCCTCCGCTGAGTTGGGAATAAAACCTCTCCGCCAAATGCTCCATCTGCAATTGACCAAGGACCTTGTCCACAACTTCCCGGTCCTGGGCACTCCAGTTCTGGGTGAGCCCCAAATAGGGATAGCGTCCCATCAGCACGATGTCCCGCACGGGGTAATCGAACTGAAACACGCTTTCCTGAGGCACATAAGCGATCATTCTCGCCAGTTCCTGCCTTTTGTAGGATTGCAGCGGATGCCCTCCCAAACGGATCTCTCCCGCCTGCGGGCTGAGAAATCCCAACAGCAGATAGACCAGCGTGGACTTGCCTGCTCCATTGGGACCCACCAGCACAGTGAAACCTCCCCCGGGCAGGCATAGATCCAAGTCCTGGAGCACGGGCGCGTCCTCATAAGCGTAACAAAGCTTGGATATTTCGATCATCTTGGTTCCTGAGTTTATTTTTTGGCGAAGCCCAATTCTGTCAACACCTCCTTCGGGAGATTTCACTTGCCAGAATAGCCTAGTAAATTACTATATATTTATAATCAGTCAGCCAAGGAAGGAACATGTCCGTCAACACACGCACAGAATACGCTTTACGTGCCCTGCTGGAGGTTCAGGCTTCAGGCGAGGGGAATATCTCGGCAAAGGCGATCTGCGAGAAGCAGGATCTGCCCTTGAAGTATATCGAGCATCTGCTTACAGACCTCCGCAACGCGGGGATCATCAGCAGCAGCGCGGGTTCAAAGGGCGGCTACGTGCTCACCAGGCCCGCCACGGAAATCAGTTTGCTGGACGTGATGGCAGCGGTAAAGGACGATTCCCAACTTCTTGGCTGCGAGTTTGGCCGGCAGTATTGCCTGGGTGAGGGCTGCGGACTGCTGCCCGTCTTCAGCGAAGTAGCAATGAAGCAGCGGGAACTATTCGAATCCTACACTTTGGACAAAATCGCCGCCACCTGGCAAGGAAGCAACAAATGAACAAGATCTACATGGACAACTGCATCACGACACCAACCGCGCCCGAAGTTGTGGAAGCGATGCGACCCTATTTCACCGAAAAGTTCTGGTTTCCCGGTACTTTCATCAGCACCGGCGAGGAAACGGCGGCAAGCATCGACAGCTTCAAGGATGTGGTCGCGAAATCCCTGAACGCCAGACCCGAGGAGATCCATTTCACATCAGGCGGAACGCTTGCCAACAACATTGCCATCAAAGGCTTGCTCAACGCCCATGCCAAAGAGGGACGGCACGTTATCGTCTCCGTGGTGGATTACCCGGACCTGCTGACCAATGCCGCCTGGGCGGAGAGCCAGGGCTTTGAGGTCAGCTACCTGGAGCCAGATTCCGAAGGCTATGTCTGCGCTGACAAGCTCAAAGCCGCCCTGCGCCCGGACACCATCCTCTTTATGAACACCATCGTCAACCACGTGGTCGGCACCATCCAGCCCATGGCAGAATACGCAAAAGTCCTTTCCGAGGCGGGACGCAAGATCTACTGGCACGCGGATGCCGGACAGGCATATGGCAAGATGCCCCTGGACATGGCGACGCTCGGCGTGGACACCCTCAGCGTCTCCGCCCACAAGATCCACGGTCCCCAAGGCGCGGGAGCCCTCTACGTCCGCCAGGGCACAAGGATCGCCCAACTCATCCACGGCGTCAATCGCGTCGATCCCCTGCAGACCGGAGGAATAAGCATCCCCCTGCTGGCTGGATTCGCCAAAGCCGCAGAGATCACCTTCGCCGATCTGGATGCCTCGACTGCGCATCTCAGAGGCCTCTCCGACTATCTGCTGGAGAAGCTGGAAGCGGAAATCCCCGAGATCGAACTCAACGGACCCAGGGGAGACAAGCGCGCCTGCCACAACATCAACGTTTCCATCGCCTACATCGAAGGCGAAGCCATCACCATGATGCTGGACATGCAGGGCATCACTGTCGCCACAGGCAGCGCCTGCGCCTCGCAAGGCCTCAAGCCCAACTACGTCCTCATGGCGATGGGCAAGAACCACGTCCAGTCCCACGGCTCGATGAAATTCACCCTCTCCCGCTACAACACCCGCGAGGAGATCGACTTCACCGTTGCCAAACTCGCGGAGATCGCCGCGTCACTGCGCGCCCGCAGCCCTCTATACCAATCCACCCACCCTCAGGAGACATAAATGCAATATTCGCAAAAGGTCCTCGACCACTTCATGCATCCCAAGAACGTCGGCAAAATGGATGAACCAGACGCCATCGCCACCGAAGGCAGCCCCGCCTGCGGAGACCAGGTCACCGTCTATCTCAAGGTCGACCCGGACAAGAAGACCATCGACGACATTTCCTTTCTTTCCTACGGCTGCGCCTCAAACATCGCCACCGCGTCCATTATCACCGAACTCGCCAAGGGCAAGACCCTCGACGACGCCAAAAAGATCACCTGGAAGGACGCCATGGAGGCCCTGGACGGACTTCCCCCCGTGAAGGTCCACTGCTCCGTGCTCGCCGCCGATACCCTGCAAACCGCCATCTCCAACTACGAAATCGCCCACGGCCTCAAGGAAGTGCCAAACTTCAGCAAAGACACCATTCTCGAAGAACTCAAGAAAATCATCTACCCGCAGGTTGGGGAAGACATCGTCTCCCTCAAGATGGTCAAATACGTCGGCTTCGACAACGGCGAGGTGCTGATCGACATGAACATGATGAGCTTCGACCAATGGCGCGACAACGTGGCGGACGAGATCCGCGAGCACTTGGAAAAATACCCCGAGGTCAGGCACATCCAGATCAATTTCCCCTGACGCGCAGACTCCTGCTGCCCCGTCTGAAGCCGCGTCGCTTTTCTGACGGCTGATTCCCTCCGCAGCATTGTTTCTGGTGCTGTCGCCAGCCTGTCACCTCCTGGTTACCACCCGGTGCGGGACAGCGTGGCAACCGGGAGGACACCGCGTTGTCACCACGCTTGAAAAAGGAATGGTGCAAGATGATTTTGACACGAAATCGCCTCATACAAGACCTATACTCTATTTTCCACAGCAGATGCCACGCGTTGCCGCATTATTGCCTTGACAGGAGAGGGAAATCCGCTTAAGATGTATTAAAACAAGCATGGGAGATGAAACATGAACAAGCTGATAATCATTTTATTGATGGCTGTGCTCAGCCTTGCGCTTTTCGCCGAATCCGCCAAGGATGAGGCAATCCAGAGCCTTGATACCGCGAAATCGCTGATCAACAAGGATGACCTGGTCAAAGCGCGCGACGAGATAAACTTCGCGCTGGCCAAGATCGGGGAGATCCAGGCCGAACAACTGCTCACTTTCATTCCGGACGCTCCTTCCGGCTACACGCTGGGCGACAAGGAATCCCAGGCCATCGGGGATGCCGGCTCGATCATCGGCAGCGCCAACTCCATCATCGCGACCGCGGATTATGCCAACGACGAATCCACTCTCAACCTGAATATCACGGTGGGCGGGGTTTTGGGGCAAGCCGGCGGCTTGATGGGCCTTGCTTCGATGTTTGGGGGAATCTCCGCGACATCCGGCGGAAAGACAGTCCGCATCAGCGGCTATAGCGGAAATCAGGAATATGACAAGGAAGAGCAAAGCGGAACCCTGACTATCAACGTGGGCGACAAGATCACCGTGGTGATCGAGGGCGACGGCATTGCCAATGCTGATATCCTTAAAACCCTGGCGGAGAAGATCGATCTGGCAAAACTGGAAAAGTCCTTCTAACCAGCATTTTTGACCAAATGAAAAGGACAGCTTCGCGCTGTCCTTTTTTTATCTTGAAGCAGAATTATTCAGCCGGTTTTCCCGCGGGAGGCTTTGGAGCGCTTCTGGGCAGCGGAAACGTAGGGCTGCTCGCTCGCGTCGCGATAGGAGCGTTTCTTCGTGTAGCCGTTATCCTTGCGGGGTCCATAGCGGCGTTCGCCCTTATCCTGCCGTCCCTGGGGCGATGCGGCCTGAATTGAAGCGTTGAGTTGGCTGCCGTTATAGGCGCTGCGGGAAAAGGCTTTCAGCAACTGGCTTTCGAAGGCGGAGTCCAGTTCGATGAGGGTGTGGTCCTGGGCGATGTTGATATGCCCGATCTCGATGCTGCGAGCCACCTTTAGCCTGTTGATGAAGTTCATCAGGTCGCGTTTGGTGGCGCCGTGGGATTTGCCCACCGCCAGGCGAAAAATGGTGAAAGCGACCGCTTTGTCCTCGCGGGGAGAATGCCTCTGTTCAGACTGGTTAAGGTCCGCGCTGTCCTTGTAGTAGCTCAGGAAGCGGTTGAATTCCACGGAGACGAAGCGTTGGATCAGTTCTTCCCGGCTCATCCAGCCGAGTTTCTTGTAGACATTGGGCAGGAAGGATTCAATCTGGGTGGTGGCAACTTCCACCCGTTCCACGGTGTCGATGAAGTTGAAGAGTTGCTTTTCGCAGATCTCTCTGCCACTGGGCACCCGGGAGAAAACGATCTCGCGGTTGAGGCGCTTCTCGATTGCTTTGAGGGCGCCGATCTCCTTGTGGTGGATGATACTGACGGAAACTCCGCTCTTGCCGGCACGCCCGGTCCTGCCGGAGCGATGGATGTAGATATCCGGCTCCTGGGGCAGGTGATAGTTGATGATGTGGGTGAGGTCGTCCACGTCCAGCCCGCGTGCGGCGACGTCGGTGGCAACCAGCAACTGCACATACTTGCTGCGAAAACGCTCCATCACAAGTTCGCGCTGTCCCTGGGACAAGTCTCCGTGCAGGGCGTCGGCGTTGTATCCGTCGTGCTGGAGCTTGGTTGCGATCTCCTGTGTTTCGGTGCGGGTGCGGCAAAAGACGATGCCGTAGATGCGCGGGTTCATGTCGGCAATGCGCTTGAGGGCGAGATACTTGTCGCGAGCGTGTACTTTGTAGAAGAAGTGTTCGATGTTTTCCGCCCCCTGCAGTTCGTTGCCGACGCTCACGTATTGCGGCTCTCGCAGGAAGGTTGAGGAAAGTTTCGTTACCTCAGGTGTCGTGGTGGCTGAAAAGAGCAGGATCTGCTTGTCCGCTGGCGTGTGGCTCATGATCTCAAAGAGATCGTCCTTGAACCCCATGTTCAGCATCTCATCCGCTTCGTCGAGGACCAGGAGGGTGATCTTTTCCAGCAGGAGCGCGCCTTGCTTGATCATGTCCAGAACCCTGCCGGGGGTGCCAACCACGATCTGGACTCCGCCCCTGAGCGTGTCCTTTTGCTTGATAATGGAAGCTCCGCCGTAGATGGCAGCGGTTTTGATCCCGGGCATGAAGCGCGAATAGCCCGCGAAATCGGAATTTATCTGCAGGCATAGTTCCCGCGTGGGACAGAGGATCAGGGTCTGCACCCAGTGCTTTTCTATATCGGTCTGGCTGAGGACAGGGAAGCCGAAAGCGGCAGTTTTTCCTGTGCCGGTCTGGGCGAGGGCGATGAGGTCGCCGTCATTTTCCAGCAGCCAGGGTATGGTTTTTGACTGAATTGGCGTGGGCGTTTTGTAATTCAACGCGGTAGCTGCTCTCAGGAGCGGCTCGGGAAGGGAGTAGTCAGAGAATTTTTGCAAGAGGGGTAATCCTTATTATTGAGTATGGGGACACCTTTTCAATGGGGGCTATTTTGTAAAGAACTAAATTTCAATCAGTTAATAAGAAGTAGTGGCGGAGTTCGGTTCAGGCTTGCCCACAGCGGGACTTTGTCATTGGATATTCCGGGAGCTTAGCAAACCATTAGATTCACAAATATCGCTCGAGGTGATAAGTTCAAAGGCTTGCGGATTATGCTGATTCGTGTTTCAAAGCGAGCATTAAAAACTTCTCTGGAGCATGAGATCTAGTATTGATTGCGAAATTTCAACAGCTGCGCATGCATAAACTCTTGACAACTGATACGCTATTCATATCGGTAGTTGCAAGTAACAAGATAACCGTCATAAAAGGCGTGTGTATGAAGGAGCGTTATGAACAGGATAGCGTTTGTGGTTTTCGTTTTGTTGTTTTGCATGCCGTTCATGTATCTGAGCGGTTCGTCAACAGTCTTGAGAGTCCAGGACTCACAAGTAACGCTGGTCGAGCTTCCCCAAGAATCAAACTCAGTGAGGACCGCCCCACCGGTGAATGTTCAGGCACAGACAACCACCTCCGGGCAAATCAAGATCAGTTGGGATCCCTATCCCGCATCAACAGGATTCATGAGGGTCTATCAGTCTACAATCCCAGCACCGATCGGAAGTGCGTCCTGGAGTTTGCTGGGGGGAATAGGCGTTGCCCACACTGAGTATTTGCTTGCCCCTGGAACCGGAGGTTACTTTTATGTGACCTACGATACTGCGGGAGAGATGTCTGACCGTTTTGTTTACGTTGAAGGCGGAACCACGGCAGGGATCACGGTCGGAAGTTTCTGGATTGACAAGTATGAACTCACGCCGGGTGGTGTGGGCGGAGCCGGTACCGCTCCCTGGAACTATATCAACTGGTTCAGCGTGATTAATTATTGCAACTTCCGCAGCATTTCTGAAGGTCTAACCCCCTGTTACAGCTATCTTTCTTATGGTACAAATCCCAACAATTGGCCACCCTCATGTAATGACGATTCTGGTGATTCTTACAACTATAGCTGCAACTTCACCGCCAACGGATACCGCATGCCTACCATGAATGAATGGCGCTTCGCTGCTATGGGCGGAGTCAATTCTTTGGGTTTCACCTACAGCGGCAGCAACAATATCTATGAAGTGGCCTGGTTTACCAACAATTCCGGCAACTCAGTGCATGGCGTCGGCCTTCTGGCTCCGAACGAACTTGGCATCTACGATATGAGCGGAAACCTGCATGAATGGGTTTGGGAAGGCGGTAGCAGACGCTATTGCCTGGGCGGTTCATGTTACGATTTCAACAACTACTGCACCGTGTGGTCAGTGAATGACATGTATGCCATCTATGGATACGTCCAGCACGGCGTGAGGATCTGCCGAACTTCCTACTGAAGCAGCTTTAGCCTGATACTGACCTGCTGGTGTTGAGCGAGCAAGGTGGCAATTGACTTCAGCAGAGGCATAGTCATTTGCCCTTTTCCTGAAATCCAAGCTCGTTCCTCGCTGAACTCCATGAAGCCGCTACTCGCTCATATACAGCGCGCCGGCAAAGCAAAGCTTGGTACAGAGCGAGCAGCCGACACATTTGCCCTTGTCGATGACGGGATACAGCTCCTCATCCAGCGAAATTGCTAGATAGGGGCAGCGGGTGCAGTTGCCGCAATGGACGCAGAGGTCGCGGGTCAGGGTGCTGCTTTTTGCTTTGGGCGGCAAGTCCATGAAGTCG
The DNA here is from genome assembly GCA_964550575.1 of uncultured Candidatus Cloacimonadota bacterium. GTDB lineage: Bacteria > Cloacimonadota > Cloacimonadia > Cloacimonadales > Cloacimonadaceae > Syntrophosphaera. Next base: position 10,720 of record CAZKAA010000021.1, read on the forward strand.
GTGACAGGCTTGGGCTGCGCGATGCCGATGAGTTCGCCGACAGACTTCAGCCCTTTGGATTCCAGCAGATGGCTTAGCCCCAGCTTGAGCTCATCGATTATGCCATAGCCATATTTCTCCGCGATGGTGCAGAATTGCACGGTGGATGCCCCCAAAGCAAGGAAGTTGGCTGCATCCAGATAATTCATAGCACCGCCGTTGCCGGAGACTGTAACGCCCATGTTGCAAGCGCGCGCCAGACTGAGATAACTGATGGGCAATACGCCTTCGCCGCTCATGCCCACAATGACGCCTTCATCCCAGGAAGCGCCTTCCTTTTCACGGAATCCCAGGCAGGGAAAGGTGTTGGCGAGCGTGATGCCTGCATTCTTATGCGGATAACGGTCCAGGACGCCCTTGACGGCGGCAATGATGGGATAAATCGCGGTGACGGCTCCGGTGAGTTTGAACAGCTTGGGAATCTCCGGAGCGGAGACCTGCATCACCCAGTCGATGATCTTGGCGGTCAGTTCTGGATTTTGCGCCACGATGTCGCCGTGGGTGCCGTCCCCGCCCTGCGGACAGGACAGGCTGTATTCGATGCCCATCGCTCCGGCTGCTTCCAGTTTCCGGGTGTTGGATTGCCAGACCAGCATGTCCTCCGCGTCGTTGCCGGTCACGGGACCTCCTGTTGAGGCCATGGTCAGTTTGTCCGGATACTCCTCTGTCAAGCGGGATATCTCCTCGCAGACGCGGTTTAGGGGGTGATCCGAAACGTTGTCGCAATTGGCAAATGTAGTTTTGTTCCACACCCACATGTATTCTCCAGGGATGTGGATTTCCAAGCCGTCGAAGGCTGTTTTCATAATGCCTCCCGCCCAGCCGGCTTCGTAGGAAAGCTTCATCTGCTCATAGCCGTCCGTGGGAGGCGCCGCGGACAGCAGAAAGGGAGAGTCTATCCTGCGTCCGAAGAAGTCCGCGTCCAGGGGAACCGGATGCTTCTTCCAGCCAGAGATCGGAACGCAGCTTTTTGTAGCTTTGGCGGGAAGGCTGAAGTCTGTTGCACGCAGGTCCGCGTCAACTTGCAGAGCTTCGTTCTTGCCTGCCGCGACAGCTTCCACGACTGTGGTGGGGCCATTTGCCATGTCCCCGCAATGATAGATAAACTGACCGGTCTCTTTGAGCGTGGGACGGTTGCCAACCGCGATCACCACCATATCGAAGGGGCGAAACATGGCTTCGCTGCCTGCTTCGTCGTGTATCTTGGAGGGATGGAAGCCTTCACCGGCAGGTAGCTCCACGCGCTTGGTCCGGATGCCTATGGTGCGTGAGCCCTCGTTGACGATTTCGGCGATGCGGGTGCGGGGGCTGAAAGCGACTCCGGCATCGATCAAGCCTTGTTTTTCGTCAGCAGTTAGGGGCATTTCGTGCCATGCTTCGAGAGTGATCATCTCCACGTGCGCCGCTCCGCGTTGGGCAGCCGTGAGCGCCTGGTCTGCGGCGATAGCCCCCCCCACGAGGGCAATGCGCTTGCCTTCAAAGAGATAGCACCTGGTATTGCGCAGAATATCCATGCCATATAGAGCAGTCTCATCCCCGGGTATGTTTAGCCGGATGGGGTCGTCCAGTCCTCCGGCAAGAACGACTGCAGAGTAGCCTTGGGCTAGCAGCTCAGCCGCGGTTGGGGCGGTTTGCCGTAGATGCCTGATATGAAAGGCATCGGCAAGATATAGCAGGTCGCTGAGCAGGACGCCTTTGTCCAAGCGCCTGTCCGGAATGAGGTTGACCTGGCCGCCCAGCGGATCGGGGTCGTAGATATCGGCTTCGTATCCGAGTTGAATGAAGGTGACTGCCGCTCCTATCCCGGATGGGCCTCCGCCCACGACAGCTACCTTCCTCCCATTCTTGGCAACCGGAGCAAACTCCGGCACCTGTCCCAGTTCTCTGGCTTTGCGGACTATCGCTGCCTGCACTTCAGGTATGCGGATGGGTGTATCGAACTTCTCGCGGGAACAAGCCTGCACGCAGTGATAGTCCGGGCAGACGCTGCCGCAAATTCCGCCCAGGGGATTGCTCGCAAGGATTATGCCCGCGGCACGCTTGAAATCTGAAGGGCGCCCCTGGGCAGCCGCCATCATGAAGTCGGCGGGGGAACAATCGCAGGGACAGGCAGTCTTGCAGGGCTTCTCTGCGCAGTATTCGCAGCGAGCGATCTCACTCATTAGCTGGGCATCGGTCAAAATCATCTTAATCTCCTTGCAAACATAGGTAGCATCATGTCAAACGACAATCCCCAGAAGCGGAATTCCCGTCAAGTTACTTATCTGCCTGTGTGTCTCCATCCAGTCTCTTGTAATAACATTTACCCAAACAAAAACCCCGGACCAATTAGCCCGGGGTCGGTATTGTTGATTATGTGCGCCGAAGGCGTTACTTCATCATGATCATCTTTTTGGTGCTGCTGTACTTGCCTGCGCTCATCTTGTAATAGTAGATGCCGCTGGATGCAGCACTGCCGTTGTTGTCCCGTCCATCCCACACTATGCTGTGGTTTCCGGCGGCTTTTTCCTCGTTGAGCAGAGTCTTGACCAACTGGCCCTTGACATTGTAGATGCCAATGTTCACGGGAACAGATTCTTTGACGCTGAAGGAGATCGTGGTGGTCGGATTGAAGGGGTTGGGATAGTTGCCCTTCAGTTCGGTGCTGATCGCGGGAACGCCCGGATCGTCGTTGTCCACGATGATATAACCGCCGTTGCTGTGGATCGAGAAATCGTCCACGTAGAACACGAAAGCGTCGTTGGACACGCAACGGATGCCGATGTACACGTTCTGGTTATCATAGGAGGAAAGGTCATAGACAAATTCCGTCCAATTGACCGGTGCTTCGACATAATCTCCCGGTGAGACGTACTGGAATCCCTGCGGGATGATCGTGGGAAGCATGGAAACGCCAACGCGGAAGCGTTCAAGGCCATAGGTCGCGGTGTGCGATTTGACATAGAACTTGATGGCGCTATTGGTTCCAAGGTGCACTCTGGGGGTTATCATCCAGTCGTTATTGGGAGGCGTCGTCGCGGCAAAGGAAGCAGCCATCTTGGCTCCTCCATGGGGAACAAGGGTAGTGATGGGAGGCGTTGTGGCGCTGGGATTGAAGACGATGTATGCCATCTGGGCTTCCGAACCCGGGAAGGTCGTTCCGGAGAATCCGTAGGTGGTTGACTGGTCAACATCGAGCAGGGTCCAGGGGGCGAAGACATTGGCGAAGTCGGCATAGGTTTCGAAGCCGTCTTCCAGGATCGTCTCCGCAAGTTGGACATTGACAACGACGTTCACTGTCGCGGGATCGGATTCGCCCTGGGTGTAGTTGGCGGTAACACCATAGACATAGTTGCCGTTGGGCAGATCCATATCCGTATATGTGGTCACGCCGGGATCGTTGATCGTGCCGATGAGGACGCCGTCGCGATAGACTTTAAATCCGGCAAGCGGGCGGTCCACGCTGGTGATATCTTTGCTAATGGCGCCCAGAGGAGCCTTGCTGTAAGAAATCACGCGGTTTTCAGCGATGGGAGTAAGGGTTACGGCCTTGCCCGCCGGACCGTCGGCCACGAAGGTCTCGATCAGCCAGTTGTAGGTAAGGGTCGGGGCAAGCTGGGTAAGTGTCGCCCAGGCACCCTGGAAATACATCATGTTGCCTTTTCCTTCGATCTGCGGACCGCTGTCGCAACCGGCGGGATAGCCGCCCTGGGTGTTGCACTCAAAGCCGACATACAGGTCTCCCGTAGTGGGAACAGGCACAGGGGTATTCAATACGACAAGGTTCCAGTCGTCGATCGTGGGACTGGGAACAACCTGAGACGAGACGAGGGTTCCGGCGTTTGTGGCGGAGCCTCCGGTCCAGACTTTGACCGTATAGATGCAGTCCTGGTGCGAAGGAACGAACTTGACCTGGGAAATGGTTCCGCCGGCCACGTTTGTAAGGTCACCCTGCGTGAAGCGATGCGCGACGTCGAAGATTACCGCGGAGTTTGTGCCGACGGAGTTGCCCAAGACGTTCTGGCACCAGGTGATCCATTCGCCGGAAGGCGGAGCTTCGGGGCTCACCCAGTTCAGGGTGACATCGTTGCCTTCGACCGTGGCAGTGAGGTTCGTGGGCGGATTGATAGGCGGAGTAACGGTCACGGAGACCGGACCGGCAGGAACGGATTCGCCGGCTGTGTAGAGCGCGGTCAGCGTGTAGGCATAGGTTCCGACTGCCAAAGGACCGTCTTCGTAATGCAGCAAGGCAGGATTGCTGATCGTGAGCAGCAAATTCCCATCGCGATAAACCTTGTAGCCAAGGTGTTCGCGAGTGGCGGGAGCGGGCAAGCCCCAGGTCAGATAGGCCATATTGCCATTCTGAATATTGACGGCGAAGTTGGTCGGCGGATTCATGGTATCCTGGTTCAACTCCACGGAGAAGGTATCCAGGTACAGATAGAACATATCAGCCGGACTCTGGCCGCGGAAACCGATATAGTACGTTCCCGTGGTGGTGGGAGAAAACACCAGCTCTGCCGGAGCGTAAGTGGTATTGACGATGTTGGTGTTCTCAAACAACATGGTTGTCATTCCAGCGACGTTGGGAGCCGTACCAGCGTACACGGAAAGGGCTTCCGGATAGGAAGCGCTGTTCGCGCGGTAGGAGAATTTAACGATGTAAACCATGCCGCCGGTCATGACCATGGGAGGAGTGACCAGCCAGTCATCCATGGCAACGGCTGCATTGTAGCGGATGCGAGCGGAATTCGGCGCGGTGTCTGCGTTTCCGGCATAGGTTTCCCAGGTATAGGCGTCTCCGTTGGCGTTGATCGTGGACCAGCCAAGGGGCAGCGCCGGAACTGTGACTTCGTCGAAGTTCTGCGCATAGGGGAAGGTCGTGATTGTCGGATCAGCAAGCGTCGTGAACTGCCACACTGGACAGTCGAGCGCGTCACCCGCAAGGGTGTTGAAAGGCACTATTTTCCAGTAATGGGTGGTGCTGAAGGTCAAATCAGTGGGATGATTGTAGACAGTGCCGGTCTGCACGGTTCCGTTGACGAGGTTGGTCGGGGGGTTGTCCGTGCCGAAGTAGACCTTATAGCCGTCAACCGTTCCGCCGCCTGTGATCCAGGTCAGGTTGGTGCCGATCGCCACGTTCGTGGCGTTGTTGGCAGGAACCGGATTCTGCGCCGGATTGGGAGGGGTTCCCTGCTGGGCAGGGCTGAAGGTGAAGATTAAACCGTCGGGGGGATACACCGTCGAACTGATGCGGCAGCTGGCGTTGTTTGCCGTGCCGGCGGTAGTGGCAGCCCAATCGGTGGTGGTGGTGCGGTTGTTGAAGTCCGCGTTGCTGTCGCCGCGAAGTCCAACCTGCACTGTCTGCGCCGTGGTGGCGTCAACCGCGGTGAAGGCTCCGTAGGCAAAAACGATCTTGTTGCCGTTTTCCTGAATCTGGATCTGGAAGTTGAACACGTCGTTCGCGCAGGAGGTGGGAATGCGGCGGTAGTTCTTCCACTGGACGGTAAACACGCGGCTCGGCGCGGTACCGCTCAGCAGATAGCTGAGTTCGCCGTTGTCTCTGGCTTTGATGTCGCGGTTGAGGGCAGCAACGACATTGTTGGTTCCCGTGGCGCTGCTGAGGGCCAGAGTGCTGTTGGCGACTTCCGCTCCAAAAGCGATGAAGGCGTCTGCCTGCACGCTGACCTGCGTGTAATCGACGCCGTTGTAGTTAAATGTGAATCCCAGGTCAATGGCGTTGAAGCTCTCATCGTCATTGGCAACTGTCCCCAGAACCGTTCCTCCGGAGATCTCGGTGTAAGTGCCGGTGCTGCCGGTGAATGAGTATTCGCTCACCAGAGCGGAGGCGCTGAACGCCAGAACCATGAGGACGGCGAGGAGTACCATTTGTTTCAGGTTAACTCTCATAACTTCTCCTTGTCTCAATTATATAGTCAAATCATATGCTGCTTTCGGCTGGCGTTCAGAGAACTATCCAGCTTCCCACTAACTATCACTGAAATCAAGTGCGCATTCTGTGTCAAGCAAAAGTTGCGCTTATCCCGGGTACGTTGTTTTCAAACAACAACTGCGCAAGGAGCATCTCCCTCGCGATTGGTCGTTGCCCCGCGCCCTTTTCTGGCACGGTCGCCCCGCGGTTGCCTCCCGGTCAGCACCCGCTTGCCGGCCGGGAGGCTGCCGGGTTGTCGCGCATGGGATGCAAATCCAGGAAAAAGACCCTTCCAGTAATTTGCTTTGACAAAAACTGAAAGCCCAGATTCAATGCTTGAAAACAAAAAAATCCTTTGGGAGAAAGCATGCGCAACGACGTTGTGGAATATTTCCTTGAACTGATCGGGATCGACAGCGAATCGAAGGACGAACGGGCGATGATCGACCGCCTCAAATCGGATCTGGCGGAACTCGGAGCCAGGATCGAAGAAGATGACTGCCACCAGAGCAGCGGAGGCAACGCGGGCAACCTTTACGCATACATCCCCGGAAACGTGAACAAGGCGCCGGTGCTTTTCTGCGCCCACGCGGACACTGTCAAGCCAGGCAAAGGCATCAAAGCGTCCATGACCAACGGCGTTATCCACACCGACGGCACGACTGTCCTCGGCGGAGACGACAAATCCGGCGTCGCGGAGATAATGCTGGGCATCAAGCAAGCGCTGGACAGCGGCGAAGAGCATGCGCCCATAGAAGTGCTGATCACGGTTTCGGAAGAGATCGGCCTGTTGGGGGCCAAACACTTTGACAAGAGCAAATTGCGTTCCGCCTTCGGTTACGCACTGGATGCCCACAGGGTGGGGGAACTGGTGGTCGGCGCGCCGGCGCAGAACTCAATCAGGATCGAGATCAAAGGATTGGAAGCCCATGCGGGGGTCGAACCGGAAAAAGGCATCAACGCCATCCGGGTGGCAGCCGAAGCGATCGCCGCCATGCCCATGGGGCGTATTGACCATGAAACCACCTGCAACATGGGTGTCATCGGGGGCGGAACGGCAACGAACATTGTGCCCAACCGCGTGGAGATCAGGGGCGAAGCCCGCAGCCACAATTCCCTCAAGCTGGAGCAGGTCACTCAGGATATCAGGCACGCGGTGGAAACCGCGGTTCAGCGCCACCAATACGATTTCGGCCGCGCCAGCTTTGGGTGGGAAGCGCACAATGAATACCAATCCTTTCGCCTGCAGGACACCGAACCGGTGGTGCAACTCGCGCTGGACGCCCTGCGCGGTCTGGGCATCGAAGCCAGAACGACAGTCGGGGGTGGAGGCAGCGACGCCAATATCATCAACGCCGGAGGACTGCCGATGGTGATCTGCGGAACCGGCATGAATAAAGTGCATACCGTGCACGAAGACATTGAAGCGGAAGAACTCAGGCGGGGGGCGGATTTCATCGCCGCCTTGATCCGCCGGTATTCCGCGTCGTGAGGAACAAATGCTGGAGATAACCCTGATCGGATACGGCAAGATGGGGCATATGCTCCAAAGCCTTGCCGGTTCGCACGGCTGCGTGGTGAAGTCCGTTATCGATCCCGCGGTGCCTGATTGCGAAAAAGAGATCACTCCTCGGAACCTGGCGGGGGTCTGCCTTGATTTCAGCCATCCGGACACCGCCCTGGACAACATCCGCAAGGTCGTGGCGGCGGGGAACGACCTCGTCGTCGGGACCACTGGCTGGCTGAAGCATCTGCCGGAAGTTGAGGAACTGGTCGCCTCGCGGGGCACCGGGCTTCTCTACGGGGCGAATTTTTCCATCGGCATGAACCTCTTCAGCCGCGTGGCGCGCTATGCCGCCAAGATTTGCGACAAGTTTCCCGAATATGACGTCTGCGGCTGGGAAATGCACCATAACCAGAAGGCGGACAGTCCTTCCGGAACCGCGCTGCAATTGGCGGAAGCGATATTGGCGGAGAACTCGCGCAAGGATACCGCGGTTTATGACAGGCTGGACCGCAGGATCGCGGGCAATGAACTGCACTTCGCCAGTTTGCGGGGGGGTGCGGTCCCCGGAACCCACACAGTTATCTTTGACAGCGAGGCGGACTCGCTGGAATTCACGCACCGAGCACGTTCAAGGGCGGGATTCGCGACGGGGGCGCTGCAGGCGGCGAACTGGCTTGCCGGGCGCAAGGGAGTTTTCTCCTTTAACCAGATGATGGAGGACCTGCTTTGCTGATACCCTTCCGCAAGATGCAGGCGCAAGGAAACGACTTCGCCCTCATGGTGCTGACCGGCGTCAGGGAATGCCGTCTTGACCTACCCAAACTGGCAAAGGCTATCTGCGACAGGCGCAAAGGCGTGGGAGCAGATGGCTTGGTGTTGCTGACTCATGATGACGAAACCGATGCCAGAATGACCATCTTCAACAGCGATGGCAGCCGCGCGGCTATGTGCGGCTCGGCCCTGCGCTGCTGTGCCGCGCTGCTTCACGAACAGACGGGAGAGAGGGAGTTGAGGATCAGCACGGATTCCGGGATCAAAGCGGCATCTGTGGAAAAGCGCGACGGAAACCTCTTCGCCAAAGTCAACCTTGGCAAGCCACGATTCCTGGAACGCCAAATGACGGCGGAAAAGCTGACCGGTTCCCTGGTTGACATTGGGAACAGGCATTTTGTGAGCTTTTGGGAAGAGCTGTCAAGGCAGGAATTCACGCACGGGCAGGCGTTGGAGAACAGCGCATGCTTTCCCGGGGGCGTGAATTCTGAGTTTGTCAGAGTGATTTCCCGCTCGGAGATCGAGATGAAGGTCTGGGAGCGTGGCTGCGGAGCGACTCAGGCCTGCGGCACGGGAGCCGTGGCGAGCGTATTCTCGGGAATCGCGAGAAACTTGCTGGACAAAGAAGTTACGGTGAACATGCCAGGCGGATCGGTGCGCATAAATGAAAACGAGGATGGGGATTATATCCTCGCGGGTCAGGTGGAGCATTCGTTTAGCGGAGTATTCAAATGGAAAATTTAGGCGCGTATCTACAGAAACTGCGGGAAGACAATAAGATCAGCTACGGCAAGGTGTTTGAAGACCTTCGCCTGAGAGAGGATCAGGTCCGCCTGATCGAAGAGAACAGGTTCTTTGAACTCGGACCCTTCGGCATGGTCAAGGCGATGGTGTTCAAATTCGCACGCTATCTGGAGGGCGATGAAGATGCCGTGCTGGCGGAACTGAGAGTGATGATGCCGGACACGACCAACAAGGATTTCAAGCCCAGAAAAGAGGTTCGCGAGCGCAAGATCCTGCTCTCCCCAAACTTCTTCTGGCTGATTGGAATTATAATCTTTGTGGTCGTGCTGGGCGCGATCCTCTGGCACGCTTATCAGCAGGGCTGGCTCAAAACGCCGGAGCTCTTCAAGGCCAAAGAACCCGATTCGACCAGGGTCGAAGCGGAAAAGAAAGAGCCACCCAAGCCGGACTCGCTGCGGCTGCGGCAACGCGAATTGATCGACACCGTTACCAAACCCGCCGCGGAGCAGCCGGAATCCGCAACCCCGCGCGCCCAGGCTTTGGCGGACACCACGGACTATCTCGGCAACCAGGGGGTGTTTCCCGGCCAATACAATCCCTAGCGGCCGCCCCCAAAGCCGGATTGAGGATTTGGGCTTGCCAGCTTCACCGGTTTGAAGTAGATTCTTAGCATAACATCAACATAAAACATCATGGAGGAACAATGGCAGTATATTCGATCAACGAGATCATCGAGATGGCGGTTCAAATCGAACGCAACGGCTATGCCTTTTACCACGAGGCCACCAAACGCAGGGACCTGGATCCCAAGAGCCTGGAATTCCTGGCTTTCCTGCGCGACCAGGAACTCAACCACGAGAAGACGTTCCTCAATCTGCGCGACGACGCGGAAATGGAAAATCTGGAACTCTCCCAGGATTGGGAGATGGTTGCCGCCTATCTGAAAACTATCGTGGAAGGGCGCATTTTCAACGATCCGGAATCCGCCATCCGCAAAGCGGGCGAAGCCAAAGACATCTTCGGCGTGCTGGATAACGCGATATCCTTTGAGAAAGACACCCTGCTCTATTTCCACGCCATCAGCGATAACATCAACAACCCCAAAGCCCTCGCCACGCTGCGCAGGATCATCAACGAGGAAGTCTCGCACGTCCTGAAGCTGAACGACTATAAGAAAAGCCTGGCCGGATAAGCGACAAACATGCCCGCCAGAAAAGCCAGAAGCAGGATCCGGAGGATGCTGTTCGTCCCGCTGATCCTGCTTTTGGTGTTGCTTATTCTAATCTATAACCCTGTTTCCGTAAGGCTGATGACAGTCGGCACCGCCATTTACTACGGGCTGGATATTGGCATATTCTACCGGCTGATCAACACGGAAAGCAAATTCCGCAGCTTTGCGGTGTCGCCCTCGAACGCCATTGGCTTGGGGCAGGTGAAAGAATCAACCGCGGAGTATATCCATGTCAAGCACCGGCGGGGCATGCTATTTGTGCCGCACTACAACCTGAGCCTGTCCGCGCGCTATATCATATACCTGCAAGAACGGTTCAACGACAACTGGAGCTTGGTCCTGGCTGCTTACAACTGGGGCGAGAGCAACGTCTCCCGGCGCATGGAGGGTGTCGCGATCGATCCCAAAGCCGATTACAGGCACCGTTTTGCCGATGTTCCAGAAACCTACAGCTTCCTGAACAAAATCCTCCCCCAGCCAAAAAAGCCTTGACGGAAAACAAGTCCCCAAATCTAAGTTGATAATATTAATCATCAGGAGTAACTCATGTTGAAAGATCAACGTGGAAATATCGTTTATTGGGTGCTCAGCGGGATTCTGGCAATTGCCGTGATCTTCCTGCTGGTACTTTCCATAAGAGCCAACCTGGATCCCAAAAAGAACGCCGACAACTGCATCACCAGCATGCAGAAGATCTGGGTGGCCGTGCGCGATTACGTTACCGACACGCAAAAAGACTTCGACGGCAACCTGAATGTCCTGCGCAACACGCAGAAGCCCAACAGCAAAACCAACTACCTTGGCGAAGAGAAATACTGCCCGGAATCACGCGGGAAAAAGGACGAATACATGGTCATGGGGCGCCTCATGACATATGAAGTCTCTTATACTGACACCACGGGAGTCGAAGACGTGGTCAGGACTTCCATTGAGAAAGTCGTCGGCATCATGGTTCTTTGCCCCAATCTCAAGCAGTTTGCTGCCCACGACATCCCCCAGGCTTTTTACGACAACCAGATTGCCAACCGCTTCCAGTCAAGGATAAACTCTGACATCGCCCAGTTAAAGGAACGCGCGGGAAACAACCCGCTGGCAAAATACGAATCCATGCTGGCATACTTCAATTTCTGGAAGAATACAAAACTGACCGACTTTGACGAATGCACCAAAACCCCTGAATACCGTAAGATTATGAACATCTCGGAACCCGTCGAGGGCGAAGAGACAGAAGAATAACAGCTCCGAGCTTTTGACCCCGCGCCAGTTCCGTATCACAGATCCGGGATATCATCCGCGGGGTTTTCTCTGCCCGGCTTATACCGTGAGGTAAGTTTGATGCAGTACAAGGAATTCCTCGACCACATATACCAAAAGTATTCTGGCAACGTCAAGCTGGAATTGGACAGAATGCGCAACCTTCTCAGGGATATGGGCGAACCCCAGGCCGCGCTCAGGGGTTTTCATATCGCCGGAACAAACGGCAAGGGAAGCGTTTGCGCCGCTCTCGAGTCCCTCTGCCTGGCACATGGCTTTTCCACGGGCTTGAACACCTCGCCCCATTTGATCGACTACACGGAAAGATTTCGGATCGACGGGAGTGAACTGCCTTTTCAAAGAATCCTGGAGATATTCCACGCCCACGAAGACCAATTTGAGCGTTGGGACGCCTCATTCTTCGAAATCTCCACTGCCATTGCTTTTCAGGCTTTCCGGGAGGCCGGTGTCCACAGCGCAGTGATCGAAGTAGGACTTGGAGGCAGGCTGGATGCCACCAATCTTTTCCAGCCGGACGTTGCAGCAATCACCACCATTGGCCTTGACCACGTGAAGACTCTTGGAGGCACAGTGGAACTCATAGCGGCGGAAAAAGCCGGAATCATCAAGGAATTCACTCCGGTCATCCTGGGAAAGATCGCCGCCTCACCGAGAAGGATTATCGCCGCCCGAGCCAATGCCCTGCAAGCCCCGCTGCTGGTCTATGGAGAGGATTTTAACTCCCGGGTCCGAGCCCGCCGCATCACTGGATTGGAGTTTGACTACCGTTTCGGCCGCCATGTCTATTCTGGGCTGCGCAGCAACCTTATCGGGGAGCATCAGGCTGTTAACCTGTCAGTCGCTCTCACTGCCTTCCTCATATATTTGAAGTCCCGAGGCTTGAAACCGTCGCCGAAAGCCATCCGCCATGCCCTGTTTAATATCAACTGGCAAGGCAGGATGCAGGTCCTCAGTCAATCTCCCGCGATCATTGCAGACGGGGCGCACAACGTGCAGGGGGTGCAGGCACTGCTTAATACACTTGTAAAGGTATTTCCGGGACGCAGGTTCCGCTTTCTCTTCTCAATCCTGGAGGATAAAAACTACGCGCAGATGCTGCGGCTTATCTGCCCGTTTGCCGACAAGATCTATGTGGCGCAAAATGAGTCCGACCGCGCCGCCTCTGTCGTCCAGCAAACAGACGTGATCAAGGGTTGCAAGGTTCCATTTACAAGCGCGAACTCAGTTGCGGAAGCTTTTCGCCTGGCCTGCGCGGAACTGAACAAGGACGATATACTGGTCTGCGGAGGCTCGCTTTATACTGTGGGCGAAGTGATTGGCGCCTTCAATTCCCGCTGAGCATGTTCTCTTTTTCCACATAAATCGGAATAAACCCTTTTTTTAACAATATCGCTTTCTTATGGCTCTCGTTCAAATCAAGTGGGCAGTTGATCGAATGTAGTTGAAATAGCCAAAATTATCTCATACAATGAATACTCATTGTACTCCTTATATGGCTCCTGTTTCTATCCTTGGTGCGACCAAGGAAATAAATAAGAGCGAAGAAGGAGACACAAATCAAAACATCTATACTGAAATGTGCCTTATCTGCCCACTTTGTTTGAAAGAAAGCCTTTCTTTTTCATCTATATTGCTTATTATATCAGTAAGAGTATTTCAAATAGAGAGGTGTAACATGCGTTATATCATTCTATTAGTGCTTGCGACGATCCTTATGCAGACTCTTGTCGCGGACCGTATCTACGAAGGTTCCCTGCGGCAGTCCGGCTCCAGACAGACCGCCGGGGATCAGTTCTTGCTTGCGATGCTCTACGACAGCGGTTTGGGATTTGACCGCAACAAGGTGGAAGCCATCAAGTGGCTTCGTCTCTCCGCAGAAAACCACTTTCCGCGGGCTCAATACAGACTGGGTCTCTGTTACTATCACGGCAACGGTGTGGAACAAGATTACACTGCCGCCATCGACTGGTTCAGCATAGCCGCCAACCAGGGATTGCCGGAAGCCCAGTACAGTCTGGGGCTTTGCTACGCCATGGGGCAGGGAACCCAACAGGATTGTTCGCTTGCTGTCCGCTGGTTCCGGCGAGCAGCCGAACAGGGCTACTCCAAAGCGCAGTACTGCCTGGGCTGCTGCTACTACTTTGGAGAGGGAGTCAATACCAACAAGGAAGAATCCTTGAAGTGGTATTCACGGGCGGCACAGAGCGGATACGCCCGTGCTCAGTACAGCCTCGGCTGTTGCTACGACTTTGGCGAAGGCTCGTCGGCCAATCCCTCCGAAGCGCTGAAATGGTATCAGTCTGCCGCCGCGCAGGGACATCCCGGAGCCCAGTTCAACCTCGCCGCTATCTACTTCAACGGCGATGGAGTGCCTGTGAATTATGAGGAAGCTCTGAAGTGGTATCAGAAATCCGCAGACCAGGGTTTCGCCGACGCCCAGTTCGCGCTGGGTAACTGCTATTATACCGGAAAAGGCGTTGAACGTGACGACCTGGAAGCGGTCTTTTGGTGGACCCTTGCAGCCACCAACGGGCACGAATCCGCACAGTACAACATTGATAAAATCGGCGAAGAACTGACCTCAGAACAGCAAGAGCTTATGCAAAGTAAGGCGGAAGCCTGGCTAAACAAGCACCAAGGCGGCTTGGTAGCTAATTGACTCATATGAGAGGAGATCACATATTGCATTAATCGGGCGCGTTAAAAAGCTACTTTGCGCTGGTGGTGGCTGCATATCCTTGGTGTGTCTGGATATTGTAATGTAGGCAAGTTACTATCCTGTCGTGGCGGGTAGAGGGGGCATGCTAAGCCCAAAAGCCCAGGAGGTTATGTAGCCTCCTGTAACAAAGAATATGTCTCTCTTCATCCCTATTACTGCGATTGTGGAAATGCGTCAGCGCTAGTTCGGTTCTACTCTCAGGCGGGGGCAACTTTTCTGTTGCCATAAAAGGCATAGCTCCAAAAATGGCAATCAGTTTTCAAATCCATGATAAGGAGGTTGCCATGATCCAGTATTTCAAGGTAGAAAAGCAGCGTTTCACACCGGCTCTCGCGCACGATGAGGCGTTTTGGATACATCTGGAAAATCCCACGGCAGAGGAGAAAAAATCTCTGATCGAACGCTTCGAACTGCCAGAAGACTTCATCACCGACCTCCAGGACCCTGACGAGATCAGCCGTATGGAGTTTGAAGACGGAGCCGTGCTTAACATCATGCGCGTTCCTCTATATTATAAACACCGTTCCTCTAACCTATCTTTCACCACAGCACCATTAGGTGTGATCGCCGTACAGGATAAGGTCATCACCGTCTCCTTCTTTGAGAACGAGGTTCTGACCCAATACCTGGACTGCAAGCACAAGCCTTTTGAGATAACGCAGCAGAGTTTCCTGCTGGCGATCGCGCTGAGAACCTCACTGTACTTTTTAAAGTTCCTCAAAGAGATCAACCGGCGCACCGCAAAGATCGAAAATGAACTGCACCTTTCGCTGCGCAACAAGGAACTTATACGTCTGATGCGCATGGAAAAGAGCTTGGTTTACTTTTCTACCTCGCTCACTTCGAACGAGATCATTCTCGAGCGCATGCAGCGTTCACGCTGGCTGCACCAGGACCCCAACGCGGAAGATCTGATAGAGGACGTGATCATCGAAAACAAACAGGCGGTGGAGATGGCAAAGATCCACACCAGCATCCTCAAGGGTATGATGGATTCCTTCGCCTCGATCATCTCCAACAACCTGAACGTGGTGATGAAGTTCCTGACCTCGATCACAATCATCATCTCCCTGCCCACTCTGATCGCCAGCATCTATGGAATGAACGTCGGGCTTCCTTTCGAGAGAGAACCCTGGGCGTTCGCTCTGATCATGGCGCTGTCCCTCGTGGCAACGATTCTGTTGGTGTTGATCTTCATCCGCAAGAAGTATTTTTAGGAGATAGTTCCGTGTATAAACTCAGTGTTAGCGATTCGTTCAGCGCGGCGCACCGGCTTTGCGGCTACGAGGGCGCTTGCAGCAACCTGCACGGGCATAATTGGAAGGTCCGGGTGGGAATCCAGGCCGGAGAATTGGATTCCATCGGCATGGCTCTGGATTTCGGACGCATCAAGGACTTTTTGGGAAGTATCATCGCCGAACTCGACCATGCATATTTAAACGATCTGCCAGCGTTCGCACAGATCAATCCAACCTCAGAAAACCTCGCCCGACACATTTACGGACGCATGGAGGAGGCTCTCAAGGGGCTTCCCGCGCAGGTCTGCGAGGTTGAAGTCTGCGAGTCCGAACGCTCCAGCGTTGTCTACACCAATGCTTAGATTCGTTCAGTCTTTTTTTGTTAAAAGCGCGGTCGAACCAGCAGACTATCCCGCCAGCGCGTATCCGGAGTTTGCCGTCGCCGGACGCAGCAACGTGGGAAAGTCCACCCTGATCAACTTGCTCACAGACCGGCGCCAGCTTGCCAAAACCAGTTCCCATCCCGGCAAAACGCGCCTGCTGAACTTCTTCCTGATCCGTTGGAAAGACGACGAATCGGGCTCCGAAGGCCGCTTGCAGCTTACCGACCTTCCCGGCTACGGTTTTGCTGAGGCGTCCCAAACCGAGCAGGAGAAATGGCGCAAGATGATAGAGCGCTATTTCGAGCAGAGGGACCAACTGCGTGGTGTCGTGGTATTGGTAGATATCCGCCATGCCGCCGACCCCAAGGACATCCTGATGCTGGAACTGCTTCGTTCCAGGGGAATTCCCCATTGCGTGGTTGCCACCAAAGCGGACAAGATACCCAAAACAAAAACCGCCAAGACCCTCCAACTCCTGGGCAAAGGTCTGGGGCTTGGTTCAGAACCCCTTTACGCCGTCTCAGCGCTCAAAAATAGCGGGCTGGAGCACCTATTCGCCTGGTTCGGCGGTCAATTGGCCTGAATCTCTCATGCCCTGGAATTATGACGTAATCGTGGTGGGCGGAGGCCATGCCGGGGTCGAGGCGGCTCTCGCCGCTGCCCGCATGGGAGCAGATACCGCCTTGTTCATCCT
>CAZKAA010000022.1:0-26997 GCA_964550575.1 uncultured Candidatus Cloacimonadota bacterium
GCGTTCGAGTAAATAAGTCCATTTGATACTGGTGCAGTTTTCGGGGGTACGGTCAGGTTTATATTAATCAGTATTAAGACATCATTGGTTTATTAGCTTGACAAGATCGCAGGATTTGTAAATAATGCGACCGATTCTCAATAAGGATAGCGAAGTGACTGACTACGAACAAGCTTTCAGCCAGTATCTGGAACGGCGGGGACTCAAGCTCACCAAGCCGCGGCGACAGATATTGGATTCCGTCTTCGCCGTGCATGAGCACTTTGATGCCGAGCAGCTTCACGCCCGGATGAAGAGCCTCAGCGGGGAGATCTCGTTGGCGACGATCTACCGCACGCTGCCGCTGCTGGTGGAAGCGGGGTTGATCCAGCTTTCCCTGCGTTCTGCCTCGCGGGATGTGTTTGAACACATCTTCGGCCATCCCAAACACATCCACTGGGTATGCCAGAAATGCGGTAGGGTGCAGGAAACCAGCCTGGACGAACTGAACAAGGTCCTCGGCAGGGATGCGGAAAAGATCCGATTCCAGCCCCAGGAAACCAGCGTGCAGGTGCGAGGACTCTGCTGGCAGTGCCGCGCTGAACCAGGCGGCAAGCGATGACCCACACGTTTTTTTCCGCCTCATACTGCGAATGAGACGCAATAGATAATGAGTAGAAACAACCCGATTCTCGCCTTCGCGGGAAATCCCAACGTCGGCAAGACCACGCTTTTCAACGCTTTGACCGGAGCGCACCAGACAGTCGGCAACTGGCCCGGCGTGACTGTCGAGCACAAAGAAGGTTATTATATCCATAACGGGAAGCGTTTCGAAGTGATCGACCTCCCGGGCATCTATTCGCTTGCCGCCAGTTCGCCGGACGAGATCGTGACCCGCAACTATCTGGTGCAGAAAAAACCTGACCTGGTGATCAATATCGTGGACGCTTCAAACCTTGAGCGCAACCTCTACCTGACCGTCCAGTTGATCGAGATGGAACTCCCGTTGCTGATCGTTTTTTCGATGGTGGATATCGCGGAGCAGAACGGAGTGGAGATCGATTACAACCATTTGCGCGAACACCTGAACTGCCCTTTGCGGCCGTTGGCGCTATCCAGGCGTTTCAATCCAGAGGAGCTGCTGGGCGACATCGAACACTGCCTGACGCAGACTGCCCAGCCGGTCGACATCCGCTATGATGAAGTGGTGGAAAAGCACCTAGCCGCGATAGGATCGTTCCTGGAGAACATGAGCGGCGACCCCATGTTTCCGGATGAATGGAAAATTGTGCCTAAACGCTGGCTGAAGCTGAAGCTGCTTGAGCGTGACCCGCATTTTCACGCTCTGCTACCAGCCGCCTGGTTCGAAAGCGTGGACCGCGAGATCCGCGCTGTGGAAAAGCACCGCAACCAGTCCTCCGCCGCCGCCCTTGCTGATGACCGCTACGGATTCATCCGCGGACTAACAAAAGACGTCGCCAAACGCCGCGCGAAAGAGACAGGCACTTTTTCCGACAAGGTTGACCGCGTGATCCTGAATCGTTTTTGGGGTTTGCCGATATTCTTCGGCATCATGTATCTGGTTT
The DNA here is from genome assembly GCA_964550575.1 of uncultured Candidatus Cloacimonadota bacterium. Taxonomy (GTDB): domain Bacteria; phylum Cloacimonadota; class Cloacimonadia; order Cloacimonadales; family Cloacimonadaceae; genus Syntrophosphaera. Next base: position 1,566 of record CAZKAA010000022.1, read on the forward strand.
TTTTGCTCGCCGTCCGCGCCAGCGAACCTCTAATCGGCTGGATCGGGGATTCTTTGGAATGGCTGTTTGTGGATCAATGGGGAAGCCTGCTGCGCGGCATGAATCTGCCACAATGGATCGCCTATCTGCTCTCCGACGCTTTGGGCGGAGGTATCGCGACGATCGGAACCTTCATCCCGCCGATCTTTTTCATCTTCCTCAGCCTTTCAGTATTGGAGGACAGCGGTTACATGGCGCGCGGGGCGTTCATCGCGGACAAGTTCATGCGCCGGGTCGGACTCCCCGGCAAGGCATTCATCCCGCTGCTGGTCGGTTTCGGCTGCACTGTGCCGGCGATCATGGCCACCCGCACCCTGGAGAGCAAGCGCGACCGAATCTTCTCTTCTCTACTCACCCCTTTCATGAGTTGCGGCGCCAAGCTGCCCGTCTATACCTTCATGGCGATGCTGTTCTTCCCCAAGCGCGCGGATCTGGTGGTCTTTGGACTGTACCTTTTCGGCGTCGTGATGGGCATGCTCTTTGCCTTCGCGCTGAAAAAGACGCTGTTCAAGGCCGCTCCCGGCAACTTCGTGATGGAACTGCCGCCATATCACATGCCAACGTTTAACGCGATCGGGATGCACACCTGGCACCGGTTAAAAGACTTCGTGCTGCGCGCCGGAAAGACGATCCTGCTGGTAATGATACTGGTTACGGTTCTGCAGGCGATCACACTGCCCATATCGATCGACGGCAGCACGGAGCGCTCCAGCATCCTGGAACTCGGAGGCAAAGCGATCACTCCCCTGCTAGGTCCGATGGGCGTCAAAGCGGATAACTGGCAGGCTTCGGTCGCGCTGATCTCAGGGCTGTTTGCCAAAGAAGCGATCGTGGGAACCCTGCAGGGGCTTTACGTAGACCCGCAGGCAATCCCCAAAGGATTTGGCAACGAGGCTTCCGCCATCGCCTTTCTCATCTTTGTGCTGCTATATTCTCCCTGCGCCGCAGCGCTCACTATGCTATTCAAAGAACACGGCTGGCGCTGGATGCTCTTCTCTTTCGTCTATCTAACCGTCCTGGCCTGGATAATCGCGACCGTGGCGTATCAGATCCTGGCTTTCAATCCTTCCTCCTGGCTGTGGCTGGGGATCAGCGGATCGCTGGTCCTGGCTTTCGTCGCCAGTATGAACCTGATCTGGAGAAAACATGCTGACCAAGCGTAACCGGGCGCGTTTGCGCCGTTTCGGAAGGGCTTTTATGAACCGCCCGCAATCCTGCCGCTGCCTCAGGGGAGATTGCATCAGCCTTGCCGAACTCAGTCAGGGCAGCGAGGCTCTGATCACCTGCAACAACGACCTCAAGACCATTGAGCGTGGCCTTTATCACGGCAAGCGGGTGCACGCGTTCCGCAACGATCCGGACGAACCCAACATTGTCGTCGCTGTGGGCGATTCGCGCTATGTTCTGGATCGACGAGTGGCCAGGCAGATCAGGGTCAGGGTGACCTGAGCGGTGTGAAGGTTTTGCCAGAACGAATCAGATGGGTTCAACATACCGGAGAAAAGAAACATTCTCGCTAATTGCCATACACCGCTCACACTCTCATTGAACAAACATTTGCATACTCTCCATTTACTATAGCAGATATACTCAGAGGAGGAGGCGAGACACTTCTGAGAAATTTTTTTTCGGGCGCCTAAAAGCGGAGGACGAATTTATCATTGACAGATAATTGCGATAGGTGACTCTGCGCCCCAAACAATTATTTTCATTTGATTAACGTCAAAGTTCCAATACAAGGAAGTTTGACACTTTGCATACATACTCAAGACAGGAGAGTCTTATGAGATTCAACCAAACAGGCAAAGCGGTCCTGCTGATCGCGGCAATTCTTGCCTGCTTCTTTACGCTGTCTGCCCAAACCCGGCAGATAGATCTTTCCGCCTCCCCCAACCAAGCACAATTGCGCAACAACAGCGACCTCGGATTTGATGTGAATTTCCGGGTCGGCCAACTCAAGATCAACGAGATCCAGACCAAATCCGGAACCTTCGACGAATTGAGCATCGAAGGCTGGGGTTTCACTTCGAAAGTTGGTGAACCCAAGCTTCCGATGCTGAGAAAACTCATCTACGTGCCAATTGGCGCTGATGTGACCTACACAATGCAAAATCAAACAGAAAGGGAACTCAGCAGTCAAACTAGCAATCTCCTCCGACGCATCATCCCCGCTCAGGAATCAATCTCCAAATCGGCAGATCCTGATAAAGTCCCCTTTATCTTGAATTCCGAAGCATATTCCAAGAGCGAATACAACAGCCAAGACTATATAGACATTGAGGAAATCGGCTATATGCGAGGAGTAAGGGTCTTTGCTCTGGACTACTATCCAGTACGATACAACCCTATCGACAATACCTTGAAAGTAATGGAAGATCTGAGTGTCCGTGTGGACTTTTTGCACCCAGACCTTGCAGCTACAGCAGAACTTTTGGCCCGCACTTATTCTTATGAGTTCGAGCGAATGTACTCCGGAGCTATCTTCAATTGGAATGCAAGCGACCGTACGAGCCTCATGCGTTATCCTACAAAGATGCTTATACTTTGCCCCCCGAACTACGTCACTACCCTGCAGCCCTTCGTTGATTGGAAAATGCAACAGGGCTATGCCGTGAGCGTTACCACAGTGGGAACAGGCGGCACAGTAGCCAATACGACTGCCGCCATAAAGACATATATGACAAATGTCTGGAGCGCTGCCACGGCAGAAGACCCCGCGCCCTCTTTCCTTCTGATTATCGGCGATACAGGAACCACCGGCGATAACGTCAACGCCAGCAATGCCACGGTTTCCAGCCCCAGCAGTTCCCACATAACCGATAACTATTACGCCCGGCTGCAGGGAACCGATTATCTGCCTGAATTATATTATGGCCGCTTTTCCGTTTCTTCTTCCACAGAGTTGACCAATGTCATCAACAAGACCATGACCTGGCAGAAAACCGCCCAACCTGATCTCAGTTACCTCGGCAATGTCGTGATGATCGCCGGCGCTGATGCCACTTATGCTCCAACTTATGGCAACGGTCAGATCAACTACGGCACGACGCACTATTTTAACAGCACTTTCGGCTTAACTTCAAACACTTACTTATATCCGGAATCCGCCTCAAGCGATGCCTACATCATCTCCAACGCCAACGCCGGAAGAGGCTATATGAACTACACTGCCCACGGCAGCGAGACTTCATGGGCTGACCCCACCTTTTCAGTGAGTGACGTAAATGCAATGACCAACACCAACAAGTATGGCGTGATGGTTGGCAATTGCTGCGTGACCAACTCCTTCGGCTATTCCAGCGTTTGCTTTGGCGAATCCATCATCCGCAAGGCTAATGCCGGAGGCGTCGCATATATCGGGGCGTCCAACAACTCATACTGGAATGAGGATTATTGGTGGGGTATTGGCTACAAAACGCCTATACAAGCAACTGCCCACCCATATAGCGCATCCACGCTGGGAGCTTATGACGCAATCTTCCATTCACACGGTGAAGCTTTCACCGATTGGGCACCCAGCCTCGGCGAGACAAACTACATGGGCAATCTGGCTGTCACCCAATCTGGTAGTTCATACACGAACTACTATTGGGAGATATACACGATCATGGGCGATCCCTCTTTGATGACCTTCATGGGTGTGCCAACCGCCAATCCTGCATCCTATCCCGCCCAGGTCATGATCGGCAACACGTCCTACGCGATCACCGGCGCTGCCCCATATACCAGGGTTGGACTCACCATGAACGGCACAATCTACGGATCTGGAGTTACTGACGCCTCCGGAAACCTGACTTTGACCATCACCCCCTTCACAACCGCCGGAACCGCCAAACTTGTGCTTACCGCGCAGAATCGGATCACCAAGATCGTGGACATACCTGTCATAGCCGCCAGCGGACCCTACATGGCTGTCGAATCTGCTGTCTATGACGATAGCAACAATGATCTGCCCGATTATAACGAAAACGGATACTTCGACGTCACTTTCAAGAATGTCGGAGTCAATGCCGCAACCAGCGTGAGCGCTGTCTTGACCTGCTCCACATCAGGCGTGACGATCACCGACAACTCGCATAGCATCGCCAACCTAGCAGCCGGCGCAAGCGTTCTGGCAGACAACGCTTATGCCTTCACCATTGCCAACAACATTGCCAACGGCACGGTAGCGAACTTCACCATCACCATGACCATGAGCGGTCAAAGCCCCTGGACCCACAACTTCAACCTGACTCTCAACGCCCCCGCCCTGGCATTCGGTTCCATGACGATCTCCGATCCAGCCCCGGGAAACAACAACGGACGCCTGGATCCGGGTGAGACCGTGACCGTCACGATGCCCCTCTATAACACCGGCGGAGCAGCATCCCCAACTGGAGCAGCAACCATGAGTTGCGCCGTCCCGGGAATTACTATCAACACCGGCAGCGCCAGTTTCAGCGCCATCTCAGCGTCTGGCAACGCCAACCTGAGCTTCTCCCTTACCGCTTCTTCCGGCATGACGGTCGGCACCGTGGTTACCCTGAATTTCGCTGCCGCCGCAGGCCAATACAATGCCAGCAAAGCGGAAAACACCGCCGTGGGACTCATCATAGAGGACTTCTCCAACGGAAACTTCAATTCCTTCCCCTGGATACAGAGCACCATCCCGTGGGTGATCGTCAGCGACACCTACCACAGCGCGGGATACGCGGCAAAAAGCGGAACTATAACCGCCAGCGGGTCCACCACTCTGGAAACCACCCGCAACCTGACCGCCCCGGGCGATCTCAGCTTCTGGTACAAGGTTTCCTCCGAAAGCAGCTACGACTATCTCAAGTTCTACATCGACGGCACAGTGCAAAACCAGTGGTCCGGAACGGTTGACTGGACACAGGCAACTTATACCCTGGCTGCTGGAACCCGCGTCCTGAAATGGGAATACATGAAGGACGGCAGCGTCGATAGCGGTTCTGACTGCGCCTGGGTGGATGACATCATCTTCCCCGCTTCCACCTCGCCCAGCAGCTTCTATCCGCCCCGAAACCTAAGCGCGGTCGCCGGCAACGGCTATGTGAATCTCACCTGGCAGGCCCCGCTTACCGGCACCCCCACAGGCTATCGCATTTATCGCGACGGCAGCCTGCTCACCACTGTCACCGGCCTCAGCTACGCCGACAACGCCGTGGTCAACGAAACCACATATTCATATTATCTGATCGCGGTTTACAGCGGCGGGACTTCCGATCCTTCCAACACCGTGAACGCCATGCCTACCGCGATCGTGCCGACTGAAGTGATCATCGGTACGGGAACCAGTTCCAACGGCACCACAACCGCCTGCCCGATTAACCAGTATTACCGCAGTCTGCACGGGCAATCGGTCTATACCGCGGCTGAACTCACTGCCGCAGGAGTGATCGGACCCATCAACATCACCCAGATCGGGTTCAACATCACCGGACTGCCTGCCCAGGCAATGCCGAACTTCGTCGTCCGTATGGGACACACGACTGCCGCCAGCGCAGTAAACTGGATCTCCACCGGATTGACCCAAGTTTGGTCTTCGGCCTCCTATCTGCCCACCACCACCGGCTGGAACATGTACACCCTGTCCACCCCCTTCCTCTGGAACGGGACTGATAACATCGCGATCGACACGGCTTTCGGCTTGATCGCCTCATATCAGCAGAGCGGAACCACCCAGTATTCCACAGTGACAGACGGTTATCGCTACAACCGCAGCGATTCCTCCGACCAGACCAGCATATTCACTGGCGGATCAACCTCCACCAACCGTCCCAACCTCAAGCTGGCCCTGCTTCCCAACGCCGATGGCCCCATGATCGCCGTCAATCCAGCTACTCTTGATTATGGCGATGTGGCAGTCGGAACCAATGACGTCAAGACCTTCACCATCCTCAACGGCGGGGACCAAACCCTCACGGGCAGCATCACCACTCCCGCCGGATACACAGTTTCTGAAGTATCCCGTTCCGCCAATGAGAGTCCCCTGAGCGCCAATCCGGACCGCAATACCCTGAGTTTCAGCGTGAACGCCGGCGCCAGCAAAACCTACAACCTCACCTTCACTCCCGCCGCTGCCAGCGCTTACAACGGAAACGTCACCATCGCCAACAACTCAACCAATAACCCCAGCGTTTCGATCGCCGTCACGGGAACAGGCTATGTGCCGCCCACCATCAACATCGACAACGACGCGCTCTACGCGAACCTGCAGGTCGGCAACGAAGGCACGGACAGCTTCACCATCACCAACACCGGAAGCCAGACCCTGACCTACAGCATTAGCATGGAAGAGCTTCGCGCCCACGCCAGCCGACAGTTGCAAGCCGCCTCTGATCAAGATAAGAGCATCGATGGCAGCACCTTGGTCCTCGATGCCGCAGATTATCTGCCGGGCACGACCGTCGACTGGACCTTCACCGCAACCAACGCCAGCCCGGACACCGAGTGGCTTGAATACGTGATCGTCACTTTCCCTGCCGGCGTCACGGTCAACAGCGCCACAAACTTCATCGGAGGCGACGGAGGAGAACTGGTTCCTGACGTGACCAGCGGCGCTGGCGTCACCATCACCTGGTTTGGAGAAAACTCCAGCGGTTGGGGCGTGATCTACGGCAACGGGGATTCTGCCACTGCCACAGTCAACGTGACCATCGGAGCGGGCACGGGCGGAAATCTGAACCTGCCCTACACGCTCACCGGAGATATCTACGGCGCAGACCCCCACACCCTCAACGGTTCCATCACTCTGGCAGAGGACGTCCCGCCCGTTGAATGGCTCAGCGTGCAGCCCCTCAGCGGCAGCATCCCAGCCGGCCAGAGCGAAACGATCACCGCATACTTCTCCGCGATCGGCATGGCAGTGGGCACCTACGAAGCCCTGATCACCATCAACTCGAACGATCCTCTCAATCCGTCCATCCAGGCTTCAGCCACCATGGACGTCTGGGACAACGGAAACCATCCACCCCAGATCGACATGCCTGCCAGCTTAAGCTTCGATTGCAACGGCAGCCTCGAAGTCTACTGCGGCTCCTACGTTTCCGATGAGGACAGCGACCCGCTCTCCCTTGCCTGCAGCGGAGACAACAACATCAACGTGGCAATCAATGGAATGAACGTCACCTTCACTGCCGCTCAGAACTGGACCGGAAGCGAAGTCATCAGCTTCTCTGTTTATGACGGATACACCTATGCCTACGACAGCGTGACGGTCACTGTCAACCCAGTTGCCGGGCCCGGTTGGACTCCCGTCGCCTATCCCAACAACTCCGCGACTGTTCTGGGCATCGTCACGATCGACATGCTGCCCTGCGCCCTCAATGACGTGGTTGGCGCTTTTGTGGGCGATGAGTGCCGTGGCGTGGCATCGGTCACGACCAACGGCGGAAACGCCTATGTCACTCTGCTGGTTAACCTTGCCTCGAACGGCGAGCTCATCAGCTTCCGAGTCTTCGACTACAGCGCGAACGCCGACTATCCTGCCGAACAGACCTACACCCTGAACTTCGGGCAGGTCATCGGCGAGGCTGTTGCTGTTCCCATCAATGGAACAACAGTCGTGCAGCTTGATCCTCCCGCCGTCGAGATTGTCCCGAACCCCGGAACCGGTTCCGGCCTGGCCTGGGATCCTGTTCCCAACGCCACCGAATACCAGATCTGGCGTTCCTACGATCCTTATGGTGAATACACCCTGATCGCGACCGTCAGCGCGCCTGAGTATGTGATCGAATACATCATGCCTTATGCCTTCTACAAGGTTGTGGCTGTCAGCAATCCAGCCAAAAAGTGAGATACAATTGAAATACGCACTCATAGCCATCATTCTGGTTCTGCTCTCCCTGCCCCTCGCGGCAGGGGAGTGGACCCAATACTACTTCCGGTTTGAACTTGTCGATAAGGCCGAGTTGCAAGACCTGACCAAAATCATCTCCATAGACAACGTTAAAGGCAATTGGGTCTATGCCTATGCCAACGACACCGAGTGGGAGAACTTCCGCCAGCTTGGCTACAAAGCGCAGATTCTGCCTGCCCCCTCAACCGAATTCCCCGCCCTGATGACCAGCAGCCAGAGCGAGCTTCGCGACTGGGACGTCTATCCCACCTACGACGCCTACGTGGCCATGATGAACTCCTTCGCTACGACCTATCCCTCGCTGTGCCAGGTCGTCAACGTCGGCACCACCGTCAACGGCCGCGCCATTCTCGTCGCCAGGATCTCGGACAACGTCTCGGCTGAGGAAAAGGAGCCGGAAATCCTGCTCACCTCGACCATCCACGGCGACGAAACCACAGGCTGGATGCTGATGCTTAGGCTGATCGACACCCTGCTCAGCCAATACCCGACCGACAGCCGCATCGCCAACCTCGTGAACAGCATGGAAATCTGGATCGGCCCCAACACCAATCCCGACGGAACCTACTACGGGGGAAACAGCACGGTCGCCAGCGCCCGGCGCTACAACGCCAACGGCATTGACCTCAACCGCAACTATCCCAACTACAACGGCAGCCTGAACGAAGGCGCCATCCAGCCTGAAACCCAGGCTCTGATGGACTTCGCCAACGCCCACAACTTCGTATTCGGGGTGAACTACCACGGCGGTGCGGAAGTGGTCAACTATCCCTGGGACTACACCTACACCCTGCATCCAGACGACGCCTGGTTCATTTCCTCCAGCCTGGTCTATGCCACCAATGTCCAGGCGGACGGACCCAGCGGCTACTTCACCGGCATCAGTTCCAACGGCATCACCAACGGAGCCGACTGGTACGTGATCGCCGGCGGCCGCCAGGACTGGATGAACTATACCCGCAACGGACGCGAAGTCACCATAGAGTGTTCAAATACCAAGATGCCCGCCGCCTCCACCATGCCGAGTTATTGGACATACAACTACGAGGCCATGCTCAGCTATCTGGAACAGGCGCTCTATGGCATTCATGGCACCGTCGAGGATGTATATGGCAATCCGCTTTCCGCCACGATAAACATCTCTGGCTACGACAACACTTATTCCATCGTGGAAACGGACGCCACCCACGGCGATTTCTACCGCTATCTGGCCCCGGGAAGCTACTCCCTGACCGTTGCTGTTGCGGGTTATGATCCCCAGACCGTTCCCGTGACCGTCACCGCCGGAGCGGCAACTCCGCTGAACGTGGTGTTTGGCGAACTGCCTTCTGAGATCAGCCTAAGCGCCGGCTGGAATCTGATCAGCTTCAACCAGGTTCCCGCGTCCTCCGCGGTGCAAGACGTGTTTGCCGGAGTCAGCGGACTGCTGCAGGTCAAAAACGAGACCCTCAGCTACATCCCGGGACTGGCGGCTCACTTCAACACCCTCGGCGCGACCAGCGTCGGCGAGGGCTATTGGGTGAACATGGCTGCTCCCGCGACCCTGACCCTGGATGGGACTCCGGTGGACGTCAGCGCGAATCCGATCGACCTGCATGCGGGCTGGAACCTCGTCGCCTATCTGCCGGCGGAAGCCAAAACCGTTTCCGCTGCTTTGGCATCGATCTCCTCATATCTGCTGGAAGTCGATTATCTCGGGGCGAACCCCGCCTCCCTCGAACCCGGAAAAGCTTATTGGATAAGGGTCTCGCAGGCCTGCACCCTCACCTACCCGGAGTAAATCACCATCCGTCAGCCTGACGGAACCTGACACATCATCGCCGGAGCCCAACGCTCCGGCTTTTTTTCCCCCGCTTCGCCCCTGACGCGGGATGGGAGTATGCCGCAGGCATGCCCTGGCCCAACCGCCCTTAATGGCTTTATGGCAGGTTCATCTCCGCGCCTGCCCTGTATTTGGGATCAGGAGGCATGGGGGGAGGAGTTCTGCGTGTGCTTGAAAGTTTTCCGCAATGTGCCTGCGGACAGGGATGCGATGGTTGCCCCGGTGGGGGGATTATGCCCGGAGCCTGGTCTTAGGGCAGTTTGCCGCTGATCGCCGCGTTGTCGATCAGCCTTGTAGTTCCGATGTATGCCGCCAGGATGATTCTGGTTTGCGGTGTCGCCTGCTCAGTCTCCCGCAGGCTGACGCTGTCGACGAGGCTCACATAGTCGGCTTTGCCGCCGCTTGAGGCGATATGCCCGAGCGCGATGCCGCGCAGGGCGGAGCAATCGGTTTCCCCCGAGCGGTAGGCGTCCTGCGCCAGGCGGATGGCTTGCGAGAGGCAGAGCGCCTGCTTTCTCCGGCTGGGATCCAGATAGACGTTCCTGCTGCTCATGGCAAGCCCGTCAGGCTCGCGCACGATCGGGCAGGGAACGATCTCGCAGGGGCTGTTCAGGTCCGTCAGCATCTGACGGAGCACCGCGACCTGCTGAAAGTCCTTTTCGCCCATGAACATAAGCTGCGGCGACACGAGATTGACCAGCTTGAGCACCACGGTCGCCACCCCGCGGAAATGCCCGGGGCGGCTGGCTCCGCAAAGGCCATCGCTGAGCCGCTCCACATTCACCCAGGTGCTGTAGCCGGGAGGATATACCTCCTCCGCGGAGGGATTGAAGACATAGTCAACCCGCAGTTCCGCGAGCAGTTTCAGATCGCGCTCCAGGTCCCTGGGATAGCTGCCCAGGTCCTCGCGGGGCCCAAACTGGGAGGGATTGACAAAGATCGAAACGACCGTTATCCCGCACCGGCGCTTGCTTTCCCGCACCAGGGAGAGATGCCCCTCATGCAGATAGCCCATGGTGGGCACAAAACCCACACTGGTTCCCAAGGGCCAGTCGCGGCTGAGGGACTGCATCCCGGAAACGCTGGCGACAACTTCCATCAAAGGACGCTTTCGACTCCGTTCCGTTCGTTCAGCACCACGATGCGCGGCTTGTGGGACGCGATCTCCTGCTCGTCCAGCATGCCGTAGTTGACGATGATGACCTTGTCTCCGGTCTGGACCAGCCTCGCCGCGGCTCCGTTGATGCCGATCATGCCGCTGCCCCGCTCTCCGAGGATGATATAGGTCGAGAAGCGGTTCCCGTTCGTGATGTCAAATATTTCCACGCGCTCAAACTCGCGCATGCCAGCCGTTTCCAGCAGTTCTTCATCTATCTTTATGCTGCCGTTGTAATGCAGGTAGCATTCCGTCACCGTGGCGCGGTGAAGCTTGGATATCAGGACTTGCCTGAGCATGTTAGGGTCTCCAAAGTGTTATTTTTAGCCAGTTTCCCCCACTGCTCCCCTCTTGTCAATATAATTCGATTATCCCCATTTGCCACAGGAAGTTATGCCCATCCTGCCGGTTTTGCCCGCGCTCAGTCTCCCTGAGAGCCTCCCATGGGGTAGTAGATGTGCTTCTCAGCGGGAAAACTGCCTTCCCGCACTTCGGTTGCGTATTGGTTGAGGGCTGCGGTCACTTCGCCGCGCAGGGAGGCATATTGCTTGACGAACTTGGGCTGCATGCCGGAAAGTCCAAGCAGGTCGTGCAAAACCAGCACCTGCCCGTCCGTGTATCTGCCCGCTCCAATACCGATGGTGGGGATGCGGACGGTCTCACTGATCTGTTTGCCCAGTTCCTCGGGGATGCCTTCCAGCACGAGCATGAACGCCCCGGCTTTTTCCACCGCGCGCGCTTGCAGCAGGATTTCTTCGTGCTCCTGCGGCGTTTTGCCCTGCACTTTGTATCCGCCGAAGCGGTGCACGGACTGCGGCGTCAGGCCCAAGTGTGCGCAGACGGGGATCTCCGTGTCCACGATCGCCCTGATCGCCCCCAGCCGGGAAGCGCTTCCGCCCTCCAGCTTGACAGCGTTAGCTTTGCCTCTGATGACCAGTTCGGCTGCGTTCTGACGGGTTCGCTCCTCGCCAAGGTGGTAGCTCAGATAGGGCATGTCCGCCACGATAAAGACGTTCGGCGCGCCTCTGCGGACTGCCGCGCTGTGGTAGGCGATGTCGCCCACCGTCACTTCCAGGGTGTTGTCGTATCCCAAAACTACCATCCCGAGGCTGTCGCCCACCAGGATCATGTCGATGTCGCTTGCCGCGACGCAGCGAGCCAGGGAGTAGTCGTAGGCTGTCACCATCGTGATCCTGCGACCCTGTTTCTTCATCTCCGCGAAGGTCGCGGCACCGTTTATATTGTTCGGATTCTTGCTCATAGTTTTCCTCAACGACCAGATTGGGTTTTCATTCTCACAGGCCGCCAGACAGATAGATTTCCTGCCCGGTCAGGTTGTCCAGTTCGGGAGAGATAAGCAGGTCCGCGACCCGTCTGATCTCCTCCCTGCTGACCAAAACCAGTCCCGGAGCGCTTTGCAGGTATTCCGCGAAATACTTTTTGCGAAACTCCAGGTATTCTCCGGAATAATCTTCCTCAAGCCTGGTGTCCACCGGCGCGGGCGAGATGGCGTTCACGCGGATGCCGAACTCCCGCGTCTCCTGCGCCAGGCTTTTCATCATGCCCGCGATCCCGGATTTTGCCGCGGCATAGGCGCTGCCCTGCTTCAAGCCGCCGCGGGTGATTTCGCTGCCCATCAGCACGACGCGGCCCCAGCGGCTGTCCCTCATGCCCGGCAAAACCGCGCGCAGGATGTGGTAGGCACTTTTCAGGTTGGCGTCCAGCACCTCGTGAAAGACCCGAGGATCGCTGTCCACAAGAGCACGCGCGTCATAGCTGCGCAGCGCCGCGCAGTGGATCAGGATCTGCGGCGCGGCAGAGAAATGCTCCGCGGCCTTCGCCACTGCCGCCCGGGTCTCATCGAAGTCCCGCAGGTCAGCCGGAAGGCACAGGCAGCAAGGCTCGTCCGCGAACTGCTCCAAGCGCTCTTTGCGCCTGTGATAGAGCAGCGCGAGGCGATAGCCGGCGGCAAGGTATTCTTTTGCCAGATAGCTGCCGATCTGCCCGTTGGCGCCCGTGATGAGCAACAGCTTCATAATGTCTTGACCAGGTCCGCGATGCGGTGCGCGATTTCAAACTTGCTGCCCCGCAACTCAGCCGCGTTCAGGCCGGAATCCTCTGCCAGGGCCGGCTGGCCCGGCAATTTGCCGATCACGGTGACTTCGCTGTCTTCGGCGCCAGCCACGCTGATGTTGTTCACGCAGATGAGGTCCAGATTCTTGCCGCGGTATTTCTCCAGGGCTTTGCGCACAAGGTCCCCGCTCTGAGCGGCAAATCCAACCAGCTTCTGGCCCGGGAGCTTGCGCGCCCCCAGTTCCTTGAGAATGTCCGGTGTGGGCGCCAGCCGGATCTCCGCCATCTCCGCCTTGGGCAATTTTGCTGAGGAATAATCCGCCGGCCGGTAGTCTGCCACCGCGGCGCATTTGATGATCCAATCCATCCCGGCAAAGCGCTCCAGCACCGCTGTCCGCATCTCCTCCGCCGTGTTGACAAAAACAGCCTCGCGCAGGATGTGGGGCACGCTTTCCTCGATCCTGCCGTGCACGAGGGTCACATCCGCGCCGCGCAGGGCGAGGGCTCTCGCGAGGGAGACGCCCATCTTTCCCGATGAGCGGTTGCTGAGATAGCGCATCGGGTCGAGCGGTTCGACCGTCGCTCCCGCCGTGACCAGCGCTTTCACCCCTTCAAGGTCCCTGCCGTAGCGCAGATAGGTCAGGATCGCCGCGCGGACTTCCACGTTGGGCGGATACTTTCCGCTGCCTGTGTAGCCGCAGGCCAGAGCGCCGACGGCTGGCGCGAGGACGTGGTGCCCTCTCTCCCGGAGAGTGCGAACGTTTTCTTGCGTGGGAACGGCCTCCCACATGTGCACGTTCATGGCAGGCACAAAAAGGACTGGTTTGGTGTGGGCGAGCAGGATGGTGGAGAGCAGGTCGTCCCCGATGCCATGCGCCGCTTTCGCCATGATGTTCGCCGTTGCCGGAGCGACCGCGATCAGGTCCGCCCAGTCGGCGAGGTTGATGTGCGGTATGGGGTCCGCGTCCCGGAACATCTCCGTGTGGGTGGTTTCGTGGGTGATCGCCTCGAAGTTCAGCGCTGAGACGAATTCCCGCGCGTGCTCCGTGAGAACGCATTTCACCGCGAAACCGTCCTTAGCCAGCAGGCTGGCCAGATCTATCGCCTTGTATGCCGCGATTCCGCCGGTAACGCCCAGCAGGATATTGCGTTTTTCCATGACTCACCTCTTTGGGTATGTTATTTCATCAAACCCGGCACGGATTTTGTGTCAATCAAAATCCCCGCGGGAGATCACGCCTGCGCGCTCCGCACCGGTCTCCTTCGCGCGGGGGACGCTTCCTGGCATCCACCCGGTTGCCTCGCTGCCAGCCACAGGGATGACACTTGGTTGGCAGGGGGAGGCAGGCGATGCTGGAGCAAGAATCGACATTCGTCGCGCTTAATGGGCAGAAAGGACTTGACAAGCATTGTCCAGCCTGATATACTGAATATATAAAAATCAAACTGGTAATGGTGGATGAATATGAATAAACCAACCTTAATCGCGATCCTTGCCGCGGGGACGGTCCTGGCGGGAGCGATCACCATCGGCGACTGGCAAAACATCCGCTGCAGCGGCAAAACTTCTGCCGACCAGGTCTTTGTCCGGTTGGAAAACCAGGAGAGCGTGGCAGCGGACAACAAGCTTCTCTACTATAACGGAACCCAGATCAGCGAGTCCGATTTTGCCGCTTACGGGACAGGAACTGATTCCTACCAGGCATCCTACACCCAGGCGGGCGCTAACTATGAACTCGGGCTTTTGGCAGCATCCGGGGGGCAGACCAGAAAGGTAAATCCCGTCTATTACGGCGGTAGCGGCCTGCCCGCGCTGGGACAGATGACCAGGCTTTCCACAGATACCGCCAACGACCAGAGCATAAACCATTTGGACATTGTGGCGGATTATTTCACTTTCTCAGACACGAAGTTCTACGGCGCGATCCAGAACCGTGGCGGCGGATTTCCCCAAACAGGAGCTTTGGGATTTCCACCATACTACTCATACATGGTGGTGATGGCAAATCCCGCCAGCGATCCCAGCGACCCGAACACGATCGTGTTTGCCATGAACTATATGAGCGTGCTTTTTGCCGGCATCAGCCCGGGGCTGTTCAAAATAACAGGAACTGGCGCAGACGACCTCATCCGCATCGGGGATATCAGCACGGAGGTCGTGAGCGGTTCCAATCTTCTCAAGATGAGCTGCAACATGTCTGATTTGCTGGCGGATTCCGATTTCAGTTCCTGGTACAACGCCAATGGCCACGTGATCGGGGTTGTTTCCCTGACTTCCCGAACAACGCTGAATGGCTTGACACCCGTGACAGAAGATATGGACACTTCACCCGGAGCCAAGGTATATCCAACCCGCCTCCAAAACATGCTGAATCCTTCACTCCTGCCCCAGCTTGACCAGTTAGGGCTGTCAATCTCCCCCGGCGACGTTCGCTTCAGCGCTCGGTATCAGGACAGCCAGGGGCGCTTTCCCCTTTCCATCCAGGCGGAATGGCTGCCCGGACAGAGCTTTAGCCTCCATCCCCAAAGCAACGACCACAGCCAGCCGGTAACCTATCAAAGCGGCAACCTGAGCGGAATCCTGAACGAATACGACGACGTGCCGGCGCGCGCCTCCGCATCTCTGGACAACATCAACTGGACGTATTCGCCAAGCCAGGAACTGAGCTACATCCTCGGACTGGAAGAGCCGGCGCAGATCACGGCGCAATATGGGGCGGGAAGCGTCGAACTTGTGTGGGACCCAGTGGATCAGACTCTGCTGGGAAATCCCGTGGAACCGGACCGCTATCACGTGGAAGCCGACACCGACCCGCTTTTCCCCTCTCCGCGCCAGTTGGACCCGGTCTTTGACACTTCGGCGACAATCCCCCTGACCGAAGCGAAGGAATTCTACCGGGTGCGGGCGGTCAAGGACCTTCCCTGAACGATCGGCTAATGAAAGCAATGGCTGTAAAGACGGGTTCAAAGCGCAGAGTCGCGGCTCTGGCGGTGATGGCGTTCTTTGTGTTTGGGATCCTGGACGCTCAGACGGTAAAGCTGGACTATGGGTTCAAGGCAGGATTCAGCCTCGCGCAGCATTATGCCCCCATTCCCACGCAAGAAGAATACCTGTTCAAAACGGCAATGCGTCCGGGCGCGGTGGCGGGATTCTGGCTGGATATGCGGATTTTGCCCCACTTCGCATTGGGCTATGAAGCGCTCTATACGATGAAAGGCTCGCGCGAGCACATCACTATACTGGAAATGGACGGCGAAGAGCTTGCCAAGCCGGCGGTGATGAACATCAGCTACGACTTGGACTATCTGGAGATCCCAGTGCTGCTGAAGGTGCGCACGCTGGATACGGGGAAGTTCGCTTTGGACGGGATCGTGGGCACCGCGATGGGCATCAAGCTGCGCTCCCGGCACGAGTTGGACGGAATCTTCTATTTGCTAGACGGCGACGGGTTCGCGGAGTTTCCCGTGGTTGAAGAGTCGGACCTCTCAGAAGTCAACATGTTTGACTACAGCATGGTCTATGGCACAATGCTCCGCTACGACGGCAAGGTGAACCTGAGCGCGGAACTGCGCTTCACCCTGGGCTGGGACTATCTGCAACTGCCTACCTTCAGCCTCGGGGAGGCGGTCGAACTCCGCAACCAGACATATTCCGCCATTATCGGCCTGGAGTTTTGAGGAATAATATGAAAACACCGAAACACTTTTGCATCCTGCTCATCCCCTTGCTGGCGGTAATCATGCCAAATGCCCTCTCCGCGCAGGATTTTGACGCCATCTACGCGACCGAGGTCGGACCCGGGACGGGGGAACTGATAATCCTGACCCGGGCGTCGCACCCCGCAAGCGTCCATTATCTGGATTCCGACGGCAACCTGGCTTCTTTGGAGACAACTCCGGCTCCCGGCATCCCCGGCTGGCGCGAAGCGCTGTTGGCGCAACCCAGCCACGCTTATGCCGGGTTTAGCGTCAGCGGTCAGGACACTCTCGCGGTGCCGGTCTTTTTCCCTGACGCGCAGGGAATTCCCACGCAGAACCGCTGCCTGCCCGTGGAATCGGATCCTCAGGGCGACCACCAGTTCAACCTTGATAACCTTGATATCCTCAGCACCCGGATCGCCTTCTCCGAAAGCAGGATACATTATTACATCAAATGCAATACCACGAGCTATCCGGTAAGCAACGGGCTGACTTTCTACTCCTATATGGGCATCTTCACCCAGCCGAACGCCGATCCGGACAGCAACCCCATAGTGTTTGGGCTGATGAACACCGTGGAAGCTCCGGGAATTATCTCGCCAGGCCTATACAAGATCGTCGGGACCGGGATGTCCGATTTGATAAACATCGGCGACATCGGAGTTGAGGTGGATTCCGAAGCGGGAGCATTAATCCTCAGCTGCGAGATCTCGGATTTGCTTGCCGATCAGGACTTCGCGCAATGGTATAACCCCGGTTATCCCCTGCTGGCAACGGTGGCGATGACATCACGCATCACTCTCTCCGGGGGAAACCAGCAGGCAGACGCCACAACCGGCTCGGATGTCCTGCTGCTGCCACAGGCGCTGAACTTCGCCAACAACCACGCGCCACAGGTCAACGACCCTGAATTCTCATGGCAGGATGGAGAACTGGCAGTCTCCGCCATGTATTCGGACGCGGACCAGAATCCCGCCTGGGCGCTGCGCGTTTCCATCGACGGAGGTGGATTTGCGCCTCTTTATCCGCTGGATTTCGAAGGATACGGGGAGCCGGTGGCGTTCGCCGCGGACGGGATCCTTTGCCCGCAGAACTGGGAAAACGCTACTTTTACAGTGATAAACGGGGGTATAAGCTACAGCTTCGAGTTTCCCAATCCGAACGTTTCAGCCAATGACGAGCTTGCCTCCGCACCCCGGCTGGAGATATACCCGAATCCAGTTGGAGACTTGCTGAGCATCAAGGCTGAAGAGAGAGTGAAGCTGTTTCTGTACAACATCAGGGGTCAGCTGATCAGGGAGCTAGACTGGACGGAAAAGAGCATTGACCTCTCCGGACTGGCGCCGGGAGTTTACGTACTCAGGCAAGGCAGTGAATCCCGCAGATTTTTGAAGCTCTGAGCTATCTCGTCGGAAGAGTTTAAAGCAATCCCCACCTGCGCCGGAAGAACAGCTCCAGGCAGAAGGCGCCAATGAAGAGGGCAAGAACCCACCATTTGCGGTAGATGGGAAAGTCCAGCCGCAGTTCCAGCTTACGGTTTTGCGCAGGCAGGGGCTTGAACCCAGACGCTTCGCCGAGGCTGACTACGCGTCCTCCGGTATCTGCCGCAAGCCAGGAGAGCAGCGGCAGGTTGAAATCGAAATCCCTGGTTTCCAGTGTGGACTCCGCTACATTGAAGCGGCCGGAACTCTTTTCCCCGCTCACCTGGTCAGAGATCTCGAAACGGTACTGGCCGGCTTTATCCAGCCTGATCCCGACTGAGTATTCGCCATCGGACTGGGTGAGGAAGTCCCTGAACGCTTCCTTGTTGTCGGAGTCGTAGACCCTGATCTCAGGATTCAGGTCGAGTCGCAGGGACCGGATATCGTCCTCCGCGCTGAGGCGCAAGTCGATGTTCTCGCCAAGAAAGTAGCTGCTGTTGTAAATCGCGTTGAATCCACCTTCCGATGTATTCGCGAGCCAGGTGAGAGCGTTTGAGAGGAATTTGCGGTATCCACCCCCGCCTGACTGCAACTGCCATTTCCACAGGTTGAGAAAGGCGAGAGCGAGGACCTTGCCGCCGCTGGAAACCCGGATCGCGATACCGGGAGAACTCTGGGGATTGTTTATGGTGGCAAGGATTTCCGCGTTTTGGGCGGGAGAGGCGTAATAGTAGTCAAGCGGCGGGATCTGGCTGAGCTCGGAGGAGTCGATATTCATCATCGGATATGCCGCGGCAGAAGGCGCAAGCTCAAGAAAACCCTGATAGGGCGTGAGGACATTCGATCGTTGCAGGGGCAGGATGGAGTTCAGTTCTGCCAGAGGCAGTCCCTGGAACAGGATTCCCACACCTTTGCGCTGGTTTTGCAGGACATAGCTCAGAGCCGGCGCGGGAAGCTGCAGGGATCCGTTGTTAACCAGCACGACAGCGGCAAGATTGGCGTCCGGCAAAGCCGGCACGGCAGTTTCTCCGAGCAGGATGCGGTCGCCCTGGATGCGATAATGCCGGACCTCCCAGCGAGTGTTCTCCGCGATGGTGTCCACAATGAACTTGTTGTCCCAGGCGGGGCTGTCCGAGATCACCACGATCTGCTGCTTGTCGCTCAAGACGTCGATCGCGCCTGGATAGCTGTTGTTGTTGAGCGAGCGTTCGCTGATGCCGGCTGCGCTGACGCTCACGCTATATGAATACAGGCCTGTCTGGGCAAAACTGTGGGTGAGGTCGGCGCTGAGGTTTGCCCCCGCCTGCAGCTGGACCGATTTGGTGGCAACTACGGAAGTTCCCAGCTTCAGTTGGACAGTCGCCGGGCCGTTGTAGTTTTCCGAGCGCAGTTCAGCGCGCACCAGAAATGGTTCTCCCCGATAGGCGTGGCGGTTGGTGACAGTTTTGGCGACGCTGAGGTCGGCCTGCTTCTGGACGCTCGTATCCGCAAGAGCGACAAAAGGACAGCCAAGCTGCCTGACCTGACGGAGTTCTGCGTCGCGGAACCAGCCGTCGGAGAGCAGCAAGATGCCCTTGACCCTATTGAAATCGTGCTTCTTAGCCAATTCGCCCAGAACCGGCGAAAGTTGGGTGTTGCCCACGACTCCCTCCAACCCATCCGCGAAGTTATATGAGACGACCTCGTATCCAGCTTCGGAATAGGCGTCCAGCATTTGCTTGCCGGGATTGCGCAACATATCTTTCTTGGCGGTCTTTCCTCCGCCAAGGTCCATGCTGGCAGAGATGTCATTCAGCACCAGAATCTGCTGCTTTTCGTCCATGTGACGCAGATAGTAGATTATCGGGCTGAGCAACAGCAACAGCAGGATACAGAGGCTGAGGGTGCGCAAACCGAAAAGAAGCCAGCGCCTCCCCCTGGTTAGGGAAGGCTGGGTGCGGAAATAGAAGAATCCCGCCATTAGAAGCGAGATTATGGCAATGACGGCGTATTCCAGGTCTACAACCTTATATTGAAATATGAGGCGAAGGAGATACCTTTGGAGGAGGTTCCAGGCAGGATCGACTCGATCGACTGGATCCCGAGACCGAACTCCAGGAACTTCAGATCGAGGCCAATGCCGTAGCTTGTTCTCCAGGGATAGATGTCGTTTCCCAGACAATACCCGAGATGGATGGGCAGGATGGGTAGCGGGGTCAATTCCGCGCCGAGGGAAAACCTGCCCTGCCTGCTGACGTCCGGGGAACTGCCGAAGCCTTTGACATAGTCCACGGAAAGAGAGACCTGATTGGTATGGAACAAAGCCGCTGCTCGCAGTTCCATTGGCAGCTTGGTCGTGAAAGGATCAGTCTTGCGCTGCTCGTAGTCCCAAGTGTAAAAATCATCATCAGAGATATCAATGGCATAGAGGCTGTCCACTTCGAAAGAAGCCTGAAACTCCTCCCGTACCAAACCCCATTTGAGGAAGCCAAAGATGTTGTCCAGGGTCACGCCGGCAAAAAGATTGGGAATGGGTTCGCTGTAGAGGCCGATCAAGCCCTTAAATCCCCCGCCGGCAGCGCCCGTGCGAAGCAGCACGTCCTGGCGTACGTTCAATCCGTCGAGATCGGAACTGAAATAGCCGTGCAGTTCCTCGGTTCTGGCGTTGCCGATCCCTCCCAGCAAGCTGGCGGCGAAACCGACTTTGATGTCCGGGACCGCTTCCGGGAGAGGCAACCGGATATCGCCCATGCCCAGGGTCAGATCCATGTAGCTGACAGAATCAAAGTAATTGTCTTCGTGTTCGAATTCGTAAACTTGGGTGCCGTCCCCGTTCCCATAAAGCAGCAGTTGGAGATATTGCTCGTCAAAGGCGGCTTTTGCCGCCAGGTGAACCGAACTGGTGAGAGCGACATTGCCCATCGTGATCCCGAAGATGCCAAAATTGCCTCCCATATCGAAGGCGAGACGATCGTCAATCGCATCCAGGATGTGCTGCTTTGCCTCATCATCCAGATAATCGCGCTCCATGATGTAGTTGTAGAGGTCAATATTAATGGAGTTGTTGCCCAGGAACATCCCGCTGTTCAAGACCGGCAGCCAGATGTTGCCGTTTTCCGGGTTTAGCAGGGCGGGATTCCAGTAATTGGCGTCGCAACCCTCGGCGCGGAGCATGTAGCTATCTGCAAAGAGCATGGACTTTGAGGTAAATGCCGAAGCCGGCAGGGCAGCCAGGCAGAGCAGCGCGGCAATGATCAGCAGAATCTGTTTCATCAATCCACCTCCACATGCACCCTTGCAGTGAGCATGCTTTTGACCTGGATATAATCAGCGGGCGAGGCGTAAATCGTCACCGGCCCGTTGCTGGGTTCGAAACTGAATGACATGAGCATATATACCATCTGATTGGCGAACACATCCAGTTCAGCTTCGTTCAAAGCAAGTTGCAGCGTTTGCTCCCCCTGCTCGTTCACATCTGGTCCTTCATATTGGGAGGAATGGATATTGATCGTTTTCTTGAAGGCGTAGGTTGCCGGATCAAGCACATCAATCTCCGGAGTAGCGGAAGCGAATACGTTTGCCGTGAAGCCCACAGGAATCTTGTTGGTGATCCCCAGTGTCAGCGCTGCTTCCAGAACGCGCTCCAGAACCTGATCGCGGACGTCTGAAGGAATCTCTACGGACTGAGCTTCGCTCATCTGGAACTCATGATCGTAGAGGATGAACTGGAAGGGGGCATCCACCTGATAGGTGCAATACAGCTTGTTGTCCTCCTCCACGAAACCTGGCACACCGTCGTGCCCGCCGTTGATAAGCAGATAGCTGTCGAATATTTCGATGGCGTCCGGCATGATCTGCAGCAGATCGCTCACGTTGTTGCTCACAATGATCTCGGTCAAGGCGGGTCCATCAAAAGACGCCGGCTGCACCATATAGGGGTTTCCCTGATCGTCAAGCAATTCTATGAGGCGCGTCTCTCCCGTTCGGTTGTTGGTGGCTTTCAGGGTTCCGTGAAACTCAGCGCCGAAACCGAACTCATTGGTTACGAGCAGCCTTACAGACGCTTGCTGCAGTTGCACCGCCTGCTCAAGATCGAGGGGATAATCAATATTAATTGATGTGATAGTCCCCTCCAAGGCTCGCACGTAATTGTAGAGGTATCCCTGAAACTTGTCGAATCCCAGTTGGCTGTCTATACGCAAGCCCATGGTTCCGATCTGGGTTCCAAACGGCTGGTCCGACTGGACAGTGAATGTGAAGGAAAGGGTGTCCATGATGATCCCGGAATTCTCTTCGCCGAAGTAGCAACCCTCCAGATTCGCGCTCTGCCAGTTCGGGCTTCCGTTAGAAATAATCTGAAAGGGCGTTCCTTCCGGCGTATAGAGATTGTTGAGAGTCAGGCTGACACTTGAGGTTCCCGGATTGTCCAAGGCAAACATATATCTTATCATTCCTTGCTCTAGTCGGCCGTAGCAGGGATACACTGATCCCGTGGGGTCCATGATCGGCACTGTCATCGTGATCTGGGTACCCGCCTCGAGGGCGATTCCCTGCAGATCGATCTCAGGAGTGAAGTTGACTTCACCGAAAGGCGGTGTTTCCGCAGAACCCGTTCCGGTGAGGGTCAGGACGTCGCCATCGCCAACCACAATGTGCACACTGTCGGCAAGTTCAGAGACCAACCAGCGTTCATTCAGCAAAGGTACGGTGAGATCGACGTCCCAGGAAGGAACATGCGGTTTTTTCAGGATGTCGCAAGCTCCCAGCATCAGAACTGCTGGGACCAGCAGGGCAAGAAATCGTTTCATGGGCAACTTCCTTTCACGCTTTGGAGCGCACGGAATTTTTCATATCAGCATATGATTTGCGTTCCTGCCCGTCTGTCAAGGATTTTATCGCCAGACGGTGTCAGGACTTATGCTGCTCTCATTCTTCGCGAAGCGCGGAAATCACTTCCGGCAGCAGCTGTTTTTTGCGTGAAAGAACGTCCGGTAGATGGAAGCTGCGGTCGTCCATTTTATGGTAGATCAGCCTGCCTGCCAAACGGAATGAGGTGGACAACAGCACGCTGTCTCCCGCGATAATGTCGGTTGCCAGGAGCAGGGCCCAATCCAACGCATATTTCTCTTTCAGGCGGTCAAGGGCTTCCAGGAAGGCTAGCTTAACCTCTGGCAAGTCGCGCAGAGTGATAACTTCTATCTGGGCAATTCCCACCCGGTATCCCTCTTCCTTGTATATCTTAAAATCACGCGTCACGGCATCATTGGGGTCCGTCGCACTCAGCGAGGCGGCGTGCCGGAAAATCTCCTTGCCCCATTGCTGTAAATCCAAACCAGCAATTTCCGCCAAAATATTAGCTGCAGATATGTCTTCACGCGTGGTTGTGGGAGAGCGGAGGATGATCGTATCAGACAGGATGCCCGAGAGTAGCAGTGCGGCGATATCCTTAGCGATATCCACCCCTCTTCCTCTGATCAGCTTGTAAACAAGGGTGCAGGATGAACCGAGCGGATCGGCGTAAACATAGATCGGGCGGCTGCTGCGCAATGTGTCCAACCTGTGGTGGTCTATTATTTCAACCACGTCCGCGAACTCAATGCCCTCCACCGACTGGGCGGGTTCATTGTGATCCACCATGATCACTCTATGCCGGGGAGGATCTATTAAGCGCGAACTGGTCACCAGCCCGATCAATTTGCCGCCCTCAAGCACCGCAAGGCCGTGGTGGTCCAGGTTCATCAAGCGCTTCTTGATGGCATCAAGCGTGTCTTTGGCGCAAATGACCGGCAGGTCGCAATTGGCGATCGTGCGGGCGGGAATGCTCATACCCAGCAGCCTGATTGTTTCCGCAGTATCCGCTTCTGAAACATATATCCAGCCGTGAAAGCTGCTCAAATCCAATCGGCAACAGTCCACATCGCTCATCCCCGTGAGAATGATCACAGGGAAATCGCGGTTCACGGCATATTCAATGATATCCGGACGGTTTCCCACGATCAGAAGCGGAAGGGTGTGCTGCCCCACCATGCTTCTTTCAAGCCGCTGGATAAAAGTCTCGAAACCCATCGCGCCGACCATTACTGGCAGGCTCAACTCCCCCTCCGCCCCTTCACGCAAAAACTTGCCGGGTATGACCTTGGCGAAGTTGCGGGGCAGCAGGCTATACACTGGACGGGACTCGTAACCGTGGGGCATGAAGTAGTGCGCCACTTCATGCATGGAGATCAAGCCTCGATAGTTGCCGGCACGGTCTGTGACCGGTACCGTGCGGATATTTCGCTCATTCATCAGCTTGGTGACTTCGCCGACGGGATCGTCTTCCTGCACGGTGTATAAGCGGGTGAGCATAACATCTTCCCCCTTGGGATAGACATCACGCAGGAGGGCTGGCGGTTCGATGCCCAGATGTTCAAACACGAAGCGGGTTTGGGGATTCAAGGTGCCCAGCACCCCGGGGATGAAACTCCCCTCCGGCTCTGCTATACGTTTGAACCACGCGTAGCAGTAGGGAGCGCAAACGGAGTCCGTATCGGGATTGCGATGACCAATTACGTATGTTTTTTGCATGATTTCTTTATTCGGAAACGGGATTTCCCTGTCAAGAACTTATGGGAGCCTCATGCGTTAAGGTCGCTCCGGCGAGCTAGCTCGCGCTTAACCAGTTCCCCGAACGCCGGATGCCATGGTCCCGCGACGATCTCGCTTTCGGACAGATTTGATGGCAATCCGACTTTGATGATTTTAATGCCGTTGGCTTCTACGACGGGATAGTAGTCCGCGCATTGGCTGATGGCATCAATTAGTGTTAGCGGGTGATAATCTCCGTTGGCAAATGTCTCTGCCAACTTGGTGCCTTTGACGACTATGAGCGGATATAGTCGCAGCAAGTCTGGCTTCAGCGCTGCCAATGCTTTCCGGTTCTCCCCCAGACTGGCTTCCGACCATCCCGGCAGGCCTGGCATTAGCTGCACTCCTGTCTCAAAACCAGCATCTTTAACCCTGTGTACCGCGGATCTGGCATCATCTCCCGTGTACCCGCGGCCGGATGAGCGCAATACTTCGTCGGAAAAATCCTGGATTCCCAGTTCAATCGTCCTGATCCGGCGAGAGAAGCACCATCTAAGCACATCCTCGCCTACAAACAGTGGATGCGTGGAGATCCGGAAGCTTGTCATATCATCGCAGACAGCAGATATTTTCTCCAGAATCCCATCGCGGGAAGTCTCTGCCATTGAAGTAAAACTGCCGCCATAGAAAGCGATCTGCTTCATCTTTCCTGGATTGCGGGCAATAAATTTCGAGACTTCTTCCTGCGCTTGTTCCAAATCAAAGCCCGTACTGCCGCTGATCTTTGCCTGATCGCAATAGACGCACTTGAAAGG
>CAZKAA010000023.1:0-13128 GCA_964550575.1 uncultured Candidatus Cloacimonadota bacterium
ACCCTATCCTACACTCTTTCCCTACACGACGCTCTTCCGATCTTGGGCAAGACCATCCTGGAACTGCACAAACTCAGCAAGTCATACGGCGGCAGGGAGTTGTTCCGCGATATCGACCACATCTTCCAGGCCCGTGAGCGCATCGGCATCCTCGGTCCCAACGGCTGTGGCAAAACCACTCTGCTCAAGCTTATCACCGGAGAAGAGGAGGCGGACCTCGGAACCGTCAAAGTAGGCGTAAACACTCATTTTTCCTATTACAAGCAGGAAGACGAGAGCTTCGACCCCGCCCTCAGCGTCTACGAATACATCGCCCAATTCGCGGAGGTCATCCGGACCCGCGACGGCAGCAAAGTGACCGCCACGGAGATGCTCAAGCGCTTTCTCTTCGACGCCAGGATGCAGCAGCAAAAGCTATCCTCCCTCTCCGGCGGAGAGCTCAAGCGCCTCTATCTCCTCAAATCCCTGATGTTTGGCGCAAACTTCATCATCCTGGACGAACCGACCAATGATCTGGATATCCGCACCCTGGAAATCCTGGAGGACTATCTGGACGCCTTTCAAGGCTGCTTGCTGGTAGTTTCCCACGACCGCTTTTTCCTTGACCGCTGCGTGGACTATCTGTTTGTCTTCGAGGGCTCAGCCATCCGCAAGTTCCCGGGCAACTACTCCGATTATCTGCTCGTGAAAAAGTACCAACGCGAGGAAGCGGAAGAAAAAGCTCCTGTCTTTGCCCGGCCCAAGCGCGCCCAGAAGGGTCTGACCTACAACGAACAGCGCGAGTTTGACCTGCTGACCCGGGAAATCGAAACCCTGGAAAGCCAATTGGCAAGGCTTGAGGACTCCCTCAACGACCCCGCGCTCTCGCATCTGGATTATGCCCGCATCAGCCGCGAGACGCAAAGCCTCGCCGCGCTGCATGAGGAGAAATTCGCCCGCTGGGTCGAACTCAGCGACAAAGCTGAAGCCTGACTGGCTACGCGGTGAATATCAGATAAGAAAAGCTCACGAGGATTGAAATCCCCAGCGAATCGCCCCTTTTCCTGACCTGGTATCCTCCCGGCAGCCTCCCGCCAACATCCCCTTTGCCAGAAGGGTGCTTAGGCGGAGGCACTCAGGAGGCTGGCGAACTTTAAACAAGGCCGGCGCAAGCGCTAAATCCCCTCTTGACTGCAATCACATGTGCGTGTATCAGATGCCCTTGCCCATCAGCCAGAAATGGCGAATGGTCGGGGTCGTGCCTGCCGCGGGCAGTCTTCAAGCGTCAAGGGGAGATCAAGATGGGATATGCTATGGTGGATGGGACGGACAGGCAAACTAAGAAGATATCTCAGTTGCGTGTTTTGTTTCCAGGCAGTTACAGCCAAACCGCGCTGCCGGGTATTGAGCTGAGGTATTTAGTCTATCATCTGTATTCGTAAACCATCCATCCGTCCTTGCCTAGGGCGAGGAAGATCAGGTCTTTGTCCAGGGCGACGTCATAGACGGCGTACGCGGGATAGATGGTATTTAGGTCTTCGACCCGCAAGGGATTGGCGACGTCCAGGATCTTGACTCCCCCCATGCCGAGAGCGAGGAACAGGCGGTTGTCCTTGACTTCCATGTCCTGAATGTCGTTGGACAGGCGAAACTGCGTGATCAGGCGGGGTCCGCTCAGGTCTTCGATGTTGATGGCAAGGAGCTTTTTGCCCGCCCCGATCCATATGATGCTGCCGTTTTTGACCATCTGCGTGGCGTCCGTGATCTCGTAGTTCACCCCCTTGGAGACGGGAAACTGCAGGTCTGTGATGTCCACTGTGACCAGGCCGAAGTCGTTTAGGGCATAGAGATAGGGATACTGGGCGACGAAGTCCCTGATCCCCCATTTCTCTGAGAAGGTGCTTTTGATCTCGCGCATCCCGCCCTTGCCGATATCGATGATGTCGATGCCGCGAAAACGGTCCGCCACATAGAGCATCGAACCTTCGCGGGTGATCTTGTCCCCGATCATGTAGTTGGTGAAATAAATCCTTCCGGGTGAGGAAAGCGTGTCGATCGAGGTCACAACGTTGGCGGCGTCCTGGCTGCAGATGTAGAGCTGGTTGCCGCCCAGGACGTTGATGTCCTCGATGCGCGAGGAGGAGAGAAAAACTCCTTCCAGGCGGGGTGACCAGGGGTTGAAGAGCGAATGGATCCAGATGTAGTTCTGGCTGCGGAGGATCACCTGATCCTCGCTGAAATCAACGTTGTAGGGCTGTATATTCTTCAGATGCGCCAACTGGTAAGGTATGCGGTCGTCGATCGCGCCCAGGGCGGTCACGGCCAGCAATAAAACGGCGAAGAGCGCTTTACGCATGTTCTCTCCTTGCTTGGACAACGCGTGTTGTGTCCACGGGGATGCTATCCTCGCGGACCTATTGACTCCCGATCCGGGAGATCTGTAATAATTACTGCCAGTTGGACAAATCCCTGCTTCACTTGAGCAGTTTTTCGACGATGTCCGCCGCTTTGATCCCTTCCGCTTCCGCGGCGAAGGAAACCAGGACCCGATGCGTGAGAACCGGCATGGCAACCGCTTTGACGTCATCTTCGGAAGGGGTGAGCCTGCCGTCCAGAGCGGCTCTTGCTTTGGCTGCCAGCACCAGATACTGGCCAGCGCGGGGACCCGCGCCCCAGTTTATCCACTTGCGGGCTTCCTCGCGGCAGTTTGGGTCTGCGGGACGCGTGCTGCGGGCTAGTTTGACCGCGAACTCCAGCACGTGGGCGCTGAGGGGCATGTTGCGGATGGCCGACTGAAACTCGATGATGCGCTGCGCGGAAAGCAGCGGGGAGGGTTCTTCGCCTGCGGCGCCGGTGGTCGTTTGCACGATCTTGAGCTCTTCGTCGTAGCTGGGATAGCCGATGTCGATGTAGAGCATGAAGCGGTCAAGCTGCGCTTCCGGCAAGGGATAGGTTCCTTCCTGCTCGATGGGGTTTTGCGTGGCCATCACGATGAAAGGCAGGTCAAGGGGTCGGGTCGTGTTGCCGCTGCTGACGTGATATTCCTGCATCGCCTGCAGCAGAGCGGCCTGGGTTTTGGGCGGCGTGCGGTTGATCTCGTCGGCGAGGATGATGTTAGCGAAAATGGGGCCTTTGATGTATTGGAAGCGCCTTTCCTCTCCCCCGCTACCGGATACTAGGATGTCGCTGCCGGTGATGTCCGACGGCATCAGGTCGGGAGTGAACTGGATGCGCCCGAAGCTGAGGTTGAGGGCTTTGGCGATGGTTGAGATCAGCAGCGTCTTGGCTAGTCCGGGCACGCCTTCGATCAGCATGTGCCCGTTGGCGAAAAGCCCGATGAGGACTTTTTCCACCACGGCGTCCTGTCCCACGATGCTCTTTCTGATCTGGGAAAGCAGATCATGTTTCACTGTTTTCAGTTCTTCAATTCTCTGGATCATTACTTCACTGTTCATATATCTTGTCTCCACGGAATATCGCTTTGAGGATTTGGCTACCGCTCAGCGCGATGGCGATCAGCCCGAGGGTTCCGATCAGGATCGCGGTGAGCACATGAGCGAAAGCCATGATCGCCGACGCGTCCTGTCTTGTCAACGCAAATCCGATCGAAAAGATGATTATCATCATCCATTCGTTGCTGCCCAGTTGCGCGGGAGGCTGCGGCAGCGCGTAGGACAAGTTGATCAGGGTGTAGCCAAACAGCACTGTTGTGAAGCCAAGGCCCGTGACTCCGAACGCGTGGAACAGCAGGTAGAAATAAAGCCCGTCGAGTCCGATGCCGAGCGCGGTCAGCAACAAGGCAAAGACCAGCCGCGACCAATGATGCTCAAAAACGTTCAACCCCATCACAAAAATTTCTATATAGCCGTAAATCTTGTCCCTAAACGCTTTGGGTAGCCATCCGAAAAAGAACTGAAGGGTCTTGACGACGCCGTCCTTGCGCCTGGAGGAAAGGATTAAAATTGCAAGAGAGACTGCTACCACCAAGCCAAGCAGGATCAGCAGAACCATCAGGCCCGGAGATATTTTGAGTTTCAGTAACGGGATCATGATGAGCACAAAAATGATGCCAAGGCTGTCGAACGACTTGTCGATGAAGATCGATGGCAGGATAGACAGCATCGGCGAGCCATGATTGCGTTTGACAAACCAGGCTTTCACGACTTCGCCCAGGCGAATGGGGATCAGATAGTTGACCCAATTACCGCCCATGCTGTAAAGCCAGCTCCGCCATAGCGATACGTCTGCCTGGCGTTTGAGCAGGAGATTCCAGCGCGCGCTGCGCACAAAATAGGCGCTCAGATATACCAGCGAAGCCCAGATTACAAGGTCCCTGCGCATATTCCGCATCCGATCAAGCAGATCACCGACATCCACGAATCTCAGCCATAGGAGTAACAGCAGAACACCTATGGCAAGTCCGACGATCAGGGATAAGAGGCGTTTGCGCGAAGCCATGCTTCTCTGCCGGCGGCGTCAGGCTTCTTCAGGACAGAACGCCATATAATAGTGATGCGCCCAAATCCGCTTGAATGCCTTGGGGGCGATCCGCTCCAGCCAGCCAAAGCGAAGCATCCGGCAGGCAAAATCCGGATCCTTGCCGGAATAGTAGTCGAGGATTGTTATCGGTTTGGCTTCCGTCTTGGGGCGGCATTTCATCCGCTTGCAGATTGGACAGCGGGGAAACCACTTGCCCAACAGGTCTTCCTTTGCCATGCCAATGTCCGGCCAGGGAGGGCAGTCGAAGTAGCCAGAGTCCTTAAGCCTCCACCCCATTTCCCCAAGAATCCTGATTATTGAGGGTGGATCGATGTTGCCGATGCGCAGGTCCGGATATCTTTCCGGGCTGTAATCCTTAACCTGCATCTTGTAGCCGAACCCGTCGCGGTTGGGGACGCTTAGCACGATGACTTTCTGCGTGACCCTGGTCAATTCGCTTAGAAAGTTCCTGAGCTCTCCGGCGAACCACAACGCGGAGAAGGAAAACGACATATCAAAGGCGTTGCCGGAATAGTCCAAACGCTGGAAACCTTCATTCAGCCTTGCGTCCAGTGGCCTGCCCAAATCAGCCCAAAGCGCTTTGACAAGTTCCAAACGCTCTGGATCGTCATCCTCCAAAGTCACCTTGAGTCCCATGTCCGCCAATCCCAGCAGGTTTATCCCGCTAACTCCGGTGAAGCCGAAGGAAGGGCTTTCCAAAACACTGCTGGCTCCATGCTCCCTCGCGAAACCTGCCAGCAGTTCGTTGAGTACTATTCTCTCGTATGACGAACCCAAACCCTCGTGGGGTTGCTCGAAGTACTTTTTCCAGTCGTTGATGATCGGAATGGCCATCATTTCCCCAAATAGTCGGCGATTGTGATCTGGATGCCGGGGATGGTGAATGTTTCTTTCAATCCCATCAGTTCATAGGCGTCGCGCACATAATAGAACCAGGAGCGCGAGATCAACTCAAAGCGGCTGATCCAGAGTTCGTTCCTGAGCAGCCTGGCAACGCTTTCCCCGGCGCGGAAAAACCACTTGTCCACGTTGTTCAGCCGCGCGTAATTGCTTCCGTGCACCTGACGGGAGACAAAGTTCACCAGATCCTGCAACTGCACTGGTTCGCGGTCAGCGACGTTCAGTGAAAGCCCGGGGCGGAATTCGTTCCTCAATAGCCAGATGAAAGCGGCGGTGATCACGTCAATATGGCAGAGATGAACCCACACGCGTTTGCTGATCAGGGGAAAGTAATTCTTATGCACCATCTTGACAAGTTGATAAGGAAATCCTCTGTCCCCTCTGCCATATGTGATCGAAGGGCGCAGGACGGCTGCGTTCAAGCCGCGCATTACCGCCTGATTGATAATTTTTTCGCTTTCGATCTTCGTGTAGTGGTAATAATTATCTGGATTACGCTCCGTATCGTTGTTGGCGGGAAGCTCTTCCGGGATGGCGCCGAAAACTCCTACCGAAGAGCAATAGAGCAGTTTCGCCTTGTGCGCGAGGCAGTGCTCCACGATCTGCTGCGTGCTAAGCAGGTTGGCGCGAAGATATTCATCGCGGCTGAACTTCCGCCCGCCACGCAGTGCGCCAATGTGGACCACCACGTCGAAGGCGTTGTCCGCCAGATAGCCCTTCAAGCCATGAATGTCCGCCAGGTCCAGTTTGACGATCTCCAGTTCTGTGCGGAAGGCGGAATACCTTTCCGGCACCGTTTCCGGACGGATCAGGGCAGATATCTGGTAACCAAGTTTTTCCGCCAGTATGGCTTGCAACACGGATTTCCCAATCAGGCCCGTGACACCTGTGATCAGCAGCCTCGGCATTATCCGAAAATCCTGCGCCACAGGCTTCTCTTCTTGCGCCTGTGCCGTTCGTGCGTGTGTTGGAGATAGACGTACTTGTGGGGAACCGCCTGGTTGTTCAGCACCATCCTGGGAAAGTCTTCCGAAAGCAGCTTTGCCGTCTCTTCGTCGAGTTCACCGCGCAGCATTTTCAAAGCTTCAAAGTACGAGTCGTACGGCATCCGCGCGTGATCATCCGAGGCAATAAAATGCGCCCAGCCGTTGCGTAAAAGAACCCACGCCGTCTGCCGCACTTTTTCACCATACTGGCCTGTTAGCGAACCGGCGTTGATCTGCAGATAGAGGTCGCGGTCGATCAGCTTCTTCGCGACGTGGGGTTTCTGCATGATGCTGACGAAGCGTTCCGCGTGAGCGAGGATCGGCCTGTATCCCTTGCGCAGGATGGGATAGACATAGTTGTAAAAATCATCTGTCAATCCGTTAAGGTCGGACTCGATGAGGACATAGCGCGAGTTCCCGAGCACAAGATTATCCCGCTCTATCTCCTGCAGGCTGTTGGGATGGATAAAAACCTCAAAACCCTGATGCAGATTGAGCGGAATGCCATTCGCGGAAGCGAGTTCACGCAACCTGGCAAGCTTGGCGTCATATCCACTCCTATCATACTTGTAGATACCGTGTATATAATGCGCGGTCAGGAACGCGTCGGTGATTCCGCCTTCGCTCATCCGGCACAGCTGGTCGAGAGACTTCTGTTCGGAATCCGATCCGTCGTCAATCTGGGGGAGTAGATGGCAGTGGAGGTCGATCATCTATCAGGGAAGCAACTCCTGTATCATTTGCACAAACTCCACCAGCACCTCATTATGCTCAAACGGACGGATCATCCTCTCCGATTCGTCCAAAAGCTTCTCTGCCGCGTTCCGAGCCTTGTCAAACCCGAGCAGCCCGGTATAGCTGGAACGCGAGACAGGAATGTATTCTTCGTCAAAATCCAGACCGTCGCCACCCCGACCGTAATCGGCAACCACGTCCTCGATCATCTGGTATGCCATGCCCAGGTTCAGGGCATAGGCATTCATGATCTGGCGGGTGTTTTCCTCCGCGTTCGCCAAAACGCAAGCCATGTCCGCTGATGCCTGCAGCAGGGAACCGACCTTTTTCATGTCAATGTAGCGCAGAGTGTTGATTTTCATCACCTTGCGCTTGCTCTCCAATGCTACCGCCTGACCGCCGATCATTCCATAGGATTTGCTGTAATTGGCAAGAATGCGGGTGCAGGCAAGGGCTTTGGATGCGGGCTCAAGATTGCCCATAACCTCAAAAGCAAGCGTGTAGAGGGCGTCTCCGGCGAGAATACCTATCGTGTTGCCAAACTTCTGGTGCACTGTGGGAGCAGAGCGGCGTTCGGCTTCGCTCATCACCATCGGCATGTCGTCATGCACCAAGGCGGCGTTGTGGGCAAGCTCGACTGCCGTGGCGGCTTTGACCGCTTCGCGCAGACCCTTGCTCTTTTTCATGCCGGAGAGCATCTCAAACATGGATACCAACAGCAGGGGACGCCACCGCTTGCCTCCCGAAAAAACCGCGTAATGCATGGCTTTTTTCAGGTCCTTGGCGGGAGCGCTCTGAGTTCCGAGATATTGTTTCAAACTCGTTTCGATCAATTCCAGACGTGTCTCAAAATACTTCTGTAACAGCAACTTATTCTCCTGCTGACAAGTTTTACCGTACCTCTGCCAGTGTAGTTTTACGCTAAAGGATTTGGTAAATTTGTCAAGTTTTTTATTCTCTGCCATGCTTCATGCAAGGGCGAGGCGCATTGAAACACGGCGTTGCGGATAAACTACGCGGATTCCCTCAAGCAGATTTCAACCGCAGAGATACACTCACGCCTATCCCCCACTTTATCCTTGATGCATACAATTACGGGGCATCGACCTGACCAACAGCCATTAATGGCTGATGGGCCAGGACATGCATGCGACAGCCCGCAATCAAGCAGCAAGGAAGGAGCAAGTGGCCGATGCCGGTGAGATCAACGGACGAAGACTACAGGCACGCCCAGAAGGTCGATGGTTATGGCTTTTTCCCGGTCGATGCGGGAATCGTAGAAGAGCCAACCCTCTTTGACGCCGCCGGGTAGCAGCGTGCCGAAGCTGAAGTAACTGCCTGCCAACTCAAGATATTGCTCCCGTGCTTTTTCTGCACGTTCGGTTGTGAAGGGATCATCGGTAAAAGGGTCGTCGAAGCTGTTCAGATACAAATCCGTCTGGACAGTTCCCAGCACGATCTGGAGAGGGACGGGATCGAACTGCTTCCGTTCCGCCAGAATGCTGAAACTCTCGCGGGGAATGTTCAAAGGGCGGGAAGTGTCGTTGCGGACCCTGAGCCAGAGGGTGAAATAGCGGTCCGCGATCACATCCGCTTCCCCGCTGTAGGCTTGGGGGCGGGCGATAGCAGTAAGGCTGTCGCGGCTGACGACGGCATAGCGGTCTTCCACGGCATAATCTTCGCCGGAAACGGGGATCCACGGCTTCAGCAGGCAGCCGCCCAACAGAAACGGAGCCAGCAGCGGGATAAGCAACCAATAAGCAAAACCCCCTCCCGATATCGAGAGGGGGTTGCGGGTTAACTTATTCGTTGTCTTCTGCTTCGGGTTCTTCATCCTCTTCCTCTGGGAGGTCCGGTTCGTTTTCGTTGTACTCCGGCAGAGGGGCTGAGTGCTTGATCAATTCCGCTTCCTTGTCGAGCTGTTCGTCATCCGGCTCTTCGGGGATCACGGTGATGTCGCGAACCTTGTCGTTGTCCTTGAGGTTGATGAGCCGCACGCCCTGCGTATTGCGGCTGATCTCGGAGACGCTGTCCACTCTCTGGCGGATGATCATGCCAGCCTGGGTGACGATCATCAGGTCATCCGTTTCGTCCACGATCATCAGCGCGGCGAGATGCCCGTTGCGGTCGGTGGTTTTGATCGTGATCACGCCCATGCTGCCGCGGCGGGTGGCCTTGTAGGCAGAGATGGGAGTCCGCTTGCCATAGCCGTTTTCGCTGATGGCAAGTATGGTTTTGCCGCTGGGAGTGCCGTCCACGCTGATGTCATCCTGTGAGATGACGCCCATGGAAATGACATAGTCCTCATCGCGCAGGCGAATGCCCCTGACGCCTCTGGTGAAGCGGGCTGTCTGGCGGAAATCAGATTCGCTGAAGCGGTTGCAATAGCCGTTTTTGGTGGCAAGGATGATATCATCGTTGCCTTCCGTAATGCGGGCATCGATCAGTTCGTCACCTGGCATCAGCTTGATGGCGAGAATCCCGCTGTTGCGGGGACGGCTGAAGGCGGAGAGGGCAGATTTTTTGATCGTGCCGTTGCGGGTGCACATCACCACGTTCTGCGAAGGGCTGAAGTTCTTCAGGGTCACAAAGGCTTTGATCTTCTCCTTTTCCTGGAACTGGACGAGGTTGACGATCGCCTTTCCACGCGCGGTGCGTCCCGCTTCCGGAATCTCGAAGACTTTAAGCCAGTAGCATCTGCCGTGGTCGGTGAAGAGCAGGATGTAGGAATGGGTGGACGCCACGAAAATGTAATGGATGATGTCCTCTTCCTTCAGGTTGGTTCCAGTGAGGCCTTTTCCGCCACGGTGCTGAACCTTGTAGGTATCGATGGGCAGGCGTTTCACATAGCCGTCGTGGGTGATTGTGACCACCATAAGTTCGTCCGCAATAAGATCTTCAGGATTCAGCAGACCGCTGTAGTTGGCGAGGATGCTGGTGCGGCGGGAATCGCCGAACTTGTCCCTGATCTCGCGGGTTTCCTTTTTAACGAGCTTCATGCGCAGCTCTTTTTTCTCCACCAACTCGCGGAGATGGGCGATGAGCTTGAGCAATTCCTGATATTCGTTTTCTATCTTCTCCCGCTCGAGTCCGGTGAGCCGCTGGAGGCGCATGTCGAGGATGGCCTTGGCCTGTATCTCCGAGAGCCCGAATTTGGCTTGCAATTGCTCGCTTGCTTCCTGCGGGGTCTGGGAGGCGCGGATGGTGGCGATCACTTCATCCAGGTGGTCCAATGCGATCTTGAGGCCTTCCAGGATGTGCAGGCGGTCTTCCGCGTTCTTCAGTTCGAAGAGGGTCCTTCTGAGCACCACGTCGTGGCGGAACTGGATGAAGCTGGCAAGCATGTCCCTCATGTTTACGACCTGGGGAACGCCGTCCACAAGGCACAGGTTGATCACCCCGAACGTGGTTTGGAGTTGGGAGTATTTATAGAGCTGGTTGAGCACCGCGTTTCCGTCCGCGCTGCGCTTGATATGGATGACAAGGCGCATGCCGTCGCGTCCGGATTCGTCGCGTACGTCGCTGATGCCTTCGATGCGCTTGTCTTTGACCAGTTCGACGATCTTTTCTATGAGCGCGGTTTTCGTGACCTGATAGGGAATGGATTTGATGATGATGGATTCGTGCTCGTTCTCATTGGTCACCACTTCTGCGTCTCCGCGGATGAGAAGGCGTCCGCGCCCGGTCTGGAAATAGTCGCGGATGCCGTCCACGCCGAGGATGTATCCTCCGGTCGGGAAATCCGGGCCTTTGACATATTGCAGCAGGTCAAGCGGTTCCAATTCGGGTTTGTCGATCATGGCAATAATGGCGTCACAGATTTCGCCGATGCTGTGGGGAGGCATGTTCGTTGCCATACCGACCGCGATTCCCGATGATCCGTTGACCAGGAGGTTGGGGATGCGGGTGGGAAAAACGGTTGGTTCCTTGCGGGTTTCGTCGTAATTGGATTTGTAGTCGACAGTATCTTTGTCCAGTTCGTCCAGCATCTCCATCGTAACTTTCTGCATGCGCGCTTCAGTATAACGCATCGCCGCAGGCGGATCGCCGTCGATGGAACCGAAGTTTCCCTGCCCGTCGATGAGAGGATAGCGCATGTTCCATGGCTGCGCGAGGCGCACGAGGGTCGGATAAACGACCTGCTCGCCGTGGGGGTGATAGTTGCCTGAGGTGTCGCCAGCGATTTTGGCGCATTTGCGGAAATGCCCGCCAGGCGAGAGGTTGAGCTCGTGCATGGCGTAAATGATGCGGCGTTGAGAGGGTTTGAGGCCATCGCGGATATCCGGCAGGGCGCGGGAGACGATCACGCTCATGGAATAGTCCAGATAAGCCTGGCGAAGTTGATCTTCGATCTGTATGTTGATGATTTTTGTCTTGTCGTCCATTTATCTCAGGTCTCCTTTAGATATCGAGGTTTTTAACATATTTGGCGTTTGCCTGGATGAACTCGCGGCGGGGCTCGACCTCGTCGCCCATCAGCACTGTGAACATGCGGTCGGCTTCGATGGCGTCGTCCATCTTGACTGAGATCATGCTGCGGTTGGAGGGATCGAGAGTCGTTTCCCACAACTGGTCCGGGTTCATTTCACCCAAGCCTTTGTAGCGTTGAACTATGACGCTTTTATCTCCGAATTCCCTAATCGCGGCATCTCGCTCATCTTCCGTGAAGACGTATTTCTTCTGCTTGTTTCTGCGTACGAGGAAGAGCGGAGGCTTGGCAATATAGATGTTGCCGTTTTCGATCAGCGGGCGCATGTAGCGATAGAAGAATGTCAGCAGCAAAGTACTGATGTGGGCACCGTCGACGTCCGCGTCGGCCATGATGATGATCTTTCCATAGCGGATCTTGGCGATGTCAAAATCCTGTCCGATTCCAGCGCCGATAGCGAGGATAATCGGTTGGATCTTATCATTGTTCAACACTTTGTCCACTCTGGCTTTTTCAGTGTTCAGCATCTTGCCCCAGAGGGGAAGGATCGCCTGAAACGACCTGTCGCGCCCCTGCTTGGCGCTGCCTCCCGCGGAGTCTCCCTCCACCAGGAATAGCTCTGTTGAGGCGGGATCCGTTAATGTGCAGTCAGCCAGTTTGCCCGGCAGGGAACCGCTTTCCAGCACTGACTTGCGACGGGTTAGTTCCCGCGCCTTTCGCGCTGCTTCGCGCGAACGGGCGGCAAGAATGCTCTTCATGGTGATGGCTTTAGCTTCGGCGGGATGCTCTTCAAAGTAGACCATCAGCTTCTCGTAGACGACGCTGTTGACAAATCCCTCGACTTCACTGTTCTGAAGCTTGGTCTTGGTCTGCCCCTCGAACTGGGGATTGGTTATCTTGACGCTGACCACGGCAGTGAGGCCTTCGCGAATATCTTCGCCTGAAGGGCTGACTTTTTCGTTTTTAAGCAGGTCCGCGTTCTTGATATAGGCGTTAACCGCACGAGTGAGTCCGCTCTTGAATCCGCTCAGATGAGTGCCTCCCTCAGTGGTGTTGATGTTGTTGGCGAAGCTGAATATGTTTTCCTGATAGCCTTCATTGTATTGCAGGGCGAGTTCGAAATCCAGTCCCTCCTTCGCCTGGGCAACATGGATAGGTTTCGTGCCTACTGGCTTCTTGTTTTGGTTGAGGTATTCAACGAAGCTCTCGATGCCGCCTTCATACTTGAAGTCATGCGTGCGGCCTGAGCGTTCGTCCTGGAGCACGATTCGCACTCCGCGGTTGAGAAAGGCGAGTTCGCGCAGGCGCGTTGTCAGATAGTCAAAACTGAATTCGACCGTTTCAAATATCGTGTCATCCGGCTTGAACTTGATCACCGTTCCCTTGCGATCAGTCGTACCAAGCACTTTGAGCTCGGAGACCGCGTGACCCCTCTCATAGCGTTGGTAATAGATCTTTCCGTCTTTATGGATGCGCACTTCCAGATATTCTGAAAGAGCAACCACCACAGAAACGCCGACGCCGTGGAGTCCGCCTGATACTTTGTAGGACTTGTCATCAAACTTTCCACCGGCGTGCAGCACGGTCATAACGACCTGT
>CAZKAA010000023.1:13138-26741 GCA_964550575.1 uncultured Candidatus Cloacimonadota bacterium
CGGGACTTTCATTTCAGGATGCATGTCCACCGGAATGCCGCGACCGTTGTCGTCAACCTCGACTTCGCCGTCGGAAGTGATTTTGACTTTGATTTGGTCGCAATAGCCTGCCAGAGACTCGTCGATAGCGTTATCCACGACCTCATAGACCAGATGATGCAGGCCGCGTTCGCTGGTTCCTCCGATATACATCGCAGGGCGCTTTCGAACCGCTTCCAGACCCTTCATTACCTTAATGTTACTTGCAGTATAGCTTGTGTCTGCCATATCTCTATATCTCCTAGTGTGTTAGAAAACCTAATCGGGATCGCGTGAGTTGCGAACGCCCGAAATTACGTTATTGTGTTTCATATCTGGTTGCCAAATTGTCAGATATGGGAGTTTTGTCAAGAACAATCGAAAGATATTTTGATTTTTTATCTTTATGCCTGACATAGAGTTATGGAATCACAAACCACATCAGCGCAAATGCTATGATAAGTCACCTGTCGACCGCTGACTTCAAAGATGCCGCAATCACGTAACTATATATCTAATTTACTTTTGCGGCAACATGCTGTCGATTAGTTAAGGCTCTCTTTCAAATCGAGTGGGCAAGTTGATCGAATGTAGTTGAAATAGCCAAAATCATCTCATATAGTGTATACTCATTGTTTTCCTATATGGCTCCTGTTTCTATCCTTGGTGCGACCAAGGAATCAAATAAGAGCGAAGAAGGAGACACAAATCAAAACAGTGATGCTGTTATGTGTCCTTATCTACCCACTTAGTTTGAAAGTGAGCCTTAGTTAACAAATTGGTTTACACAATGAAAAAAACCGGGCTCGTTGGGAAACGAACCCGGCCAGTTATTTGATACAACAGCTTTATTTCTTGACTACGGAGATGCTTGCCCGCTGATTTTCGTTATTGATAGAACCAGGTAAGGGCAGATCCTCCGCTTTGGAACTCCAGGTTAGCTGATTTGGGGCAATTCCTTTTTGCACCAGATAGTCGATGACAACTTTGGCTCGCTTCTCGCCCAGTTTTTTATTCTCGCGGGACGATCCCGCATCGTCAGCGTGTCCGGTGACCATCAGCCGCAGTTTCGGATTGGCTAGCAGAGTCAGCAATATGGTTTCCAGAGCAGAATCATTATCCGGAGCGAGTTCGGAACTCCCCGGAATGAAAAGCAGGTCGGGAAAGATGCCGGGATCAGAACTACTCAGTGAAGTGAGTTCAATGTCATATTCCATGTTTCCATCAGAAATCGCGGGATAGGCGATCCCGGAGTAGAATACAAAACCTGTTTTGTTGACCGTCACCGCATATGCATCAGACAAGGGCATGAAAACTTGATATACGCCCTCTGATGAAGTTTCTACAATGCTTCTGGTTCGCACTCCATCCACGGTGCAAGTGATCTGAACCTCACCAGATACGGGGTCACCCGCCTCGTCCAGCAAGACTCCGCTGATACGGACAGTCTGGGTTGCCGGAACTGGCGCGGCTGGCTCCTCAGCGATTGAAGCCTGCTCAGGAACGGTTGTCGCCTCCAGACCATGCTTCACTACTTCCAGGCTTTGGTCCAGTTTGTTAAGCAGATCGTCTATCGTGACAGGCTTGCGAATCACGGGCACTGGCGGTTTAACCAGCACAGAAACGGCTTCACCGTTTTCTCCAAGCATGAGATAGCTTGCTTCTCCGGCGGGCGAATAGGACAATTGATAGATATTCTCAAAGCCCGGCAGAGTGCGGTCGGAGGAAAGATATCCTTCATTGGTGCCGTAAACGTGGAAAAAATGGCGATCGTCTCGCGTTGAGTTCATGGGCAAGCCGAGATTCTCAGGCAGAGACCAGTCCTGCCAGCCGTAGCCAACCCGGTATACTCTGAAGATATCATAGCCCCCGAAACCGGGATGCCCGTTGGAAGCGAAGAACAGCGTCCTGCCATCCTGATCCAGGAAGGGTGTTTGCTCGTTCGCGGAGGTATTGACGGTAGGACCCAGGTTTCGCGGTTCACTCCAGGCGCCGCCGAACTTTTCGCTGACATAGATGTCCATGCCACCATAACCGCCTTCTCTAGAAGAAGCGAAAAACATCAACCGATCACGGAAAACGAAAGGATGCGTCTCAACTTGCTTGGTGTTGAAAACACGTGCGTTTTCCGGTTTGCCCCAGCCTTCCTTGACGCGAGGGACCCAATAGATATCTCCATCTCGCTTGTTTGCTTCATAATTGCCGAAGATCCAAGCGCCAGAATTGTCCATCGCGATTGAGCCGATTGCTTCGTTTTTGTCGCTGGAAAGACCTTTCACAAGTTCCGGCCTGCCAAATCCTGAACGCAATATCTCCGCTCGCCAGATGTTTTCCTTTGCGTTGTCCGCCGGCCGTATGGAAGTGAAATATAGATATTTCCCTTCCGGATCAGGAAACGCCCCATAATCCGAATTGCGGCTGTTGACATAATCCGGAAGCTGGCTCAGGCTGATTGTCGCAAAGATCTCAGCCTGGCGCCTGATAATGCGTTGATACGCCTCAACCTGGGATTGATATTCGCTGTCTCCGGAAGCAAGGTATCTGGCAAACCAATCCTTGGCGCTGGAGGTGTCTGCGACCGCGATGTGCAAACGGCCAAGCCAATAGTGATATTGTGGAACCTTGCCGTTGGCGGAGCGGTCTGCGGCAAGAAACTGCCGGATCGCGTTATCATAATCGCCGCGATTGTAATAGTCCAGCCCGTCCTGAGCGTATCGCGCCCCCTGCTGTCCGATCTGAGCAACCGCGCAGGCGGCTGCGATCACCAGCAGGAGAGTGAGCAAATAGCTTTTCATCATACCTCCCGGCGCTTAGAAGCGCAGTATCAGGGATAGGATATGGTCGTCCGTAAATATATCGTGGTTGTTCAACCTGAAAGCGTAATCAAGCTGGAAGTTCCTGAAACGGATACCGGTTCCCGCAGAGAATCTGCCGTCGTTGAAACCGAGACGCAACCCAGTCTGTAAGCTTGCCAGCACGTCTTCCCAGGTTCCGCTTTCACTGACATTGACGACGCTCAGTTTGGAATCCGCCTCCGGATCTCTGCCAATCTGCGTCCAATACTCCGCCCCAAAGCAAAACATGGGGTCTTCATCCAGTTCCAGCTTCGCGTCGGCAGCCAGGGTCAAGCCCAACACGGGATACAATGCCAGACCAGCGGAGACCTGATACGGCACCGTTACCTCTCCATACTTGGCATAAATGTCCCGGGCCATGACTCCGACTTGCAGATATTGGTTAACGTCAATCTGAGCCCCAGCGTCCAGACCGAGTCCGGTTTCCGTTTCTCCGTCCATCGAACTGAGGTAAAATTTGGGTGTCAAGCCTATGCTGATGGGACCGATCGCGTTGGCGTAGCTGAGGGCAAAGCAGTTGTCGTCGTTGGAGAAGGTTCCCGTTGGTTCGCCATTGTCGTCGAATCCGTCGATATCCGATACTCCCGCGTTAATCCATGAGATTGCCAACGCTCCAAGCCCGAAGCGGTTGCCGAATGAAGCGTAGGTATGGTGACGGTCGTAGTTCAATCCTGCGTTGAGATTCGTTCCGACCTCAAAATCCTTCATCCGGGTCAATCCTGCTGGATTCCAGTATCCGGAAACAACATCAGACGTAACGGTCGAGCCTGCTTCGCCCATAGCGATGATTCGAGCTCCGACGCCCATGCGCATGAACGCGGCGAGGGAGTTGTTGACTTCGCCAGCCAGCGGAACGGCAAGCAACATCAAGATGGGTAGGACGTATGCGATAATTCTGGTTTTCATCTTTGCCTCCTTATTTGACCGCGATCTTGATCACGTGTTCGGACCTGTTCACGCCGTCATTGGCAATGATCCTCGCGAAATAAGTTCCGCGGCCGACCTTGGTTCCGCTGGAATTTGTTAGATCCCAGGGGACTTCGATCAGGTTTGAGTCTGTGGTCGGGACAGTCAGAGTGCGGATTTTCTTGCCGGCGAAGTCATAGATGGACACGGCAATCTGGACGTTGTCATTGCGGTTCAGAATGATTTTAATGGTTGTCGAAGCAGAAGCCGGATTTGGATAGGCGCAGGATGCATCAGAGATATTCAGATCCTGCGACTCGTAGTTCTCCACCGTAGGCGAGCTGGCGGGGCTTTCTCCTCCGTCGTAGACAGCAGTCACATAGTATTCGTAGGTGAATCCCATCTCCGTGTCATAATCATCATAATAGTAATTACCGTCCAACTGCGTGTTGACAAGCGATTCGTTGATCTTGACATATTGCGTCTCACCCAGCGCGCGCCGATATACGTTGAAACCTTGCAGGGCTCGCGATCCTCCCGGTAGGTTCCACAGGACTCTTATGTATCCGGCGTATGTGAATCCGCGCACGTTTATTGGGCTTGAGAGGATCGTGTATATTCCGACTGTAGGGGTGCTTTC
Organism: uncultured Candidatus Cloacimonadota bacterium; assembly: GCA_964550575.1. Classification (GTDB taxonomy): domain Bacteria; phylum Cloacimonadota; class Cloacimonadia; order Cloacimonadales; family Cloacimonadaceae; genus Syntrophosphaera. The sequence continues at coordinate 17,558 of CAZKAA010000023.1, forward strand.
CGTCCAGTCCGCTTTGTAAGCCACGGCAACGATCCTCTGATTGATTGCGAAATTCGGTACTTCGATGGGTTCCGTATACAACTCCGAAGCAGGGGTGGGTTCCGACCCGTCGAGAGTATATCTGATCTCCGCACCTTCGGTGGGTGTGGACATCACCACAAAAACCGGTGCACCATAAGTACCTCCAGGAGGAGAGAACACTGGCTGGGCAACTGTTCCTGTCACAGTATATGTTGCCGACTCAGTGGCACTGGGAATCCAGCCATCGGCAAAACCTTTGGCTTTGATCGTGAGAGTGGAAGACAGCGGAACCGGTATGGGCGAGGTATAGGTCGCGGAGTTGATTGTTGGTTCAGAGCCATCGGTGGTATAGCGCAGTATTGCGTTGGCAGGCAGCGTGGGAGCCGCGAGGGTCACGCTTTGCGCGGTCTGATACACTCCCGAAGCAGGCGTGAAAACAGTTTCAGCCATCTGTACCTGTCCCGTCACGGAATAAACACCGCTTCTTGGCAGACTGGGAATCCAGCCATCCAAAAATGCTCTGATCGTTATGGTCAGGTCAATCGTGTTCAGACCTATTTCCAGCGGGGAGTCGAACACCGGAGAATCCTCTGTGGGCCAGGATCCGTCGATGGTGTAACGAACAACACCGCCTGTGGGATTGGTGCCGCCAACAGAACTGACGTTGATCGGCTCAGTGTAAACTCCCGGGGCTGGGGCGAGATAGGGAGGCATCAAATCCACCTGTCCAGTGACGGTATACGCCGCTTCGTAAACAGGGCTGGGTGTCCAATCATCCTTGTAAGCCCTGACTCTGATCACCGTGTTTGTATGCAAGGGAAGCGGTATCGGCCCCGTATAGACTGGAGAATTCTCGTCAGGATCTATGCCCGGGAGAAACATGGTATAACGCAACACAGCTCCCGGAGGCAGTGTTTGCGTATTCAGAGTGATGTTCTGAGCGGTTTGATACAAGCCTGCAGGAGGGTTAAACACGGGATTAGGGATCGCTACAGTGCCGGTGATCGTGTATGTGCCAACATAGACCTGACTGGGAGTCCAGTTGGTAGCAAAGGCTCTGGCGCGGATCTGATAGTTGTTGTTGAGTCCCAAAGGTATGGGAGCGGTGTAGAGAGGTGATGTAACCGTTGGCTCAGAGCCGTCGAGAGTATAGCGGATTTGAGCTCCCGCGGGAACCACGGAAGCATTGATGCTAACGCTTTGTGCGGTTTGATAAATGCCGGGTTCCGGGGTGAAGACTGGCTCGGCGATCATGGCCTGCCCGGTGATCGTATACACTCCTGTATGTGTTTGGCTGGGAGTCCAATCAGTTTTATAAGCCTTCACTTTAATCGTGGTATTGGTATTGAGTGCCAATGGTATCGGTGCAGTATATGCTTGGGAAGTTTGAGTTGGCTCAGAGCCGTCCAAGGTGTAGCGGATGATCGCATCTGATGGGATTGTGGGTGAGATCACCACATTCTGCGCGCTAGGGTAAATACCCGGTTCAGGTGTGAAGACAGGCGTCTGGAACGAAATCTGGCCCGTAATGACATAGGTGGCTGTAGCAGTCTCGCTGGGTGTCCAATTCGCCTTGAAGGCCTTGACACTGATCGTGGTCGTGGTGTTCAGGGCAAGGTTGATAGGAGCGGTGTAGGCAGGCGAGTTTTCTGTGGGCACAGTGCCGTCCAGGGTATAACGCAAAGTAGCGCCGGACGGTGCGGTATTCTGATTCAGGGTTACACTCTGGGCAGTCTGGTAAGTACCCGCTGCTGGAGTGAAAACAGTGGCGGGCAGTTGCACTTGGCCGGTGACCGTGTAGGTCGCCGAGTAAACCTGACTGGGAGTCCATCCAGTGAGGAAAGCGACAGCCTTGACTGTCATGGTCGTGTTCAAAGGAACAGCTATCGGGGACGCATACACCGGAGATGATGCGGTTGGCGTCGATCCGTCGGTCGTATAGCGGATTGTGGCTCCCGCTGGATCGGTTGCGCTATTAATCGCAACGCTCTGCGCAGTCTGGTAGATTCCTTCAGCGGGTGTGAATACTGGAGTCGAGATCGAAACCTGCCCGGTGATCACATAGGCTGCCGACTTCTCTACGCTGGGCTGCCAATTTGTGAGGTAAGCCCTGGCTTTAACAGTCGTGCTGTCTGCAATGGTCAAAGGAGTTGTATAAGTTGGTGACGTTGGGGTCGGATCGCTGCCGTCCAGGGTATAGCGCACAGTCGCTCCTGCCGGTGTGGTTGCGGTATTGATAATCACCAACTGCGAGGACTGGTATGTGCCTGCTGCCGGCGTGAAAACAGGTTGGGCGATTGATACCTGTCCAGTAACACTGAATGTGCCGGAATATATCTCGCTTGGATTCCAATTGGTGAGATAGGCTCTGGCACGGATGGTCACGGTCTGCCCGGAAGCGATATTGATCGGATTAGCATAGACCGGGGAACTGGTATTGGGATCGCTGCCGTCCAGGGTGTAACGTACCGTACCTCCCGCGGGGATTGTGACCGTATTGATCACAATTGACTGAGGTTCGGTATACAATCCCGCTTGTGGTGTGAATACCGGCTGGGCAATGCTAACCGCGCCGGTTGTGGTGTATAGGCCTGTCTGCACCGCGCTGGGAGTCCAGTTGGCTTTGAACGCCCGCACTTTCAGGGTTAGTGTGGTGTTGAGCGGAAGGGCTATGGGTATTGTATATTGGGGCGATAGTTCAGTCGGATCGCTTCCGTCTGTCGTATAGCGCACTACTGCGTCTGCGGGTATTGGAGTACTAACCGTTATGCTCTGAGCGGTGGAATATACTCCCGGCGCGGGTGAAAACACAGGTGTGTTGAAAGCGACCTGGCCTGTGATAGTGTAGGTGGCGGTGACGGTCGCGCTGGGAATCCAGTCTGTGCGGAATCCTTTTGCCTTGATCGTCGTCATGCTGTTCAGCGCAAGCTGGATCGGGACCGAGTAAGCCGCTGAGTTAAGAGTCGGTTCGCTGCCGTCAAGAGTATAGCGCAGAGTGGCATCAAGAGGCAAGGTCGGCAGGCTAAGCGTTACGGTCTGGGCTGTTTGATAGACTCCTCCCGCAGGAGTGAATACTGTCGCGGGGAGTTGCACCTGGCCGGTGATGTTATAGGCAGCGCTGAAGATAGCACTGGGCAGCCAGTCGGTCTTGAACGCCCTCACTTTCAATGTAAGCGAAGTGTTCAGAGGCAACTGAACCGGTCCGGTATATACCGCTGAGGAAGCTGTCGGATCGGTGCCGTCTGTTGTGTAATGCACTATCGCATCTGAGGGGGTTACGGCTCCAATGGTGATGGTCTGAGCAGTAGTATAGGTCCCTGCGGGAGGTGAGAACACAGGAGCCTGGATACTAACCGAACCTGTGATATTATAAGTCGCGTTGTAGGTTGGGCTGGGTTCCCAGTCCGTGAGGAAAGCCTTGACCTTGATTGTGGTCAATGTGTTCAAACCCAGCGGGATGGCGGAAACGTAAGTCGGCGAAGTGATCGTAGGTTCGCTGCCGTCCATTGTGTAGCGCAGGATAGCGCCGGTGGGAGAAGTCAGCGTGTTCAGGGTGATCACTTGCGCCGTCTGATAGGTGCCGGCGGCTGGTGTAAACACGGGCGAAGCGATCGTCAACTGACCGGTCACTGTGAAAGTTCCAGTGTGGATGGCGCTGGGTTGCCAGTTGGGGGCATAGGCTCGCACCCGGATGGTCACGCTTTGTCCGTTTCCGACACTGATCGGAGTGGTATAGACCGGTGAGGCTTCGCTGGGATCGCTGCCGTCCAGGGTGTAATGCAAGACCGCTCCGGCCGGGATTGTCGTTGTGTTTACCACCACTGATTGTGGTGAAGTATAGAGTCCCGGGTTGGGAGTGAATACCGGCAAAGCAATACTGACGGAGCCGGTTGTGGTATAGACTCCGGTATAGGTCACGCTGGGCATCCAATCCGTCTTGAAGGCTCTCACTTTGAGAGTCAGGGCTGTATCCAGCGGCAGATTGATCGGAGTCGTATACATCTGGGACAGTTCCGTGGGCTCGGTGCCGTCCGTTGTATAGCGGATAACGGCGTCGGCTGGAGCCGGAGAGCTGATCGTGATTAACTGAGCAGAAGTATAAACACCCGGCGCGGGAGTGAAGACAGGCGCGTTGATCGCCACCTGTCCAGTGATAGTGAAGACCCCTGTCGTCGTCAAGCTCGGAATCCAGTCGTTTCTGAAACCCTTCACTTTGATCGTGGTCGAGCTATTCAAAGAGAGATTGATCGGAGTTGTGTAAGCTGGAGAGTTCTGACTGGGTTCGCTGCCGTCAAGTGTGTACCTTAAAGTCGCGTCAACCGGCACGGTAGGCGGATTGACCATAATCGCCTGGGCAGTCTGATAGACTCCGGGTAGTGGATCAAACAATATCTCAGGCAGGATAACCTGACCGGTCATCACATAAGTCGCCGAGTACAGCGGGCTGGGGATCCAATCATCCTTAAAAGCCCTGGCTTTAAGTGTTAATGTTGTGTTGAGCGGAAGAAGTACCGGCCCCTCATAGACGGGGGAAATGGTTTGTGGATCGCTTCCGTCAGTCGTATATCTAATAATTGCGTCTGCGGGTATCGGAGTGTTGATCGTAACAGAATGCGGAGTGTTATAGGTCCCGCCCGGAAGGCTGAAAACCGGAGGCGTGATGGTCACCTGCCCTGTCACCGTATATGTATTCTGAATCACTTCGCTCGGCAGCCAGTTCTGTTTGAACGCCCTCGCCGTAATCACCATGGTAGTATTGAGAGGCACCACAATCGCCGTCGAGTAAAGGGCGGAATTTTCTGTGGGCTCGCTTCCATCCAGCGTGTAGCGAATCGAAGCACCGATGGTTTGGGTGGTCAGCACGACAGATGTCGCCTGAGTGTAGATCCCAGGGGGCGGAGTGAATCCTACGTTCGCGACAGTTCCAGTCACGATATAGCTGGCCGAAGCGACGGGACTGGTTATCCATCCAGCACGATAAGCTATCGCCTGAATGAAAACCGTGCTATCGCTGCCGATATGGATGGGTCCGCTATAGAGCGTGCCGTTGGATTCTGACGGAAGCGATCCGTCTGTTGTATAACGGACCGATGCTTCCGGAGTGGTCGTCGCAATCGCTATGTCGATCTCAGCCTGGTAAGTTCCCGAGGGCATCGAGAACTGAGGTGCTGCGACTTCGGGTATGATGATATTGATCACATAGCTGGCGTTTGAGATCAGAGAGTTGTTCATCCCTGTTTTGTAGGCTATGGCTTTTACAGTCGATGTCTGTGCGATGTTTACGGGACCCGTATAGACCTCACCGATAAGATCTGACGGTTCAGTGCCGTCAGTGGTGTAACGGATACTCGCTCCGGGAGTCTGGGTGCTGATCGTCACGTCCACGGGATTGTTGTATATTCCGGCAGCGGGATTAAAGGTCGGGGTTGCCACAGTCTCGATCGGGATCACGATCACATACTGCACCGTTGCAATACCGGAAGGATTATGGCCAGCTTTGTAGCCTCTGGCTTTGATAATGACATTTTGCGATACCTGGAACGTCCCGGTATAGCTGTTTCCATTATCTGGGCTGGGATCGCTCCCATCAAGCGTATACCATATTATCGCGTCCGGTGTTACGGTGCTCATGGATACAGTTTGGGGAGTATTGAAGACTCCGCTGTTGGGTAGGATCACAGGCGTTGCGACTGTCGGCAGAGGGATATCGATAACATAAGCTGCGCTGCCCACCGGAGAAGGATACCAGCCTGCGCGCGTCGCCATGGCTTTGACTGTCAGATTTTCAGTTACGGGAATGGGATTCAGCGGATCAAAAACTGGGCTGACTCCTGGCACCGGATCACTGCCATCAAGAGTGTAAACTATCGTTGCTCCAGTTGTCACAGTGCTCAAGCTGACGTTCTGATTCGCGGCATAAGTTCCCGCCGGGGGAACGAAGGTAACCGGGCTGCAATACATATTATAAGCGGCAGCGCTTATGTTTGAGGGCAGCCAGTTTGTCTGATATGCTCTGGCTTTTAGAACTGTATTGGCTGCAATCAGGATGGGATTCGTATATATGGTGCCGTTGATTTGCGATGGATCGGAGCCGTCAATCGTATAATAAATCGTTGCGCTGGCCGGGAGTGTGCTGATGCCGACGTTAAACTCAGCATAGTAACTTCCTCCGGGTATCGTAAACAAGGGATCAGCCACCGGGCCGTTGATCACATAGGTCTGCGATACAATGTTGGAACTGATCCAGTTGCTGCGATAGGCAATTGCTTTGACGGTCATGCTGTTCGCTATGCTGATCGGGGACATGTAAAGGGTACCGTTATCCGGGGTCGGGCTGCTGCCATCTGTGGTGTAGCGTATGCTCGCCCCAGGCGTGCCAACCGTTAGTTCAAGAATCTGGTCGTCAGCATAGATGCCAGAGGGGAGTGAAAACGCCGGATTGCCAACCACAAAGAAATATTCGGAATTGGCGATTGCGGAGTCCAGCCAATTATTCTGATAGGCATAGGCTTTCACGATCGTATGCTCGTCAATGCTGAACGGTCCCGTGTAGGTCATGCCGTTGGCAAGGGTGGGATCGCTGCCGTCCAGCGTGTAGCGGATGGTCGCTGTCGCCGGGAACGAACTGATGCTGACTGTCTGAGTAGCGTTGTAGTAACCTGCCGCGGGGCTGATAATGGGCGTTCCGACCGGCCCGTTTATCACATAGCTTGCAGTGGACACCGTGGAATCGTTCCAGCCCGCCAGATAGGCGTATGCTTTGACAATCGTGCTGACCAACACGTTCAAAGGTTCCGTGTATTGCGTTCCGTTGGACAGGGACGGTTCGGTACCGTCCAAAGTGTATACTATGGTCGCATTGGCAGGAACGACGCTCAGCGAAACTGTCTGAGCGGTCGCGTATTGTCCGGAAGGTGGGGCAAATACAGGCGCGCTTACCGTTCCGGTGATGTGATACTGGGCGGAAACGACCGCGCTGGGGTTCCACCCTGTCTTGAATGCCGCGGCACGGAACAGGGTGTCGGTCGAAACATTTAGCGGAGTGCCTGGGGCATAGATTGTGCCGTTGCTTTCGCTGGGAACGCTGCCGTCCGTGGTATAGAAAATCGTCGCGTCCGGTGGATTGACCGAGATATAGACCTCGATCGGAGTTGTGTAGGTTCCCTCCCCGGGAGTGAAAACCGGATCGGCAATATTGCCAAAAATCGTGTAAACCGCGCCTTGGATCTCGGAAGCTCGCCAGTCAGTGCGAAAAGCCTTGGCCTTCAGGGTCGCGCTGCTGGAGATGGTGACCGGCTCGCTGTAGGTCGATCCATAGGTCTCGGTGGGATCCTGCCCGTCCAATGTATAGCGGATTGTCGCGCCGATAGTAGTGGTGCTGATCGTGACAGCTGTCGGGGTTGGATAAACTCCCCCGCCGGGCAAGAAGTTGGGCGTCGCCACCGTACCAGTCACCTGATAGCTTCTTTCGGAGACAGCGCTTGTCACCCAACCCGTTTTCCAGGCGATCGCTTTGATTGTCAAACTTGTTTCCAGTCCGATCGGGATGCCTGCTGCTGGGTTGTAGAGCAAGGAAAAGGTGCTTGGTTCAGTGCCGTCCGTCGTGTAATAGATCGTGGCGTCATCAACCGATGGCACGGACAGGTGAACAATCACCGGATCGTAATACACGCCTGACGCAAGGTCAAAAACCGGGGCGGGCAGAATCCCGATGTTATAATATCCTTCCGTGATCGGGCTGGGATCCCAAAATTCCTTGTAGGCTATTGCTTTCACGTGATGCTGCCCCAATCCCAGTGGCACAGGCCCTGCGTAGAGATATGAGTCGGGTGAAGTGTTGCTGGGGTCTGTTCCGTTCAGGGAATAATAGATCTCCGTTTCTTGCAGGAGAGTGGTGATCGTCAGATTCAGCGGAGAATCGTAGCTGTCCGGCACGGGATCGAAAGCCGGAGCATCCACTATTCCCGTGATCTCATAGGTGCCGGTGTAAACATTGCTGGGATACAGACCTGGATACTGCGCCATCGCCTTTATCGTCGTCGTTGAAGAAACCAGGATCGGGCTCAAATACAAGGTTCCCGTAGCCGCGGTGGGATCGCTGCCGTCCGTGGTATAATAAACCTCTGCCCCCGCGGGGTTTGTGGAAGTGCTGATGCTGACCGAGACGGGAACCGTGCTGTATCCGGGTACCGGGTCGAAGGCTGTCCCGTTTCCGAACAGGTTCAGCTTGGTGCGGGTGCGTACATCGTAATAATAGCTGTAGGTGTTGCTGGGTTGCCAATCGGCAAGATAGGCTCTCAGGCTCACCCAAGTGGGATTTGCAAGGCTGATCTCCTGCCCGGGCGTATAGATCAAGGAGTTGGGATTTTCCGGTCCGGGAAGGCTGTTGTCCAAAGTGTAATAAAGCGTGGCTGATGCCGGATCCAGCGTCAGGCCCGCGATGGCAACGGCGACAGTTTCGCCCGGTTCAACGAGATAAAACTCGCCTGCGGGTAGTGGAGGCGGGGTCATCTCATGTGCCGCGATCTGCACTGTACCGGTCACCTGATAAACCTGGGTCACAATATTGCTGTCCAGCCAGCCGGCTCTCGCGGCGAAGGCCTTTACAGTGGTCGTCGCGAGCGCTGGAACCGTCAGCGGACTCAGGTAAACGGAAGTTCCGGGCGCGCCGGGAACCGGTTCGCTGCCGTCTGTCGTATAATATATGGTGGCTTGCGGATTGCTGCAGCTGATGGAGACTTCTGTGGCAACATAATAGAGTCCGCCAGCGGGTGACAACTGCGGATCGGCTACCTGCCCCGTAATCAGGTAGTCCTGGCTTTCGATCTGCGAGGCAGGATAATCGGGATGCTGGAAGAAAGCCTTCAGCGTAACGCTGTTTTCCTGATCGGGAATCGTGCTCAGCGTTATCGGTTCCGTGTATACGGACGATAACGAGTTGGGGTCGCTTCCATCCTGGGTATAGTAGATCGTCGCCCCGGAAAAACCGTCCGGCAGGCTGATCGAGACCTCGATCGCGTGGTCATAGGTTCCGCCCGCGGGGTTGAACTCCGGCCCGTTCGGGTTGACCGATATGGTCCAGGTGACTTCGTCTGTGGCAAGTCCGTCTGTTACCTGATACTGCAGCGTCTGGATACCCGGCAGGCTGAAAGTGAAATCCAGC
>CAZKAA010000024.1:0-26677 GCA_964550575.1 uncultured Candidatus Cloacimonadota bacterium
GACTGGAGTTCAGACGTGTGGCTCTTCCGATCTGTTTGCTTCACCAGATCGACCAGCAGCCTGTTTGTCTCGGTGTGCGGGTTTCCCTCGAGGTCGATCGCCCAGCCTTGAGGGGTGGCTTTTTCCTCCCGCGCGTACTGCTCGATTTTACCGCGTTGGCTGATGGAGGTCGCGGCGTCGTATACAAAGGGGAAATCCAGATCGGTGGGCGCGCCGAAGCAGATCGGATTGGTGCCAAGCAGCGGCTGAACCCCGTTGGTGGGGCAGACGGAGGGGCGGGCGTTCGTGAAATTGAGCCCCAGCATGCCTTCTTTGACCGCCATTTCGGCGTAGTAGCCGCAGATGCCGAAATGGGTGGAGTTGCGCACCGCGACCGCGCCAAGTCCGTATTGCTGTGCCTTGTCGATCGCGGATTGCATGGCTTTTTTCGCCACAACGTGCCCCATGCCGTGGTTGCCGTCCCACACGGCGGTTGCAGCGCGGTCACGGATCACGTCTATCCTGGTCACTGGATTCTGGATGCCGGCTTTGATGCGGTCGTAATACATCTTCAGGCGACCGATCCCGTGGGATTCGATCCCCCTGAGGTCGCTGGCGATCAGCACCTCCGAACAAATGGCGGCTTCTTCGGCGGGAACGCCGATGCGGGTGAACACCTCCCGCATGAACTCCTGCAATGTCTCGACTGGCAAGCGCAGCATCAGAACCTCCCTGCTATTCCGCCGGAGGCAGCACAGCCGCCCGCAGCGGAGGAAATCCGTTGAAATTCACCGAGGAATAGCTCTGCGTGTAGGCCCCGGTGGTGAAGATATAGACCCGGTCTCCGATCTGGGTCGTTTCCGGCATGTGGTACTTGTAATACTCGTACATGATGTCCATGCTGTCGCAGGTCGGGCCGGCGAGGATGATCTCGTCCGCCATCCCTTCCCGTTCAAAATAGATGGGGAATTTGATCGATTCGTCGATCGTCTCGATCAGGCCGCCGAACTTGCCGACATCGAGATAGACCCATTTGTAGAGGTTGTTCTTCGCCTTGGTGGCGATATTGACCACTTCCGCGACCATCACACCGGCGTCCGCGACCAGCGAGCGCCCCGGCTCCATGATCAGTTCCGGCAGGTTTTCGCCAAAATCCTCGTTCAAAAAGCGCATTATCTCGGCGCTGTATTCCTCGATGGAGAAGGTGGGATCGACATAGCTGGCGGGATAGCCGCCGCCAAGGTTGATCATCCGGAGTTCGATCCCTTCCTCCAGCACGGCGTCAAATAGGTATTTGCATCTCGCGACGGCGTCGTCCCACTGGCCGATGTCGCGCTGCTGGGAACCGACATGGAATGAAACTCCCCAAGGGTCGAGCTTTAGCTGCGCTGCCTGCAGGATCAGGTGGTAAAGCGTATCCGGGTGGGCGCCAAACTTTCTGGAAAGCGGCCAGTCTGCTCCCGTGCCTTCGGTCAGGATGCGAAAATAAACGCTGGAGCCGGGAGCGTTCTCCGCGATGTTGCGCAGGTCGCTTTCGCTGTCCGTGACGAACTTTCGCACTCCCTGCTCATAGAAAAAGCGGATGTCCCGGGCTTTCTTGATCGTGTTGCCGTAGCTCATCTTTTCGGGCGGGATGCCAAGCCGCTGAAGCTGCCTCAGTTCATGGGTGGAGGCGACGTCGAAGTTCGAACCCAGTCCGTTCAGCATGGAGATGACTTCATTCATGGGATTCGCCTTCATCGCGTAATAGATGTTCATTCCGCTGATGCTGTTCTTCAGTTCCAAATACTTCTGCTTGATCACGTCGAGATCGACGATCAGCAACGGGCTTTCCTGCGTTTGGGCAAACTTCCTGATCCGTTCGAACCTCTCCGGCTCGATGTAGCGTTCCAGGTTGAACTTGTATGGTTCTCGATACATGGGGCGTGTCCTCTTGATTAGTTATGGAGCCAGAAAAAAAACCGGCAAAATATGTCAATGCTCTTGTCTGGGCTTCCCTCCACCAGTGCGTTTGCCCGCCCTTGACGCCTGAAGTCAAGCTTATGCGGGCATTGCCCCGCCCAACCGCCTGATCTGGCTTTATGGCCCGGGCATCCGGCAGGGGAGTGGAGCAAAGGCATCAGGGGCGGCACGGGTTCAGAACTCCGGCTTGGAGTAGTTCATCTGGCTGAGGTTTTGGCGGAACTTCGGCGCGAAGATGCTGTTGGGATTGTTTTTGAGAAACTCCCTCGCCATGCGCTGTTCGGTTTCCCGGTCGGCAGTGAGGGTGAGTTTCAGCAGGGCGGCGTATTCCTTGCTGATGGGATCCTGCCAGTCATGGTCCAAGAGCTCGAGAGCTTTGTCCTGCCTGGCCAGCATGATCGCCCATTCGATCGCGAGGGTGAGCAGTTCCTCATCCTGGGTGGCGGAGAAGATCGCGGCAAGGCTGTCCACAGCGGCGGGGTCGTGCAGAAGCATCAAGCGCCAGGCGTCGAAGAACGCAGTCTGGCCGGAACCCTGGAGTCCGATGGTGAACATCATCTGGTAGATGGCGTCGTTTACGAGCTTTCCGGCGGGATAGCGGATCACGTATTCGTTCATCAGGCTGTCCGCGACGGTCAGGTTGCCGTCCAGAAGCTCGAGGCTGAACATGAGGTAGTCCTTTGTTTCGCGGAGAGAGGGTTCGGTGACGCGGGCGAGTTTTTGCAGGGCTTCCGCGCTTTCTTTGCGGATCAGGTGGAGGCGCACGAGGGATAGATCGATGTCCTGCGTGTCGTATGCATTGGTGCAGAACTTCCGTGCCTGTTCATACCAATCCGCCGCCGCGCCCGTGTCCCGGGTCAATGACAAAACGCATTCCGCCATAAGCTTGCGGGCGTTGAGATTGATGCCCTTGCGGAACATGTTGTTGCGTTCCAGCATCAGCGAATCCGCAATGATGGCCTCCAGCATTGCTTTGGTGGATGCCGTGTCGCCGTTGCGGTAGCTGATCAGGGCTTGCCTCAAACGGTAATCGTTGGCTGTGAGGGGATCGGCGGCAAGCTGTTCTAGATGCGCGAAGGCGGGAAGCGCAAGTTCGTCTGTCATAGCGTTGTATTGCTCTTCGGCAAAGCGGAGCAGCTTGTCCGGGGCAAGAGATTTATACACATCCAGCGCTTCGGGATATTGCCTCAGGGAAACCAGCGCTCCGCCATATAGTTCCATCAATACGGGATTCTGGCTGGCTCTGGCGATGTTTCCGATCAGGCTGATCAGGGAGGGGTCCTCATTGAGGATGGTTTTGCACTGGTTGTTCACGAAATAGATGTTGCCGGGGTTTTTGTCCAAAAAAGCCAGATACTCGGAGAGGGCGGTGTCGAAAAGGCGGTAGTTCAGCGCGGCGTTGGCGGTCTCAAGCCTGAACAGCTCAGGATTCCCCTTGCGCTCGCGCGCGTCCGAATAGAGCCTCAGGACCAGATCGTAGAACCCCCGCCGCTCGAAGTATGAAGCCACGATCCGGTAAGCGCCGTCATTGTAGTTTTGGCGCTGAAGATAGGTTTGGGATAGCTGCCACGCCTCGTCGGGCCTGCCGCGCATCACCAGCAGCAGGATTTCCTGCTCCGTTGCTTGGTTTTGGGGCAGAATCCGGCGATACTGGTCAAGAAGGCTTTCCGCCTTGTCCAGCTGCGAGGTTTGGAAATAGATGTTCAGCAGTTGCAGAACTGCGTTGGGGTCGTTTGGGTAGGCTTCCAGGATCTGCCCAAACAGCTTTTCAGCTTCCGCGAATTGCCTCTGGGCAAGCATCTGGTAGGCTTGCTGGGCGAGGATTTCCTTCTCGTTGTACTGGCTCCACGCAAGCGAGCAGAAAAGGATGAGCGCAAACAGGGCCAAGCAGCGCCGAATCATGGATGCATCATTCATTGAGCAGCTTGAGGTACTTCAAAATGACCTGCTGGTAGGCGGGCGGGAAGGAGCGATAGGCGTCATCCAGCATCGCTTCGCGGCGCAGGGCGTTGTAGTCTGTGGAATCCCCCTGCTTGAGGGCGGGATCGGCGGTTTCGGCTTTGCGCTTTTCGCTGAATTCGCGTTTGTTGATCGAGCGCTGGGCGTCGAGCAGCCGGGAGAGGATGTTTTCCTGGCGGCGGAGAAGGTCTTCGGAAAGCTGGTTTGAGCGAAGCTGGCGCGATATAGCCTCCGCTTCGTCGATGATCTGCTTGATGGCGTTGCCCTGTTTTTGCGCTTCGGGATTGTTTTGCAGCGCGCGCTTGAGGTTCTCCGCCATCCGCTCCTGGTCGGAAGCTAGTTTCTGCATCTGCTGCTGCATTGCGCTGTTCATCTGTCCGCCCTGCTGAAGCTGGAACATCATCTGCTCGGTCAGCATATTCATCGCCATCTGCTGCTGGCTCATCTGGTCCAGCATCTGCATCAGCGACTGCATGCCAGATCCGCCTCCGGAGCCGGAGGAAGCATTGTTCATCGCCTGCATCAGGTCGTAGATCATCAGGTTGAGGCCGCGCTGGATCGCGGCAAGCTGGGCCGGGATCTGGATGTATTGCATCTCGTTGACGTTGACAAACACATCCCGGTAGGCTTTGTTGGTGTCCGTGAGGTCAATGTAGAATTTTGGGGGGAGCACCATCGTCACCATAGGCACGCTGAAGAGGCGGTTGAGAGAGACCTGTATCCCTTCATAGTGGGCGATCAGGTCCTGCACAATGGGGTAGGGGTCTGAGCCGTATCTGCCGCTTAATTCCTCGTGCTGCTTGGAAAAGATCAGAAGTTCGCGGATCGCGCCCTGCATGGCATTCATGATTTCCCGCTGGCTGCCTCCGCCCATGGAGTTTTTCATTTCGCCCAGCCTCAGCGTGAAGAGGCGCATTTTGTCCAGGGCTTCGGACTGTGACTGGGACGCGGCGGCGCGCTGGTTTTGCATCAACTGCTGCTGGCTCTGGTTGAGGTTTTCCTTGAGCCCTCCGTTTTGCATTTCCTGCCGGAGTTCATTGAGCTGGCGCTTGATGTCTTGGTCCTTGGCGGGATCGAGCAGGGCGTCGGTCTTGCGGGTTTCTTCCTTGAGTTGCTCAAATTTGTCGGCGATGTCTTTCTGCTCTTCGGAGAGGCGTTCGGCGCTTTGCTTCGGGTCTCCAGTCTTTTCCTGCAGCGCGGATTGGAGCTTCTCCATTTCCTTGGAAAGTTGCAGCGCCTTGTCCAGAGCCTGTTCTTTCTTGATGCTTTCCAGAAGATCAAGGGTCTGGTCGAGTTTTTGGGCAAAGTCCTCCAGCGAAAACTTGAAATTCTCCATCGCTTTGCGCAGTTCGTCCATGTCCACGTTCTGGAGCGCTTGCTCGAACTTGCTGAGCGCTTTTTCCAGTTCCTCGTTGGATATTTCGCGCATCAATTCCTGTATTTTTTGCATCTTTTCCAGCATATCGGCGGATACCGCGTCGTTTGATTGGAGCTTGTCGATCATTTGCTGAAAGTCGTCCGCGACGTTTTCCACCTGCTCTGCCAGCTGCTGCTGCTCGCTGAGGATGTTTTCCAGCTGCTTCTTATCCTCCCAGCGCAAGTTGTCCTCTTTGAGCAGTTCGCGGCGCTTCTGCTCAAACTCCTTTTGCAGGTCCTTGGCTTCTTCCAGGGTGGATTGCAATTCCTCGGTCCGTGCCAGTTCCTGACGCTCCATCTCGCGGAAAATCTCCTCCATCGAGGGGAACCGGGCCTTGAACTTAGGCGTGGCGGCGGATTGCCGGTCCGGCGAATTGTCAAAAACCTCCGCCCAATAGGTGACCTCGTCGCCGGGGAGAAGGTTCATGCCGCTCAGGTCGAAAACGTGGTCCAAAGTGGTCAGTTTCGTAGAAATCAGCGATTGCAGGATTTTTGCTTCCGGCGGGCCGTCTTTTACCTGATAACGAAGAGTGAGGTTGCGCAGGCCAAAATCGTCGCTGGCGGTGATGATCAGAGGCAGGCGCAAAGTCTGGTCGAGAGCGACATCCTCGCCGGGGAAGAGAAGGCGGATTTCCGGAGGCTGGTCGGGAATCAACGAGATAGTCTTTTCCTCTGGCTCTGAGCGTCTTCCCAGTTGGTCAGTCAATTCCAGATACCAGGTTTTGGGTTCGGTGACGGTGAGTCGGGTGCTGAAGTTTGTGGCGTCCGCGGCCTGCATCTCCTTGGAAGACCCGTCTGCAAAGCGCATCACGGCTTTTGCCGCGGGGATGTTGGAGGATACGGATAGAATCACTTCGGTGTGCTTGAAAGCCTGAATGTTTCCGTAGCTGAGGGTGTCCCGGACGGCGGGCAAGCCAGTGTAGGCAGGATACTTGTAGTTTAGTTCCCAGCGCCGGGCAAAAGGCCTGTCCAGACAGGTTACCTTATATAATGGGCTCTTGGAGACTTCGTTCTGGACATAGTATTCGATCGAGTATTCCAGGGAATTGAAGACATATCGAAAGTCTGTCATAGCCAATTCCCGCCATTGCTTGTCCCAACGGTAAAAAAGCCGGTGCGTCAGGCGGGTATCGGGGTTAAGAACCTCAATCGCCAGCTGTTCGCCCTTGCCAACGGTCACTGTGCCGGGGCTGAGTTCAATAGATTGTTTGTAGGCAATTGATTCTGCGCGATTAGTATAAAACTGGGTCGCCGCGTATCGAAAGTTGTTCCAGGAAAGCGCCCACACGCTGGCGAAACCTGCCAGGGCGAAGAGAATCGCGAACCATAGTGGCGCGGCGAAGAGCGCGGGAAAACGATAACCGGAATGTTTAAGCCTTGCGTTGGCGCGGGTGGACAGGGCATCCAGAACTGACTGATCTTCCTTTTGCAGATTCAACTCATACAGGTTCTGGTAAAGGTCGTCCTGATGCTCGATCTGCCGGTCCAGCCAACGGGCTGCCGAAAGCTCCGAATACAAGCGCCGGTATGCGGAGAGTATTAGGTAAATCATGCCTGAAGCGAGAACGATTTTGATCGCCACATTTCCTGTCGAGAGAACAGCGGAACGGGAATCCAGGTTTAACCACAGCAGATAATAGGCATGCAGGGCAGCGAAGGCGCATAACAATGCCAGCAGAATCGTCCGTACGGCGATCTGCAGGTTCAATCCCCTGCGGAATCCTCTTAGCTTGGATATAAACTCGTTCATCTAACCTCTGAATTTGAGACTACCCTCTCCAAGAGCCCTTATTTCGTCAAGTCAGATTTGACGCGAACCTGCTTCTCCACTTGGTGAAGTATCCAAGTATTAATCACTGTACATGTATCAACGGCTTGCGCTCCAGTATAAAAAACCCCCATGCGAATTCTTCGCTTCGCAGATGCTTTCGGCTCAATCCGGTTTAGATCAGCTTCGCTGATCATGCTTGCATGTTGGGTCCTGACTCTGATATCATATGCATGATGAATTCTGATTTACTGAAATGAAGAATCAATTCAGGATCAATTCCTGCAAGCCCCGTTTGGGGACATGATGCACGTCCATCTTGTCCCGCCAATATTCCACTGCTTCCGGATCTTCCATTGCCTCAACAACGACCTTTTCCACGGGAACACCAAGCGCGACAACCAGCACGATTTCCATGTCCAGCGGAAGCTTGAATTCCTTCTGCACGGCAGCTTTGTCGACGGACGCGAGCATGCATCCCCCCCAGCCTCTTTCTGTGGCTGCCAGAACTATGCTTTGGGCTGATATGCCAGCATCCAGAAGTTGTGAACGGTTTGGTTCCCTGGGTAGCAGCATAATGATATAGGCGGGAGGACGCTCACCTCGCATGGGACCGTCCCAATCGGATAAATAACCTGCCCATTTCAAGCGGGGAAACAGCTTCTCGCATTCTGGCTCACTAAAAACCAGCCTGTAGCGCAGAGGTTGACGGTTCATGGCGCTGGGTGAAAGTCTGGCGCAGTCGACCAAGTAGGCTAAATCGTCGAGTGTAAGCCGGATATCTTCTTGATAGCGCCGGTAGCTGCGAGCTTTGCTAATCAAATCCTTGAACATGTAACCTCCTCAGGTTTTTCCATATTCTGCCGCCTCATTACGTTGTCAATAGAATGTATCTGGAGATATGAAAAAGGGGAGAGCGAGAGCTTTCCCCTTTTCTTATCTGTGCTTATTTGCTTAGATCAAGCCCTGATCCATCATGGCGTTGGCAACCTTGATGAAGCCGGCGACATTGGCTCCCTTGACATAGTTGATGAAGGAACCGTCTTTTCCATAGTGCTCGCACTGGGCGTGTATCGCCTTCATGATGCCGTGGAGCTTCTCGTCCACTTCCTCGCGCACCCAGGAGATGCGCATGGAGTTTTGGGTCATTTCCAGTCCGCTGGTGGCAACCCCGCCGGCATTGGCAGCCTTGCCGGGTCCGTAGAGGATCTTGGCGCCCAAGAACACTTCAACGCCTTCCAGGGTAGTGGGCATGTTTGCGCCTTCGGAAACGCATACGCAACCGTTTTTGACAAGGGTTTTGGCTTCTTCGCCATTAATCTCGTTCTGGGTGGCGCAGGGAAGCGCGATGTCGCAGGGTATCCCCCAGGGGCGCTGTCCCTCGTAATATTTGACGCCGAATTCGTCGGCGTATTCTTTGATGCGTCCGCGGCGGATGTTCTTCAACTCCATCAGGTATTCCCACTTCTCACCTTTGATGCCATCTGGGTCGTGGATGAAGCCGTCGGAATCCGATGCGGTGACTACTTTTCCGCCAAGTTGATTAACTTTCTGGATGGCGAACTGAGATACGTTTCCAGAACCTGAGACGCAGACAGTCTTGCCCGCGAAGTCAAGTCCGCGTGTCTTCATCATTTCATCAGCGAAATATACGGTGCCATAGCCTGTGGCTTCAGGACGGATAAGGCTGCCGCCCCATTCAAGACCCTTGCCGGTCAGCACGCATGTCACTTCGTTGGTGATCTTTTTGAACATTCCGAACAGGTAGCCGATTTCTCTTTTACCCACGCCAATATCTCCAGCGGGAACATCGGTGAACTGGCCGATGTGACGGTAAAGCTCCAGCATAAAGGAATGGCAAAAACGCTCCACTTCAGCGTCTGAACGGCCGCGCGGGTTGAAATCGGATCCCCCTTTGCCACCGCCCATGGGGAGGGTCGTCAGGCTGTTTTTGAAGATCTGCTCAAAGCCCAAAAACTTAAGGATACCGAGGTTGACACTGGGGTGGAAGCGCAGGCCGCCCTTATAAGGACCGATGGCGCTGTTGAACTCAACCCTATAGCCGCGGTTGACCATGACTTCGCCGTCATCCGTCATCCAGGGAACGCGGAAAAGGATTACGCGTTCTGGTTCCACAATACGGTCGAGGATTTTTGCCTTGGTGTACTGGGGATTGGATTCATAAACGTCCCAAATGGTTTCCACAACCTCTGTGACCGCTTGGATAAACTCCGGCTGGTCAGCGTTCTTTGCCGATACTTGGTGCAGGAATTCGTGTTTTGTCATGTAACATACCTCCATGGTAATATTGTACATGTATATTTAAATCACTTAAATACGTTCCTGAGCCTGGAATCCCGTTCAGTTGAAGAGTTACAGCGTTCAAGGATGAATAGGATCGCAATTTGTCACTTAATAATTACTGCGTTCTTTCCGTCAAACAAAAATTTCATCTCACGGGGCGTTTTTTTCACGACGAAGAACTCGCCCTGGTCTAAAGTCTCCAATCCGGCAATCCAATCCCAATCCAGATAGTCGTTTACTGCTTTCTCCCAAACTGTGAGATAGCCAACATTCATGGAAAAGAGATTGTGGAAAAAATGAGATCCATGAGATGCCTCGATGGACATGTTCGGCAGCACCACTTCGACAATTATCTGGGCGTTGCAGATCTGGCTCCAGTTGACAGGGATGCCGAGAAAACGATCGCTTGAGCCCCAGCGGCCTGGTCCGATGAGAACATACTTGGTTTGGCTCTCACGCATCTTTTGATTCAGTTCGTCCAGTTCGCGCGCCATCTCTTCCGTCCTCACGATGTCGAACTTCTCCGGAGGAATGCAGATCACGGTGTCCAGAACTTCGTTGATCTGTCCGCCAAGAGCATAGGAGGAATATACAATCAAGTCATCTTGGTGTTCGGTGTATTTGTCCAAGGGCTGGGAGTACTGCTGGACGTTAACGGCGATGGGTCTGACCTGGAGAAGGTGGAATGTTGCCAATCCGGTCTGGACATCAACATCGAAAGCAAACTCCATCTCGATTTCGCAACCAAGGACTTCGCGTCCGAGCAGAAGCAGATCACGGATTATCGGAGACAGCGGATATTCGCCGAAGTGCAGCAGTTTTCGGTATGTGATTACTCTGGGACCTGGTATGTGCCGTCCGTCCTTGAATTCCTTGTTTTCATAATCCCAAACGGACGACAACAGACTGAGATCGCCTTCGCAGAGTTTTTGGCTGATTCGCACCTTGGCAAGGGATGCGCTCTCCCCTCCGACTAGATCGAACTCCGTTAGCTCCGGTTGTATCGCGTAAAAATGCCTTTGGGCAGCTTCCACGATATCCACAGCTCGGAACATGTCCTTGTTTGGATAGCGGGGGCAAAACGCAAAAGTCCGCTCTCTTTCAACTGCGGTTTTACCAAGTCCGGTGGAGAGGGTGACGACGCCGTCCTCGTGTACCATGTTGGTACCCGGATAAAAATTGTAGGACTGCGCAACGCCTGAGACCAAGGGGTAGAAGTGATCTGAATGAGCAGATCCCGCCACTTTCTGGATGATGACCGCCATTTTTTCCTCGCGGGAAGGGATGTGTAGCTTCTCGCGATAAACTCTAGCGGATTTGAGAAACATGGAAGAATAGACAAGTTTGATGGCCTGGATCAGTTGCTGCAGGCGGATTTCCGGATCGGGATGGCTGTTGGGGATAAGATAGGTGCGAAACACTCCGGCGAAAGGATTGGCTATTGAATCCTCCAACACAGATGAGGAACGGATGGCGAGAGGGAATGTTCCCTGATCGATGATCTGTTGCAGGACCTGGACAGCTTGCACAGGAAGGTCACAGCTCAGGAATAGTTGATCGATCTCATCGTCTGCGAGTGTGTCATTGTCATTGAGGGCAAAAAGAGCGGGGTTGCTTTCCAGAAACTCGTCGAATACTCCTGTGGCCAAAACCGCCGCTACTGGTACGCTGATCTGGACTTGGGGATACTTTTCGCAGATATTGCTGTAGCGGTTGAGGACAACGTTCAGAAACGCCAGTCCGCGGCCTTTGCCTCCGATCGAATCATCGCCGACCTTGTAAATCAGGTTGAGATGAAAATCGCTTTCGCTGTTCCACTCCTGAATCTTTTCCCTGCGCCGATAGGAGATCAGTGATTCGAAAGCCTCGTTCAGAAGGTCGCGCAGGACGTGGATCTCATTAACCTCTTTGAATTTCTGGATGTATTGCGCCAGAGCGAGCTCTGAGTGGGCTCGCAGCCAACTGAAGATGTGGCCGTTGCTGTAATGGTAGGACAGGCTCTCGTCCGGCACAGAGTTGATCTGCCGGACAAGGCCGATGAGCGATTCGATTTCGGTGATCATGGACTGATCGGGCATCCGGAACACGAATTTGCCGAAACCGATTTCCTGCTCCAGCCAGCGGCGGATCCTGACCTTGAGACCCGGAAGGTCCTTGTAGAGGAACTCCCCTTCGTTGCTGGTCACGATGTCGTGATACATCGGGTTGAAGCTTTGGAGCAGGAAGGGCAGGTTGGGATTCTTACGCCGGATGTATTGAAGCAGATGCAGGCCGCCGTCGCGGTGCGATGATCCCATATAATGGTAGTTTACGTTACTGATGATCCCGACGATATTCTGTTCGTATTTTTCATAGAACTCAACCGCTTTATCGTAGTCGTGCATAAGCATGATGCGCGGCCTGGCGTTAATGTAGAGGCTTTTATTGATGTTTTGGTGTTCCCGGCGAATGACTGCCTGATTGAGCAGCATCACCTGTTCCTGCAACAAGGGCAGGAACTGGGAATAATAGGGTATGAATGTCTCCACGACGAGTATTATTGGCACAGGGAGCAGGCGGACGTCGTGCTCGATATTGCGGACTGCTTCCCATTGCTTGATGATCGCGAGCACCAGTTTCGAATCGCCGTTCCAATAGAAGAAGTCGTCCACGTCTTGTAGTTCGTCGAGATGGTTTTCGATAAACATAAGATCTTGCGGCGCGCCCATGAGGAAAAAGATCGGCAGCTCAGGCCATAGCTTTTTGATCGTCCGCACCAGTTCCAGGGCGATCTGGCGCATCGAGGCCAGATGAACGATGAGGATATCGATCTGTTCGAGCTCGAGCAGATTCAGCGTGCTCTCAAGCGAGGAAGTGTGATAGATCGCTGGCTGGGTTGACAGGTTCATTAGATGGAAGTCCTCTTCCACCTGCTCCGCGAGAAACCCGTCCACTTCGAAAACAAATGAATCGTAAAGAGATGACACCATCAGGATGTGTTGGATCCTGAACGGCATCATCTGATCCAGCAGTTCAAGTTCGTTTGACCAGTAGTTTGATGCTATCATTGTTGTTATCCGCTCCGTTTGGTCGTCAAAGCCAAGCCTGAATTCTACTTGTGGATCACGGCCAAACCGGTTTTACCGTCCATGCGGACGATCAGGGGATGGTCGAACTGCAAGTGGACAAAGAACTCGCCGCGTTCAGCTTCCTGTTGCTGCAAGAGCCATTCCAGATCAACGAAGTCTGTGCTTGAAACAAAGGGGATGGTGAAGTAGCCCACGTTCATCGCGACAAGATTATGGAAGAAATGGGTTCCCTGAGAGGCTTCAACAATGAAGTCCCTGAGTCCGGTTTCGAGGATCACTTTTGCCCGGTTGATCTGGGGCCAGCGGACGGGAATTCCCAAAAATTTGTCGCGCGAACCCCACCTGCCCGGTCCAATCAAGATGTAGCGTTTCCCCTGTTTGGCCATGGATTCGTTGAAATGCTCGATTTCAGCTTGCATCTCCATGGTCCTGGTTTTGTCAAAGTTGCGCGGATCAAGGTAGATCACGTCAGTAAGCTCGTTGATCACACCGTTGCCCATGCCGTGTTCCGTATACATCAGCAGATCCGACTTGTTCAGCGTCGAGGGGTCGATGCGGTAGGCATCGGTGTTCACCGATAGCGGACGTACCTGAAGGATATAGAAAGTTGGCTTGGTGTGCATCTCATGATCGACATCAAGGTTGAGGGCGAATTCGATCTCCACCGGGATGCCAAGTGCGATCTCACCGATTTCCAGGAGCTCTTCGACGATCTTTGCCAAGGGAAAGTAGTTATATTTCAGGATTCCGGTGAAAGTGAGGACCTTGAGGCCTCTTTCCTCCAGATTATCGGTCAGGCGGTAGTTTTCATAGTCCCATACCGAGGCGAGATACTTGAGCACCCCATGTCTTTCGGCGTCCTTGAGTATCAGTTTTGCCAAGGTGATTTCCTCGCCTTTGGTGAGGTCAAAGTCATTGCGGGAGAGATCCAAGGCATAAAACTCTTTCTGGGCGGAACGCACCATTTCCGTCTGCGGCAGCATTTCAGTTTGGGGATATTTGGGGCAGAAGCGGAAATTGAGCTTGCCTTCGACGACAGATTTCCCCAGGCCGAGGGCGATGTTCGCGATGCCGTCTGTGTGGACCATGTGTCCGGTGGGATAAAAGTTGTAGGACTGGGCTACGCCTGATACATGCGGATAATAGAAGTGATCTCCCTTTAATGAGCCGACAGTCTCCTGAATGATGACAGCCATCTTTTCTTCTTCAGCCTTGAAATTCAGGGCTTCAAGGAAGTTGCGGGCATCGCTCAGATAAACAGAGGCGAAAACCAGTTTGATTGCGTCCATTAGCTGCCGCAGGCGGTACATTTTGTCCGAATGGTTATTGGGTAGCATGAACGTGCGGTAGACCCCCGCCAGAGGCTGGGCTTGAGAGTCTTCCAGCAGGCTTGAGGAGCGCACAGCTATGGGATAGTGCACTCCGGCAAGATATATCTCCAAACGCTGCACCAATTGCTCCGAAAGCTGCCCCTGGATGAAGATCTCGTCGATCTCCTCATCGGTCTTTCCCGGAATTGACTCCAGGATATTGTTGTCTTCCACGAAGCGGTCGAACTCGTTGGTACCAATGATCGCGGTGCTGGGCAGGGCAATGCTGACATTTTCGAACTTCTTTTCAAAGTCCATGGTGCAAAGCAATGCGTTCAGGAAGGCGAGGCCTCTTCCCTTGCCTCCCAAGGAGCCTTCGGAAAGTCGGATGATCTGGTTCATTTCAGTCAGCGAAACAGCGTCGAAATTGATGATTTTGCCCCGGTTCTTGTCGATGCGCACGCTGCGGAAAGTGTGGTACAGATACTGGCGCAGCTCTTCGCGGGTGGCAAAATCCTCCACTTTCATCGGACGGATGCGCTTGGCGATCTGAACCTCTCCGTGCGCGATCAGCCAGTTCGAAAAATGATTGAACTTGCTGTGAAAAACGACAGACTCATCAGGAACCTTCAGTATCTTGTCCTCAAACTCAGCGATGTTGGACGCTTCGTCGATGATTTCGTCTTTGTCGTTGCGAAACACGAAATTGCCAAAGCCAAGATTGTAAACCATGTAGTTGCGGAGGCTGCCAAACAGGTTTTTGGAATTTTTGTTCAGGAAAAACACGCCCAGTTCCTCAGCGTTTTTCTCGTTCTCGTCCTCGGAGGATTGAAGGATCATGGGCAGATCGTGGTTGGTCATTTTGATATGGGTAAGCAGCTTGATGCCGGCATGCGGGTCTGTCTCGCCGCGGACTTTGTAGCGAACGTCCGAGATCAGGCAGAGCAGATAATCCTTGTATTTGTGATAGGCCTCGATCGCTTCCTCATAATCGTGGGCGAGGATAACTTTGGGACGAATGCGCATCCTCAAGCGTTTGTTTATATCGCTGACCTCTTCTTCGATCAGTTTCTGCGTTTGCCTCATAATCACGCTGTAAAGGGAAGGGAGGAAGAGCGAGTAGTAATGCACAGAATCCTCGACCAGCAAGATCACGCGGACCAGTCCGTTGGTGGTGTCGAAATCCACGTTCATCTTGTCCTCGATATTCTTCACCATGGCCAGAAACAGCTTGGTGTCGCCGTTCCAGAGGAACACGTCGTCAATGTAGCGCTTTTCTTCGGGATGGTTTTCCCAGATGATGTAATCCGAGGCTACGTTAAGCAGCAGAAGCACCGGCAGGTCCGGATGAGTGCTCTTGATTTCCTTAGCCAACTGGAAGGGTCCGATCTCGCCGATGCGCATCATGGTGATCACGAGGTCGAACTGGCGGGTTTTCAGCTTTTCCAGGGCATCGACACCGGTGGGAACGCTGGTTATGCGGGGAGCGGTGGTCAGGTTCAGTTGCCTGTATTCTCCGAAGATCTGCTCCGAAAGCCGTCCGTCCTGCTCGAAAATGAACGCGTCGTAAAAAGTGGAGACGAGAAGGATGTCGCGCACCCGTTTCTGCATCAGTTGGTGAAAAATGTCCTCGCCGAATTTGAATTTATTGTAGTAATAGTTGAGTTCTTCCATCTTCATGGCCGGTACCTCGTCAACTCAGATTGAAAAAAATATCCTCCGTTGCAGACACTATCTGTGTCAATATAAAAATCTGAGCCGTCCACCTTCGCTGCTTTTAGCGGAATGGCTTTCACTCCGGCTGAGGGTTTCCTGCACCTCGCTTTCAGTCCGCGGAGGCAGATGGCCGCTCATGCCAGACTGGGCTCCTGATCCATGATCAATGGTAAATCCAGCCATTGCCCCGCCCAAAAGCCTGAAAAGGCGGTTGGGCAAGGGGATGTGTCTTTCTGGAATCTATCAGGAGCTTGGGGCGGATAAAAACCTTGACGGAGAAGCAGAATTGAAAAGAAGGGACAGAAAGCATAAGCAAAAGATATTGAGGTAGTTATGAAATATGATGTAATGATTATCGGCGGCGGCCCGGCCGGACTTAGCGCGGCGATCTATAGCGCTCGCGGCGGACTGAAAACCGCGGTTTTTGAAAAAGGCATCATCGGGGGGCAGATCAACGTCACCGATGAAGTGGAAAACTATCCGGGCTTTCCGGAAGCGCTTTCGGGATATGACCTGACCGAGAGAATGCGCCAACAAGCTGTGCGCTTCAGGGCTGAGTTCATTGACGACGAAGTGACGGCTATCGGCATGGAAGGCCTTTGCAAGATAATCGAAACCAGGGAGAAAACCTATCGCACGAAGTCCCTGATTGTCTGCACGGGAGCGCACCCCAGACTGCTAAACGTGCCTGGCGAAGAGCGCTTCACGGGGCGCGGCGTGTCTTACTGCGCCACTTGCGACGGAGCATTGTACCGCGATAAGGTAGTGGCTGTGGTTGGCGGGGGAGACTCAGCGATCGAGGAAGGGCTTTTCCTGACACGCTTTGCCAGAAAAGTAATCGTGATCCATCGCAGAGATGAGCTTCGCGCCCAGAAGATCATTCAGGAGCGAGCTTTGGCAAATCCAAAGATGGAGTTCATCTGGGATACCGTGGTTCAGGAGATTCACGGCGAAAGCAAGATCGAAAAACTCGAACTTGTGAACCGTAAGACCAATCTCATAAGCTTTCTTCCCGTGGATGGGATTTTCATCTATGTCGGCATCCTGCCGAACAACGAGTTGATCGAGTCGCGGCTGGAACTTGACAGCGCGGGATTTGTGATGACCGATGAGTTTATGCATACAACCTGTCCCGGCATTTATGCCGCGGGGGACATACGCCATACAGTGCTGCGCCAGGTTGTCACGGCAACCAGCGACGGAGCCGTCGCGGCTTGGAGCGCCGAAAAGTGGATCATGGAAAACTACGATACTATCGAAGGCTTGGGAGACATTTCCGGTGCTGAGCAGCAATGACATCCGCCTGAGTTTCATCGATTTCTTCAAGGGCAAGGGTCACGAATTCGTACCCTCCTCGCCGGTGGTTCCGCAAGACGATCCCACATTGCTGTTCGCCAACGCGGGCATGAATCAGTTCAAGGATATCTTTCTCGGGCTGCGGGAGCCTGAGGTGAAACGGGCTGTTAACAGCCAAAAGTGCATTCGGGCGGGTGGCAAGCACAATGACCTTGAGGAAGTTGGTAAAGACGGATATCACCACACATTTTTCGAAATGCTGGGAAACTGGTCATTCGGGGATTACTATAAGCGCGAAGCGATCGAATGGGCTTGGGAACTGCTGACCGGCGTCTGGAAACTTCCCAAAGGCAAGCTCTACGCCACGGTCCACGATTCGGACAGCGAAGCGTTTGAACTCTGGAGCAAGCACACGGACATTGCCCCGAACCACATATCCTACCACGGTGACAAGGACAATTTCTGGGAGATGGGGGAAACCGGTCCCTGCGGCCCTTGCAGCGAGATCCACATAGACCGGGGAGAAGGTTTCTGCGACCGTCAGTCTGTGCCAGGACATGTTTGCGGGCCAAACAGCGATTGCGCCAGATTCATTGAGCTTTGGAACCTTGTGTTCATCCAATACAATCGCGAATCTGACCGCTCGCTGACGCCCTTGGCGCACAAGTTTGTGGACACCGGAGCGGGTTTTGAGAGGGTCGTACATGTGCTGCAGGATAAGCGCAGCAACTATGAGACTGACCTCTTTGAGCCCTTGATCCAGCAGATCGCAGACCTCAGCAAAGTACCCTATGATCCCGCAACGGGAGTCTCCCACAGGGTGATCGCCGATCATGCGCGCTGCCTGTGTTTCGCGCTGGCAGACGGCGGCTTCCCCTCGAACGAGGGACGCGGCTATGTGATGAGGCGCATTTTGCGCCGGGCTGCACGGCATGGGCGCTTGCTAGGTTTCGCGGAACCCTTTATGTTTCATCTCGTGGAAACGGTGATCGCCAAAATGGGCGATCACTATCCGGAACTCCAGGGCCGCGCGGCATACATCCGCATGGTGATCAAGGCCGAGGAAGAAAGATTCAATCAAACCCTGGACAAGGGATTGGAGCGTTTCGACGAGATATGCGAACGCGTGCAGGATTCCCGCATCAACGGCAAGGACGCGTTCCAACTGTATGACACATACGGATTTCCCCTAGACTTGACGATGATCATGGCAGAGGAAAGAGATTTGACGGTGGATACAGAAGGTTTCTCCGCGGAGATGGAGCAGCAACGCGAACGCGCCAGGCAGAACGCGAAGTTTGCGTATGTGGCGGATGACTCTGAGTGGGTTGAGTTCACCGAGTCTACCCCCACTGAATTTGTGGGATACGAAGCCAATACCGCGGAAGCTATGGTACAGCGTTATCGCGTGGCTGAAGACGGAAATCTGCAACTGCAACTGGACAAGACTCCGTTCTACGCCGAATCAGGCGGCCAGATTGGAGATACAGGCACGATCTCAGGTCCCGATTTTACCCTTGAAGTCAGCAATGTAGTCAAAAATGGCGAATCCTCCGTTCATATCGGGAATCTGGTCAAAGGCGAGATCACGCGAAAGCCAGTAACGGCCGTGATTAACGTTGAGCGCAGAAATGACATCGCACGCAATCACACTGCCACCCATCTATTGCACAAAGCACTGCGGGAGTTGTTGGGGGATCACGTGCAGCAGAAGGGCTCATTGGTGCATCAACGCTATCTGCGCTTTGATTTCACACATGTCAAGGGTCTGTCGAAAGAAGAGATCAAGCGGGTAGAAGAGCTTGTCAACGCGGCAATCAGGGATGACCAGCCCCTGGACATAGAGGTGAAGTCTATAGCAAAAGCCCGGGCGGAAGGTGCGATGGCCCTCTTTGGCGAAAAATATGCGGAGAATGTCCGGGTGGTCGAAGTTCGCGGCTTTTCCAAGGAACTCTGCGGCGGAACACATGTGGCAAGAACGGGGGAGATAGGCTTGTTTAAAATCCTTGCTGAGAGTTCTTCCGCTTCTGGCATCAGGCGCATAGAGGCCGTGACGGGACGCGCGGCAATCGAGTTCGTGTGGGACTTGCAAAGCAGAATTTCCTCGCTGGCTGACAGGTTGAAGGTTCCAGAACCGGCTATAGAGACAAAAGTGGAGAGTTTGCTGAATCAGAATCAGTTCATGGAAGCGGAATTGAAGAGGCTGGAGTCTAAGCAAAGCAGTTCGGAGGCTGACGCTTTGCTCGCCAACGCCAAAGATCAGAACGGATTTCGGCTATTGAGCGCTGAGGTTCATGCTGGTCCCGAAAAACTGCGCGAGTTGGGCGATCTGCTTAAAGAAAAGGCTCCCGATACCATCTCAATGCTTTACGCGGTCAAAGAAGGCAAGGTCTCGCTGCTCTGCGTGGTCGGAAAACTACTTGCCGAGCGGTTTCACGCTGGCAGGATTGTGAATGCGGTGGCATCAGAACTTGGCGGCAAAGGCGGAGGCCGTCCCGATTCCGCCATGGCTGGAGGGACGAATCCAGAGAAACTGCCGCTGATAGTTCAAAGACTGCCGGAATTGATTCTCGGCACCCTTTGATGCGCATACTGGTTATCCGCCTTAGTTCGCTGGGAGACATTGTGCTCACCCAGCCGATACTGGCAGAACTGCGCAATAGTTATCCCGAGGCGGAGATAGTGTTTCTGACCAAAAGGGAGTTTGCGCCCCTGCCAGATATGTTTGGCTTGGATCTGCGAACTGCCATTTATGATAAAAGGCTTCTCTGGCATCTCAAATTGGCGAGCGAAAGCTTTGACCTCGTGATCGATTTGCATGCCAAAACATCATCCTGGCTGGTCAAAACCTTGGTTAAAGGTCAACAGAAAGCGAGCTATGACAAGCAACGCAGGATAAGGTCGAGTATCGTCAAAGGCAACCGGACGCTGTCTGTGGAATCGACGATCAGACTCTATCAAAGCGCTCTGGATAAGATCTTTCCGGATGCAGGACGTGAATCATCTCCCCTTCCCTTCCCCCGGTTGGAGCTATCCAATGCGAAAATGGTTGATCTGGACCTGCCTCAACGCGACTTGAAAAAAAAACTGGCGGGAGTGTTTGTTGGAGCAGCTCACGCCACCAAAGCCTATCCGGCGGAGCAATGGACCGATTTAATACGTATGGCGCAGGAAACCCATGAGTTCTGGCTGCTGGGAAGCGTTGCCGAGCAAGCTTTGGCGGAAAAGGTTAGTGATGGGATACCGGGTGTTTACAATCTGTGCGGCAGATTCAATATCCCTTCATTGGCAAGAGTGATCGACCGCTGTGACGCGATAATCAGCGGAGACACAGGTCCAATGCACATGGGTGCGGCGTTGGGCAGGCCTCAAGTAGTAATATATGGGGGAACCCACCCCCGGCTTGGTTTTAGGCCCTTGAACTCAAAGGCAAAGATTCTCTGCGCAGATCTTGATTGCCAACCTTGCTCACTCCACGGGTCGGAGCACTGTCCTTTGGGGCATTTGGACTGCATGCGGCAGATTAAGCCGCAGCAGGTTTATGAAGCCCTTCTTAACTTGGCCTGATCAGGCTTTACCACTCCACGTTTAGCATCAGCATCGGGCTTTGGTCCTTGATGTCCAGATAGACTTGGGACTTTGTCCTTTTACTGAAACTTCTTAAAACATCCACACCGCTGATCAGGTGGTTGACGATCAAGACTCCGATCGCCATCTTCCCATAATCCCGCAGATCCTGCGTTTGCACCCTGATCTTGCTATACGCGCCGCGTTTGTCAAGATTGTCCCAATTCCAAGCATAGCTTTCAGGATAGCTATGTTCGTCGATATAGATCTGCTGCTGGATCGGGTCGGTGGGATAGAGGCTCATTGCCTGCTGGCGAACATCGGCGTTGTATCCACCAGCTTCAAAACCGCTGCTGTTGTAGCGGCTTAAATCCCGATAATACTGGTCGGGATAATCTCCGGGCTGGATGTGCGCGTATTTCAGGGCGTATTCATAGTATTCCTGGGATTTAAGCTTCTCTTCCGTGTTCAGGTACATGAGCGTGGATATGATACCCACTTCCGCGGTCAGCATGGCGTAACCATAATTCTGCCCGTTGCGGATCTGGCTGAGTCCCGGAACCGCCAATGATTGAAGAAACTGCAGTCCTTTGCTCTGGGCACAGAGCGGAATCGCCGGAAGCAGCGCCGCCAGCAGCAAAATCGATATCTTTCCATTGTATCGCATCAAAACTCCATTCTGTAGTTGAGCATCAATCCATGATTGTCTGTTGGAGTAAAATAAATCGCGCTGCCAGAGTCAGGATCGCGTTTGGTGAGCGCAACGTCAATCATGCTGACTGCCCTGTTAAGGATTATGACGCCGAGGCTGAGGTTCTGATACATTTTTGTGGTTTGAGCCTTCCTGCGCAAGGTGCGGTATTCGTCTTGGTGTTCCACGCTTTGCCAGTTCCAGGCTTCAGCCTCTCCGTAGGTATTGGCGATCATGTATTGGGAATAACCTTCAGGATCGTATGTGTATATCAAATAATAATTACGAGCCATCATATCTTGAAACTGGTTGAACTCATTACTGCTAAGATATTGTTGAAGATGCTGATAGTAGCTATTGGTTCCATACTCAGGCGCGCCGGCATAAACGGTAGCGTATCGTTTGTATGATCTGGTCAGATCGTCTTTCTGCCTGTCTGTGGCAAACCAGGCATTAAGTGCCATAACGTCTACGCCAAACATGATCCCCCCTGTCAGTGTCTTGCCCAGTGCGATTTCTCCGCTACCGGGCAGGATGGCGGACATCCCGACATAGGCAATTTTTGGCAGGGCTCCCAAACTGGAGATCATCAACAGGACAAGCCCGGCCAGAATCAATTGGGTTCGCATCAGAAGGTTACTTTTATTCCCACGCCAGGCGTGAAGCGGCTTCTGCTCGCATCGGCATAATAGTACAACTGCACATCGTTTCTCGTCAGAGCGTTGCGGTTATATCTACTGGTCAGCAATGCAGCGTCGATTGCAGCAGCGATATGGTTGAATGCCAAACCCAAGGTCGCGATGCGCCCGTATGAATACTGGCGATTGGCAGCTTTTCGCATCTCGATATATTCTTCCCGCCATGGTGATGCTGCCTCTTTTTCCGGAGGGACGGGGTTATCCAGATCTCCGTTAAGATAATCCTCAATACGGTAATTCATCTCCCAGCGTCTCAAATGCGCGAGTTGCGGGTCATCGCTGCCGGACCAAAGCCAGGTTCCTGCAAATGCCGGATCGTTCAGGACGAAAGTTCCGTTTCCTGATCTGGGATCAGTCGCGAAATTGTGATACCAGTCCGCCCAGCCAAAGATGTACTTGTCATACTTGCCGATGTCTTCATAGAAGTGCTGGGTATTTTCGTCGTCAAGCCTGAAAAATGTGCCGTCGTATATGTCGTACGCGTTCACGCTCATCAGGACGTTTTGTACCAGATCCTGATACTCGCGGCGGTAGCGGGTGCCGGTGTAAGTGTATTGATAGTCAATACCGTTGACCGTATAGTTGAATGTCTGGGTGACGGTTTCGCCAGTCGCGTATTTCTCGAACTCATCTGTTTTAACATTGCCCTGATGGTTAAAATAGACTATTCCGCCGATCAGAGCCAGCTCAAGAGCCGGGAACAAATAAGTCGTGAAAGCCGATTTATCGGCATAGAACTGACCCGCGCCCGGAAGCAAGGCGGATAGGAGCATAGCTTTTCGCGCGTCTTTCTTTTCAAAGTTGACCTTGATGATGTCGTTGTGCAGGCTGTCGGGTTGGTCTGCAAAGATCATATCCTCAATGCTCTGAGCGAATGCCACTGTGGCCAAGGCCAATAAAATCAAGGTTAGAATTGGGATTCTCATCATCTTCCTTTCTATTTCTGTGCTGCGAATTTCACCTGTTGCTTGTTGCTGCCGCTTGACACGCTCAATACATAGACTCCGGAGGAAAGCTTGAGCCCTTCAATCAGGATATCCCTGACTAATATGCCGTTGGGAGGATATGATCCTGAAAACACCCTGGCTCCATTGATGTCAAAAATGTCCAAAGTCACCGGCTCTGCAAAATCGCTGATTCGGACGCGCATTTGTCCTGCAGTAACGGGATTGGGGAATACAAACGCGGAAAAGGCTTCTTCCGCGGGAGTCTCATCTGCAAGGCTGGAAAATAAAACGCTCCCGGCTTCTCCATTGCGGAAACCATTCCAGGGAATGAGTATCTCATCGAACCAAAAGCTTCTGGAGTGGATGAAGACATTACCCTCTTGATCGGGATAATACCAGATGTAGGGAGTCATCGAAGGTGTTATCGAGATTGCTTCGGCCAAAATCCCGCTTTGTGAACTACCTGCAGGATTAAGCGAGTTTTCCCAAGAAATCCCTGAGTCTGGCGAAAACGACACATGCCCTATTCCGGGAACTGGAAGCAGGAAGAGAACATCCCCATCCTTTCGTATCGACAAGACATGCTGTTCCGCATCGAACTCAAGCGGATAGGCGTTGTAGGGAAAATCTGCGATCAGGGTGCCGTCATGCTTAATGGCATAGATCCGGTTGCCTTGGCCCCAAAACAATACGGGTCGGATACTTGTGGAACTTCCGGTTGAGATACTGGAAATCCCCATCTGCGTTGGTTTGTCTGCGCCTGAACTGGCATGGATCAACCGCAGTTGAGCGTATTCGTATTTGTAGAGATTGCCGCTGTCAGCCATGAGAAACAGCATTCTGTCCCCGATGGATGTACTGACTGAGACTGGCTCGTATACACCGAAGATTTCAGGCAGTTCAATCCCAACCTTGATAAACAGGTCCCGGGTGTCGATCAAATACGCAATATCAGTGCAAAGAGCCACCAGATCCTGGCCGAAGCTGCCGAGTTTGCGAATGCCGGCCAAGGGCACGGTTTCCAGAATCTCATTGCTTCTGATGGAACTCAGTTCTCCGGCGGTGCACACAAACAGCGTGTCGCGAATGGAAATCGGTGTGGTGGTTATGGGCGCGGTAAAGTTCAGGGAGACAGATTGCAAGTCGTCGAAAGCAAACTCCACGATCTCCAAATTGTCGCCGTGGACCATAACCATTTCCTTCAGGCCATTCGGATACTGATTGGTAGTGATGATGTGATGGTCAACAGGCTGGCCTGTCCAGGGGAAAGGACCCATCAGGTCAGCCCATTCTCCTCCCGTTCTGCTCAAGAGACGGATAGAATCCTCGCCGATCAGCGGAATGTCGTAGTTATTGAAACTTGAATCGAGAACCGGTCCTGTTATTATTCCCGGTTCGCCAGAAGCGAAGACGTCCGTTTGACTAAAAAAACCTGCCCGGGGAGTCAGGGACATAAGAGCGCTGGGATTTCCTATCTCGGAAAGCCAGTAAAGCGCTCCGCTGCCATCGCTGTCCGCCAGCGGAGGAAGCGTTGTTGCGCTGAGCGTTGGTTTCCACTCATCCTGAGACCAGTTCACAAAGAAACCCGAGCCGTCCAAAACCGGCTTCCGCGCATGGAAATACTCATACTGGGTGCCGGTCCAATACCATGACCAGTCATATCCGATGTCGGGCAGATTGTCCGCT
The DNA here is from genome assembly GCA_964550575.1 of uncultured Candidatus Cloacimonadota bacterium. GTDB lineage: Bacteria > Cloacimonadota > Cloacimonadia > Cloacimonadales > Cloacimonadaceae > Syntrophosphaera. Next base: position 24,368 of record CAZKAA010000024.1, read on the forward strand.
TCTATAATCTCAATGCCACGTTGGTTGTATCGGGTGTTGACCGTGTTGTTGGCGAAATTGGAAACCCAATTTCCCTCAGAGTCTGTTACCCCCTGGTTATAGATCACGTCGTCGTTGATTCGCCAGACCAACAATCCGCCTCCGACCGCAGATCCGTCCGCACGTTGGAACGAAGGTAGCAGATAATCGTATTCATAGGAAGGATTGTTGTTGGGATCGTCAAATGGCGTGGGGTAGAGGATCACTCTGCTGTCCGGCGTCGCGAATACCGCCGTTCCTCCGTCGTTGTCCGGATCCACGCTCCGGTTCTCAACCAGAATGTATTCCGTATCGGAGAGGGGTATCCTCAAGATTTCTGGTTTGACCGGATATTCCTGCTTGGCGCTGCTTGCGGCCAGTTCTTGCGGAGAAAAGAGGTTAATCTGTTCAATATCTTTCAACAACCCGCTGTCCGACAGATCATCGCCAAATGCCAGGGACCGCGACCATGCGCCGGGAAGCACGGGCAGTGCGCCTTCCAACAGCACGTATGAGCCGTCGTCAAGCACATCAACCAGAACACCAGATCCGCCGCTGTCCATGATGTCGAACACGCCGACCATGGGTTGCCAGTTATAGACGTTGTAGAGGTCCACAAAACCCAACGAGTGCCCGAATTCATGGGCAATCACCGCATTAAGGGCGCCATAGCCGCTGTGATAGGTTTCGCCGTCGCCGGTTTGGCTGCGAAAATCTTGGGAGATTGTGGAAGGCACGTTGCATGCCTGGCCGATCATAACCTGACCTTGGTCGACAACCGCTTCCTTGCCTGCGCCGACATTGATGAAGAACGAGGGAATATCAGACGGGGTGTCGCCGAAAACGTCATGCTGCCAGTCAGACCCGGCATGCACGATCATAAAGTGGCCATAGGATGAAAAGTCGATCTCGGGAGAAAGGCTGTCCGCGAGTTCGAAGGAACTCTTGAAGTATTCCTCCATTCTGGAGACGAAAACGTCGCTTCCCACGCCCGGCGGATTATAATAGCCCATACTTTGTGGAAGCGTGTACGCGCCGCTCTGAGGATACACGTCGTAGTCCAGTTCGTACGAACCGGCGGAAGCAGCCAGATAATAATACTTAAGTGCTTCCAGATTGTCCAGGAAGTACTGCCGGTCATGAGGAGGACTGCCTACGGTGTAAAGATAGCCGGGATCGGCGTTCAGCAGGAATTTGCCGTTGCCGGTGGTATTGGGATCATCGGTTGTCTCTTCCTGAAAGTCCACCAGAATCACCAGCAACTTCTCGTAATTTTTTAACTTGGTGGATTTTGGGTTTTGGCTCTGCTTGTTAAGAAGTTGAATGTAGGGGTGCAGACGTGGAGCCTGATTGGTGTATCTCTTTTGTGGCGTCAGCTTGACTCCGCTCAAAATGGCAATTGCCATGGAGAGCAGGGCGATAAACAGGATTCTTTTCTTCATCAAATAATCAACCTCCCCGGATCAGCAGACCCGGGGAAGCTGCTAATGTTCTTGCTGGATCAGAATTCCAGGCCGACGGAGAACACCTTGTTATAGTCGGTGAGTTCTCCCGCGCTGATCATGCCGAAGTCGGCAGTGATCTTATATTGCTTGTTGATCGTGTATTGCAGCCCAACGCCGAAGCTGGGTCCGACCACGCTGCCCGCGTTGTCGATGAAATAACCTCCCCGGAGGGAGATCAGGTCCAGATAAGTATATTCTGCGCCGAGAGCGTAAATCGTCTCGTCAATGTGTTGCCAGCCTGTGATGAAGCGTTGCAGCAGGGGATCGTCGTTGGCAAGGATCTTGCTGGCTTCCGCGGAAAGCAGAAATTTATTCATCGGGCTGTCCAGAACGTCATAGGATGCTCCCAAGCGAACGGTCATTGGCAGGGGATCGGATTGCGCCTGGTCTACAAAGGTCACGTTGGGGCCAATGTTCTGGATCGCCAGAGATGCGTCCAGGCCCTTGACGCCAAGGTCCTGATATTTTGCGCCCAAGTCAAAGGCAAAGGTGAAGGCGTTGCCCACGTCTTCCGTGTTGCCTGTGCCCGGTCCAAGATAGCTGTAGATTAGTTTGAAGTTCGCGCCGACTCCCAGGTGCTCCGGAATCACGTCATAGCTGTAGCCGAAAGCTCCCGCGAAATCGAAGCTGTGGAACTCGCCCAGCGACTGGCCGTTGGAGTCAGTCTGCTCCTGAGTGCCTGCGTCAAGCAGGATCAGGTGCACATTGATGTTGCCGATGTCTTCGAAGTAGCCGTTGTAACCCAGGAACTCGTAAAACATGTCGTCAAATCCAGCACCGGCTCCCT
>CAZKAA010000025.1:0-26576 GCA_964550575.1 uncultured Candidatus Cloacimonadota bacterium
ACATAGAATGCCCTCCGATACGTGGGAACGCCGCCCGGTGTTTCCCACGTTTTTTATTAAGGTTAGGCGAAACCCATTTGAAGTTTTCAGTGATCCTTTCTTGAAGTTTTCAGTGATCCTTTCTTGAAGTTTTCGGTGATCTTTTCTTGAAGTTTTCAGTGACCCATTTGAAGTTTTCGGTGATCCATTTGAAGTTTTCAGTGATCCAAATGGGATTGCCAACACCTCGCTAGAATACCCGATTTTCCCCATTTGAAGTTTTCAGTGATCCAATTTGAAGTTTTCACTGACTCTTTATAGATAGTTTACGCGACGAAGCAGTTTGACTATATGATGATACCATTAAGCTAATGCATGCCAGAGCAAAAAAATGCTTGACATAGGCAAACCCTATGTCTGTAATGAGTTAGTGATTAATGATCGTTGAGGTCAACCTATCTTATTACAGTAAAGGAGAAATCGTTATGGTCAGAATTAGCCGTCATACGAACCTCAGAAACCACCCTCCGGGAGCAAGCCAGGCCGAGGTAGTGAATTTTCTGCACATGCATCTGGGGCGTTTTAGGGATTCCAAACCCGCAATCTCAAAGGCTTTGGACTACGCATTTAGCGAAGAAACGGGCAAGGGTGGTTATCTGCTGCTGGCGTGGCATGGGGAAAAGCTGGCAGGGGCAGTTGTGATGAACCGCACGGGCATGGAACAATACATACCGGCAAACATCCTTGTCTACATCGCGGTGGACGAATCCAGGCGCGGACAGGGGATCGGCACCGAACTGCTGAACAAGGTGTTTGAACTTAGCGATGAAGACATCGCCCTCCACGTGGAGTATGACAATCCCGCCAAGCAGCTTTACGAAAAGCTTGGCTTCAGGACAAAATACGCGGAAATGCGCTGGTCTAAGGGATGAGTTATGGCGAGACTGAAGATTCACATCGACAGGCTTACCGATAATATCGAGAAGATAACACAACTGATGGATGAGCACGAAAAGCAGTGGTCGCTTGTCGTCAAAGTGCTGGGCACCGATAGAGCCGTAATGGAAAAAATCCTTTCCCATCATTCAATCAGAGGCACCCACTCCATCGCAGTCAGCCAGTGGAAATCGCTAAAAATAGTCAAAGACATCGATCCCAACCTCAGGACGTTATACATAAAACCCCCCGCCCTCGCCAACGTGCCAAAAATAGTCCGATATGCCGACATCTCCCTGAACAGCTCGCTGGCGACGATACAAGCCCTGAGCAAAGAAGCGGTCAAACAAGGAAAGGAACACCAGATACTGGTGATGATCGAGATGGGGGAGTTGCGGGAGGGCATCAACCGTGAAGGCTTGATTCCTTTTTATAAGAGGGTTTTCAGGCTGCCCAACATCAAAGTGATCGGTATCGGCACGAATCTGGGCTGCATGTATGGAATCCAGCCGACCTACGACAAACTTATCCAACTTGTGCTTTACAGGCAGTTGCTGGAAGCCAAATTCAAGCATAAGCTTGAACTTATCTCAGGAGCGAGTTCCATCACGATTCCGATGCTGGAGAAGGGAAAGGTTCCCCTGAACCTCAACCATTTCCGGATCGGAGAAGCTGTCTTTTTGGGCACCTCGCCGCTTAACAACAAACAGGTTCTAGACCTCAACACGGGAGCATTTACCTTCGAGGCGAACATCGTGGAGTTGTACAAAAAGGACAGCATGCCGGATGGACAAATAACCGAGGCGGCTGTCGGTCACGTTTCAGCCGAGGAGAATGAAGACTTGAGCTTCAAGGCTATTCTGGACTTTGGGGAACTGGACGTGGACCATGACAATCTGATCCCCGAGGATCCTGAGATCAGGTTCTTCGGCAATAGCAGCGACCTGACGGTCTACGATCTGGGAGACAATCCAAGGCACTATTCGACAGGGGATGTTATCCGCTTCCGCCTGAAGTATATGGCTGTGGCAAAACTTATGTATTCCCGCTTTGTGGAGAAAGTACTGGTCTAGCGAACTGCCTCGGGGCTAATCTCTTATCCCGAACCAGAATTCATCGTTCAAGTCTGCATCCAATTGCTGGCGGTCACCTTCCTCCGCAATGTTTTCTCCCGCTTCCAGAGCCAGAGCGTAGTAGCGTTGAAACTCATTCTTGTTGCCATGCAGAGCCATCACGCGCGCCATGGCTTCATAGCAGTATGCCAGGTCCCAACCCGTGGGATTGATTTTCTCTTTGAGGCGCATAACGTTGTTTGCATGGTACAGGGCTTCCTCTTTATGCTCCAGAAGCGTGTAGACGTGGCAGACCATCCATTCGCCACGCAGGACGTTGATGGGCTGTTCCAACTGCCGCCAATGCCATAGGGAGGCATGGACGGTGTTGACCAGGACGGCAACGTCATCCGGCGTTCGATCAGTTTTTAGCAGCAGATCCCAACTCTTGTTGAATAGCTCAGTACCGAGTTTTTGGTGCATCTCTTTCATTTGATCCTCCGTGTTGATCGCATTCTGTTCGGCGAACAGAACAATCGGGGCAGTGATCGCAACAATCACGGCGATAACCAGTAGCTTGTTGATGGATTTCATATTGCTCCCAAAGTCATGTTGAGAACTGACGGAACTGTGTCAACAAAAAAACCAGCGGATTGCTTCCGCTGGTTTCGCTTATTTGATGGAGGGATCGTTTATCCCTCAGTTAACTTCTTGTATTGCAGATATCTTTCCTTAAAGAACTCTTCCGCTCCGTCTTCGAACTTATCGAAGCGCTCCGGGAAGATATTCTGCAGGGCGGAGTAGCGTTTCTCGCCCTTGAGGAATTCCTGCACGCTGACTGACGGCTCCTTGCTGTCCAAGGTCAGAGGATTCTTGCCCTGCAGCTTGTTGAGCGGGTTGTAACGGTAGAGCAGCCAGTATCCGGCATCCACGGCGAGCTTCTGACGCTTCTGGGACATAGACATGTCGATGCCGTGATTAATGCAGGGGGCATAGGAAATGATGATCGACGGTCCGGGATAGGCTTCCGCTTCCAGGATGGCGTTCATCGCCTGCACCTTGTTGGCGCCCATCGCGATACTTGCCACATAGACATAGCCGTAGGACATCATCATCATGCCCAGGTCTTTCTTGTTGGTGTTCTTGCCGGCTTCGGCGAAGCGCGCGATCGAACCCAGCGGAGTGGATTTTGAGGCTTGTCCGCCGGTGTTGGAATAGACTTCTGTATCCAGCACGAAGACATTCACGTTCTGGTTGGATGCCATCACGTGGTCGAGTCCGCCGTAGCCGATGTCATATGCCCAGCCGTCGCCGCCGATCGCCCAGATGGACTTCTCGATGAAGTAATCCTGCAATTCAACCACTCTGCGGAGCAGAGGCCTGCAGCCTTCGCATGCCTTGTCCAAAGCAGCCGGGAGCAGAGCTTTGATCTTCGCCGCGTTGTCCTTGGCAGCCTGATCCACATCGTTCCAATGCTCCAGCGCGTAGCCGAAAGCTTCTTTCAATGCGGGATCGATCGCCTTGTCCATGAGGTGCTGCACCGCGAGTTTGAGCAACTTGCGATGGGAATTGACCGCCAGACGGAATCCGAAGCCGTACTCGGCATTGTCCTCGAAGAGGCTGTTCGCCCATGCGGGGCCCTTGCCGTCTTTGTTTTTGGCATAAGGGATGGTGGGGAATGTTCCGCCCCAGATCGAGGAGCAGCCGGTCGCGTTGGCAATCAGCATGCGGTCGCCGAAGAGCTGGGTGAGCAGTTTGATATAGGGGGTTTCGCCGCAACCGGCGCATGCGCCTGAGAACTCCAGCAGGGGTTGCTTGAACTGCGAACCCTTGACGTTGGTCTCTTTGAAGTTCGCCATCACGTCGTTGGGGAGGCGGTCAAAGAATTCGTAGTTGTCCTGTTCGCCGATCGCCCGTTCGTCTTCGATGGGACTCATAACCAGCGCGGCTTTGGGGCATTCGTTGACGCAAACGCGGCAGCTCTGGCAGTCATCGACATAAATCTGCACCTTGTATTGATAGCCCTCAGCCTGCGTGGCTTTGAGGGTTTTGAAGGTCTGAGGGGCATCCTTGAGGTCTTCCTCTTTGATCAGCTTGGCGCGGATGGCGGCATGCGGGCAAACGAAAGAGCACTGGTTGCACTGGATGCAGTTCTCCGCGATCCAATGGGGCGCGAAGGGAGCGACGCGGCGTTTCTCAAGCCTGGCGGTACCGCTTGGAACATATCCGTCCAGAGGCATTTGGGAGACTTTTATCTGATCTCCCTCCTCGCGCATGATTGGTTCGATCACGTTGGTCGTGAACTCGTCCGAATAATCCGGTACCAGTTTTTTCTGCGGGGTGCACTTGTCCGGAATGGAGGCGGGAATCTCAATCTCGACCAGGGCTTCGTTGACCCGGTCCACGGCGTCGAGGTTCATTTTCACAACTTCCTCGCCTTTGCGTCCGTAGGTCTTTTTGATCGATTCCTTGATCAGGTCTATCGCTTCATGGCGCTCCAGGATGCCGGAGATGAGGAAGAAAGCGGTCTGCATCACGGTATTGACGCGTCCGCCAAGTCCAACTTCCTCGGCGATCTTCAGGCCGTCGATGTTGTAGAACTTGATCTTGCGGTCGATGATGATCTGCTGCATTTCGCAGGTCAGGTGATTGAAAGCGTCTTCCCTGCTCCAGAAGGAGTTGAGGAGGAATACGCCGTTTTCCTTGATCCCGCCCAGCAGGTCGAAGCGGCCGATGAAAGCCTGGTTGTGGCAAGCCACAAAGTCTTCCTTGGTCACAAAATACTGGCTCTTGATGGGATACTTGCCAAAACGCAGATGGCTTCTGGTGATTCCGCCGCTCTTCTTGGAGTCGTATTGGAAATAGCCCTGCACAAAGAGGTCCGTGTGGTCGCCGATGATCTTGATGCTGTTCTTGTTGGCGCCGACCGTGCCGTCCGAGCCGAGGCCCCAGAACTTGCAGTTGATGGTTCCTTCCGGGCTGGGATCGATATACTCGTCCAAAGGCAGGCTGAGATGGGTGACGTCGTCTTCGATACCCACAGTGAAGCCATGGAAGCCCCTGGCCATCAGATGCTTGTACACCGCAAGCACCATCGTTGGAGTGAAGTCCTTGCTGGAAAGGCCGTAGCGTCCGCCGATGATATGCAAGCCGGAACGATCCTTGAGCGCGGTTACCACGTCGAGATAAAGCGGTTCGCCGATGGAACCGGGTTCCTTGGTGCGGTCAAGCACGGCGACGGTTTTCACGCTGGCGGGCAAAGCGCCAAGGAAGCTTTCCACGTCGAAGGGGCGATAGACTCTGACCTTGACCAGGCCGAGTTTCATCCCGCGTTGCTCATTGAGATAAGTGATTGTTTCTTCGATCGTTTCGCAACCGCTGCCCATGGCCACGATCACGTGTTCCGCCTCGGGATGGCCGGCATAATCGAAAAGCTTGTAGGCACGCCCGATTTTAGCTGCCACTGCATCCATGGTTTCCTGGATGATGCCGGGGGCGGCGAGATAGTGCTTGTTGCTGGTTTCGCGGCCCTGGAAATATACGTCAGGAGCCTGCTGCCCCACCTTGACGCGGGGGTTGTCGGGGTTCAGCGCGCGCTGGCGGAACTCTTCGATAAGATTTCCGTCGTCAAGTTCTGCCATCGTCTCATAGTCGATGACATTGACCTTCTGCAGTTCGTGGGAGGTGCGGAAACCGTCGAAAAACAGCAGGAAGGGAATCGAGGTCTTCATGGTGGCAAGCTGCGCCACCAGGCCGAGGTCCATGACTTCCTGCACGCTGTTCGCGGCGATCAGGGCAAAACCTGTGTTGCGGGCGCTCATCACGTCTGAGTGATCACCGAAGATTGAAAGAGATTGTGCCGCCAGGGAGCGTGCGGTTACGTAGAAAACTGTGGGAAGCATCTCACCGGCGATCTTGTGCATATTGGGAAGCATCAGCATCAGGCCTTGCGAGGCTGTGAAAGTTGTGGTCAGAGCCCCGGCGGAAAGTGATCCGTGCACCGCGCCGGCGGCTCCGGCTTCGGATTGCATCTCGATCACATCGACCGTGGTGCCGTTGATGTTTTTCCTGCCTTCGGCAGCCCAGGCGTCGGAAAGTTCGCCCATGCCGGAAGACGGGGTAATAGGATAGATGGCCGCCACTTCGGCAAACGCGTATGCGACGTGCGCAGCCGCGGTATTGCCATCCATCGTGGCTTTTTTCTGGTTAGCCATGTCAATACTCCTTATATGATTTATAAATACTTATTTACGTTATTTCATGACATCACTTTTCAAACAAGGGTTTATGTCAATCAAAATCCAATTATGCCCGCCAACAGACATCAGGTGGCTATTATCAATGTTTTTTACTTCACTCCGGGTGGCAGCTTGACCCTGAACCTGCACTCCTGGTCTCCGGCGAGAACTGAGCAAAGCATTTCCACCTCCAACTCCTGCCCGAAGATATGATCAAACAGCAGTTTGGTGAATCCCCCCGAGCAATAGCACCATAGAGGCGAGACCTCTGTTCCGGAGAGGATGGCGGATCTCACAAAGGGGCAATGGCAGGCGTAGTGGCGCTTGAGGATGGGATCCGTCTCCTTGATCCATCTATCCGGAGCGTAGGGAATTTTAGTTATTGTAACAGCCCCGTCCGCGAAAACCCCTGTCTGAATATTCTGATTCTCGCGCACATAATCCACAACTTCAGGCGTGATCACCTGTTCGAACCAGAGTTTACCGCTTTCGCAATGCTCCCGAAGTCTCGCTGTCAGGCGCATGTGCTTGTCCCTGAGATACTCAGCCATGCTCCCGGCCGCGGCATAGAGCTCTTTTTCCTGGTCAAACTGGTCTGGCTCCAGACGGTGATGATTACCCGCAAGCACTTTGATCATGCCATTCTGCCCCAAAACTTCGTGCAATGCTTCCAGATATGCCGCCACGTGCTCCGGATATCCTTCGATGCGCTTACCCAGTTTGGGAAAAGCTATCCGGGAAGCCACCCGTTCACTCAGTTCCTTGCCATGAAGTTCTTCCAGGCGGGACAATTGGCTCTCGATCACTCCCGAAGTGCCGAAAAGCGTGATTATATATGTCGAGGCGTCTTTATCCCCCACAAAATCGTGATACCAAAAGAGGACTGCCAATACAGCCGCGGCATTCTGCTTTGCGGAAGCCTGCTCATCGCAATAGGAGCGCACATACTCCATTTTGTCTGCGGCTGAGTTATATTGATCGAGATAAGCAGGCAGCAGCTCTTCCGCCAGGTCGAGCAAAATCCTGTCCTTTCCTGCTTCTTCCAGATGCCTGATAAAGCTTTTGATCTCTTGCATGTATCCTCCAGATGCCATACCTGTATGGCAGGTTGCTTGTCACATTCTAAGCCCGTCAATGCGCGAAGATTGTCAAGCAGATTGTGGCGCTGCAGCAGTATCTCCGCTTTGCCGCGCAGATCCGCCCTGGATAAACACTCTTTTCTTGACAGTTTCAAGACATCTCAGGTCAATGTAAACTTAATAGCAAGCTCCGGCATAATCTGAAGCTGTAAGTCCCTTGCAGCCGGATTGCCTGAGTTTTGGATGAGGATAAGATGAGAAAAACAATATTGCTGATACTGGCAGTTGTCATTGTGACAGGCGCTGCGAGCTTCACTGCCTGCGACCTTCTGCGCAAGGACAAAGACAAGCCCGCCAAACAAGCGCCAGTCCCCCAGGCCTCGGATTACGTCTCGATGAGCGCCATGCGCGCCAATCTGGAAACCTTTGGCAGGGACAGCTACGAATGGTATGTCGCTCCTGTTTCGCAGGGAGGCTCCGGAAAGAAGCTCGCGGAAGGATCCCGCGCCGTTCTGGCTGAGAGGATCGGCTTTCTCAACGACCAATACAGCCGGATTCTGGAAGACTCGGACACTCTGAGAGTCACCTACCAGCTATCCGACCTCGTGGACGGGGTGCTGACCATAACCGCAACCCCGGACCACGCGTTCTTTGCCAAAGGACCTCTGATGACCGGCAGGCTTGACCTCAACAGCGGCGAGATGCTCATCGAGGAAAGCCCCGCCTACAGAAGCGCCAAGTAGCATTGCGCTTGCCCCGATAACTCCTTTCGATGCCGGAGGATCGTATGCTTTTCAAGAAACTTGCCCTGCTTGCAGTAATGGCGATTATTGCCTTTTCCGTCTCTGCCCTCACCCTGGGAGAACTGCAAACCCTCTATTATCAGTCCGAATATCTCGACAAGGGCTTCAACGACGAAGCCGCCGCCTTCATCTCCTCAAGCGAAGACCTCGGTGATCTCGACGAAGCAGTCATCATGTGGAAGAACAACGACCCGGAAGCCTGCTCCCAATGGCTTGCCGCCCAAATGGACAGCACCGGAGGCGGACCCAAGTTCGCCTACCTGATGATCAACCTTGAGGACGATCCGCTGGAGAAGCTTCTGCTTGCCCGCGAACTTGCCGCCGCCCATCCTGATTTCGCCGGCGGCTACCGCGCCGTACTGCTGGCATATTTCCACGGCTTTGACAGCAGCGAGCTCTTTTCCGACGACTCCGAGCACGGCGCAAAGCTCCTGGCGGATACCGAGACCCTGCTGGAGTACGGAGCCAGATTCCCGGATGACGCGTATTCCCGCCTGGCATCAGTCTATGCCCAACTCCGCCTCGGCGATCTTGAGGCTGCTTCCGCCACCCTCCGAATTGCCGTGAGCGAAGACAATGCCTGGCTCAACGACCTTTCCCTCTATGACCACGTCCCCCTGGACAAATGCCACGATCTGCTCGCCCTCCATATCAGCCTGCTCCGCCCCAAAAGCGACGATTACAGCAAATACCTGGCCGCAGAGTACGCGGATATGCTTCTGGACTACTATCTTGAGGACGCCCGCGCGTATGCCAGAATCGACGAGTACTTCGGAGCTGAACCATACTCCTGGGACAGTTCCTACATCATCTACGGGCTGGCAGCCTCATATCTGAATCTGATGCAATCGAGCCCGGAAGCGGAAGCCAGCGCCTATGCCGCGAAACTTTCTTCCCTGCTCTATTATGGCGGGGATTCCATCCAAGCGGCAGGGTTTCAGAACCTCTGGCTCGCCTTCAACCCCGATCAGGCTGACCAGGCTTACCGCGCCGCCTTTACCGGATCCGCCGAACCCCTCGCGCTGTATCTGAAAGCGCGAGCCAACCCCAGCAACGCAGAACGCCTTGCCGCGGCACGCGAACTGGCAGGTCTGCATCCCCGCCTCGATTACGGATATGCTCTCGCCACAGAGACTTATGTGAACAAACTCGGTTCCCCCGACGAAGTCCGGGAGGTAACCGACTATCTACGCGCCGAACTCGTGGGGGATATGCAACTCCTTCGCAATTTCTATTTCCGCTTCCCCGAAGAGACACGCGCTTTCCAGGCCAACTTCGCCGCCTCCCTCGCCGAGGGTGACGACGCCGAAGCGCTGGAAGCATATACCTTGCTGGACGCCGGTATCGCCGACTACGAACTCTCCCAAAAACTCGCCCGGATGATCATCCTCTATGGCCGCACCGACCTGCTTTTCCAGGCGATGAGCTTTGACGCCGACCGCCAGGTCGAGGAAGAACTGCTCGAAGCCGGCAAGCGGGAGCAATATCTTGCCGAACTCTATTGCGGCACCCTCTACGACAACTCGCTCTATTCCCTGGTGGTCGCCGAAGCGGGCAAGCATCCCCAATGGCTTGAATTCCCCGCCCTCCAGTTCCTCACCGTCAACGCCCATTATTTCGAGGGCGACTTCGGCCAAACCATCGCCATGCTCCGCTTCATCGTGGAAAAAGGCAACATGGGCTACACCGGCCTCACCAAGGTCAGCGACCCCAACCTCACCTCGCATCCGGACTGGCAGCCCCTGCTGGACTGGGCGCAAACCATGCCCGACCCCGAGGCGGAAACCGATAGCGAGGAATACATTGAGCCTGCCCCCGAAGAATACCCAACCGATGACGGATACTACGACGAATACGGCAACTTCTACGAATATGGCGATGAAGAAGCCTACGACGGCGGCGACGACTCCTCCGTGGACTTCTATTACGGAGACGAGAAGCTGGTTTACGATGACGGCTGGGAAGACCGCCCGGAGCCGACCTTCACCGAAAACAGCCTTCCCTACTATCCCACCCTGGATTTCTTCGACCTCCTCTCCAACCACACCTACACCTACGCCCTGGTCTGGTCAGTCCAGGACTATGCCGCTTCCGAGCAGCTATACACCCTGGAAACCGGCGAGTGGTTTTCCCGCCAGGTCCATCACGACGAATACGACGTCGCCGGGGATGTGCTCCCCTACACAGGTTCCCGCCTGCTGCTCAGGGACCTGGAGCGCATGTATCAGGGGCCGGAGGCGCAGATCAACCGGGGAATCACCATTCTGGGCGACACGGATGACCCGCGCCTGGACTTCGATCCCCTCTGCGATTGCTTCATCCAGATCGGCTCCGACGTCTATCTGGGTTACGAACAGGATAATGAATATTACACCAAATACCTTATCTACTCCGATAACGCCCCCGTTTACATGGGCGGCCTGGAGTGCGGAAGCGCCGTGGTCATGGGCGATCTCTCCAATGGGCGCTATCGCACTGACTATCTGTGGACCGCGCTAAGCGGCGACATGCTCTATTTTTGGGAGAGCCTGCTGGGCTACTCGCCCGATTTCGACCGCCGCGTCACCCGCTATGAAGCGATCCGCGACATCGGCGGCAACTATGAGATCCTCGACCGCGTTTACAACACCGACCAATATGGAGAAGACTATAACTTCCTGGGAGTCAACAACGTATCAAGCTGGGCGGTGATGTTTGCCGAACCGGTAGGATTGTTCGTGATCGCCATGGACGTCTGCGACGACATTTTCTACGGCTCCGCCTACGTGCTGGTGGATTGGTGATGCTCCGCAGAAGCACCCTTGTTCCCGGCTTGCCGGTTTCCCGCTGACCACCCTGTCTCCTCCCGGTTAACAACCGGGTTGCTGCCGGGTGGATAGAGGGAGATCAGAAAGCCAGGAGCAAGCCTGACCCAAGGCAGATATGAAAACAGCGCGGGATGCCACCCGCGCTGTTTTTATAGTTAAGCAGTTTTACCGCAGAGAGTTACTTGAAGATTACCAGGCGGCGGGACAGGGATTTCTCGCCTGCGAATTCCGCGCGCAGAAAGTAGACTCCGGAGGCGCACAACTGGCCTTTGTCGTCGCGCAGGTCCCAGCGCCAGGACAGATCCTTCCCGCCGGAGACGTTTTGAACGCGCACTGCCTGGCCGCGCAGATTGTAGATCGCTATCCGTCCCTGAAGATCCATGCCGGACCTTAGGCTGATCTCCACTCCTCCGTGCGCGGACAGCGAGGCGGGATTGGGCTGGACGCTCAAGGCAAGTGGCGTCGCGGCGAGGTCATCGTTGGCTACGCCATAGATCGAGACGCTGTTGGTGAGGGCGCTTTCATTGGTGCCGTCCGTGGCGCAGACCGTGAACAGGTAGTAGGAGTGGTTGTCGAGGCTTTCCGTGTGCCAGGAGTTCTGGCCAAAGGGCACTTCCGCAAACAATTGGCCATGGTTGTAGATGCGGTAGCCGGTCCAGTCGAAGCTGCCGTCGTCCATCGGCGCCTGCCAGTAGAGGGTGAGGTGGCTGTGGTTCTGCATCTGGTTTTCCGGAAAGTCGAAGCAGAGGTAGGTGGGCTGATAGACCGTCAGGATGGGCATGTAGTGCCAGAAGGCTCCTTCCTGAAGATACGGGTCCCAGAGGTTGCTGACAATCGTTTCCGCGCGCCAGACGTAATCTCCGTCGTAGTGGTAGAGCCGCCTGAAGTCCGGCATGTATTGGCGGATGCAGATCAGGCTGTTGTCCGCTGCGTCGCGCTGGAGGATCAGGCTGTATATTACACGGTTGGAGATGAAGCCCTCATCGGCGACTTGCCTGGCCTGGAACGTGGACTGGCGCTGGGTGCCGCTGTCGTCCATGATCTCGGTGCGGGTCCAAAGGTCATCGTGCTGGACGTTTGCCACTTTATCCCACATCACCATACCCGGAAGGTAAAACTCGATGTTGGCGGCGTCGTTGTAGCGTGTGTGGCGGCGGATATAGAGGTAGTCTCCCTGCTGGAAAAGCCAGTTGATATATTCCCAGTGATAAACGAAAAAGCTATTATAAACCGGATAGCAGAGGTTGTCGCCGACCATCTGGGGTGCGCCTGCCTGCTGATGGCGTGGCGGAGGGGTGTCTTCGATCTCAATTGTTCCCAGAGCAAAACTGCTTTGCTCGCCGGGATCAAGGGACTGGGGCTGAGCAAGCCCGCCCGGAGTGCCGTAGAGGGTGCGGCCAACAACCACGGCGTCGGCAATCACCACCACGTGGAAAGGCTCGGTGAGGGACACGCTGAATGAGAAGTCTGCCGGGGTGTCCAAAGCATATTCGTAAATGATGTCTCCGGTGGAGGAGTCCACAAACTGGATGCGGTGGTTGCTGAGGTTGAAAATGCCATTGTACGCCACCGACCCGGTCACGGCAACAATATCCGGCTCCATGAGATATGGTTCGAAATCCACGGTGGGCAGCGAAGCGCTGTCGTTGTGGTCATTGATGCCGACGGCGATCTGGGCGGGATCGTCTGTTCCCCAGTAGTTGTTTTCCGCCTTGATCACAAGGTTGGGATTGGTGTAGGAATAGGTAAAGACGCTGTGGAGGAGGTTGGATTCGTCGATGTTGCCGTAGATCTGGTTTTCGCCCTGCGCCCAGGCGTGGTAGATGGAGAGGTCGCCCAGGCAGGGTTGGGCGTTTGTGCCAATGTAGAAGCCGGTGAAGTTTCCGTAGATCTCGTTGCGCTCAAAGTATGGCGCGCTGGTGGCTCCGGCAACCATCACCCCCGCGCCGGAGTTGGCGTCTCCGGGAATGAAATTGTGGGCGATGATGTTGTCGTGCACATAGCCCGAAGCGTTGAGCAGATATATGCCTGTGAGGTTGTATTCGATGAGGTTGTCATAGATCTCCGGCTGGATTGCGTTGGCTCCCACGATGTCCCAGGCGGTGATGCCCTGCTTGTGATTGTGGTGGATATGGTTGCTGTGGATGACAGGGCTGTTGGAGCCGCCGGTGGACTGGTTGGAGAGTTGGATGGAAGCCATGTATTGGGTGCCGGTGCCGTTGTAGCGCAGTTCGTTGGCCAGGATGACGGCGTTGGAATTCTGGGCGACGAGGATGCCGTTTTGGATGCTGCGCTCGATGAGGCAGTGGGAGACGATCACCTCTGCCGGATCGGCTGCTCCGATGCCGTAGAGCTGCATGCCCTTCTGGTTTAGGTTGAATCTGCTGTGATGGATCAGGGCGGGAGAATTGATGGAATTGACTCCGTATTCCGCCTTTTCGATATAGCAGAAGCCAATGGTGCTGCCCTGGGTGGTGCTTTCCAGACGGATGCCTTTCCAGAGGGCGTCCGGGCTGGTCTGCCCGCTCATGAAGCGGATGCTGTCCGCTTCGGTTCCGTCGGCATGCAGAGCGCCCATGGCGGTGATGCGGAAATCGCCCATGGCATAGACCTGGACGCCGGGCTCGATGGTGAGCCAGACCCCGGAGGGGATGGTTATATCGCCGATAATGTTATAGGGGGAGTTTGCCAGGGTCCAGGTGCCGGATTGGTTGCCGCTCACATCTGTGGCGGGAAGCAGGGAAAAGGCAAAAAAGACTGTTGCGCATAGCATCAGGCAGTGTTTCACGATCGCCTCCTTGAATTGGCGGTGCCTAAAAAGACAAGCGGAAGAGGATTGCCCTCTTCCGCGGTTAAACATGTGTCCTGAGGCTTATTCGGTGATAGCCTGGACGGGACAGGTGGCGATGCAGGCACCGCAGTCAATGCAGGCAGCTTCGTCACATTCGGCTTTGCCGTCCACCATGGACAGGGCGGCGACGGGGCATACTTCGACGCAAGCGCCGCAGCCGATGCAGGTTTCTTTATCGATCTTGACAGCCATGTGATACTCCCAATGTATTTTTGTGCAAGCTTCTTCGCTTTGGGCAAAGCGTCAAGGAAAATCTACTTATCCGCCTTGCCCTGGTTGCGCACGGCGGCTTCGGCATTGGCCAGTTCATCCGCGTCCGCCAGATAGTAGCGCTTGCTGACCGTGAAATCCTCGTTGAATTCATAAACGAGCGGGATGCCGGTGGGTATGTTCAGGTTCACGATGTCCGCGTCGCTGATCCCGTCGAGGGACTTGACTATGGCGCGCAGGCTGTTGCCGTGGGCGGAAACGATCAAGCGCCTGCCAGCCACGAGGCGGGGGACGATCACTTCATCCCAGAAAGGCATGGTCCGTTTGCAGGTGTCTTTGAGGGATTCGCAGAGCGGGAGCTGATCCTGGGAAAGCGAGGCATAGCGGGGATCGTGGCCCGGCCAGCGGGTGTCGCCTGTCTCGAGGGCGGGAGGCGGGACGTCGAAGCTGCGGCGCCAGATCTTGACTTGCTCCTCCCCGTATCTGGCGGCGGTTTCGGCTTTGTTCAGGCCCTGCAGGGCTCCGTAGTGGCGTTCGTTGAGGCGCCAGTCGTGATGCACGGGCAGATACATCAGATCCATCTCGTCGAGGGCGATCCAGAGGGTGCGGATGGCGCGCTTGAGCACGGAGGTCCAGGCTTCGTCGAAGACGAATCCTTCCGCTTTGAGGCGCTGTCCGGCGGTGTGGGCTTCAGTCAGCCCTTTTTCGGATAGGTCCACGTCCGTCCAGCCGGTGAACAGGTTTTCCTTGTTCCACACGCTTTCGCCGTGGCGTATAAGCACTATCTTGTACATAATCAACTCCAGGGGTTATGGTTTTGTGACGTAGCGGAGAACCCCGGCGGCGGATTCCAGCCGGCGCGCGAGGATGAACATCAGGTCAGAGAGGCGGTTAACGTATTGCATCAATTCCGGGGCGACGCTTTCGTGGCGGGAAAGGGCGACCAGGCGCCTTTCCGCGCGGCGCGCGACGGTGCGGCAGACATCCAGTTTGGCAGACGAGGGCAGCGAACCGGGAATTACGAATCCCCTGAGCGGCGTTTCCTCTTCCAGGGCTCGGATCAAATCCGTGACGCTCTCGGTATCCTCCGCTCGCAGCGGATAGGGATACTCTCCCTGCTTGGTCGCCAGTTGCCCCATCACGCGGTAGAGCGTCTTTTGGACACCCAGCAGGATTTCGCTGGCGCGGGCGTCCTGCACCAGGTGGCGTGCTTCGCCGAGATGGGCGTCGAGTTCGTCCAGAGTGCCGTAGGCTTCCACGCGGAGATCGTCCTTCCAGACCCGTTCGCCACTGTAAAGAGAGGTTTGGCCTTTGTCTCCGCCCTTGGTCGTGATGCTCATTTACTTACCTTTGCGCGATCAGCGAGATCTCCACCATGCCGTCGCGCGGCAGGCGGGCGACTTCGATCGCTTCCCGGGCAGGAAAGGGTGAACTGAAATAACGCGAGTAGATCTCGTTCAGCGCGGTAAAATTGTTCATGTCCTTGAGGAACACGCTCGCCTTGACGACATGCGAGAAGCTCATTCCCGCGGCTTCGAGGATCGCCTTGAGATTGGCAAACACCTGATTGGCCTGGGCTTCAAAGCCTTCCTGCATATTTCCGGCGGGATCGATACCCAGTTGCCCTGAAATGAAAAGCATATTGTTGTTCATCACCGCCTGGGAGTAGGGACCCAGGGCTGGCGGAGCCTGATGAGTGTTGATGGCCTGCATAACGTTCTCCTTGCTATTTTTTCAAAGTTTTGCGCGCGATCTCAACCGATTCGGCGAGGTGGTTGAGGGTGATGTACGCCTGGTCTTCCCGGTTGAGATAATGCAGCAGCAGCTTGCCCTCGCGGATGTTATCCTCGCGGATGATGATCATCAGGTCGCACTTTTGCGCTTTGGCATGTGCGATCTCCTGCTGGGTCTCCAACTGGTCTGTGCCGATAACAGTTTTAATATCCTGCGAATGGAGTTCCTGCGCGATCTGAAGCAGCATCATCTCCATATTGGGGGACTGGGAGCAAAGATAGACCGTGAACAGCTTCTGCTGCGGCAAAAACAGCCTGCGGGAGTCCATGACCCGATAGATCTCATCCAGATCAAGGAAGAAGCCAACCGCGGGGATCTTGCGCCCCGTGATGCGTGCCGAGAGGTAGTCATAGCGTCCGCCGCCGCCTACTGTCAATTCCTGCCCGTTTTCACTGATCACAAAATCAAACACGGTCTCGTTGTAGTAGGCAAAGTTCTTGAACATCCGCTTGTCAACCCGGTAGGGATGGCCGAGATTTGCCTGTATCTTCTTGATGCGGTTGAAGTTCTCTTTGCAGGAATCGCAGAGGTAGTCGCCGATGACCGGTCCTTCGGAGAGGACGTGGCGGCAATCCTTGTGGTCGCACTGGGTGTCGGCAAAAGGATTGGCATAAAGGTCTTCATAACAGGTGCGGCAATATTCCTTGGCGTGCGCTTCGAGGTTGGCGCGGGCATCCGCGAAGAACTGGCGGCGGCAATTTTCGCAGCCGAAACTATTCAGCTTGAGGCTGGCATCCCGAAAGCCAAGATCCCGTAAAAGCCTCATGCCCAAGCTGATAACCTCGTTTTCGGAGAGCAGGCTGTCGCTTCCCAAAAGCTCAACGCCCAACTGGAAGAACTCCAGCGGCGCGCCGTCCTTGCTCTTGCGGAACATCGGCCCATGATAGTAATATCTGTTGATGCCGCCTTGGGGAGTGCTTTTGGCAGTATGGTGCAGAACGCTGATCGTTCCCTCGGGGCGCAGGCTCAGCAGGCTGAGGTCTCCGTCCGGCTGGCAGAGATTGATCGTCCGCGCCGCCACTTGTTCGGCTTCCCTGCCGTGCATGAGGGCGGTTATGCCTTTGTGCAGCACTTCATGATCCTGCAGGATGGACAGGCGTATTTCATTATAATTATACAGGCTTAGCACCTGATCGAATTTTTCTTCCAGCAGCTTCCACTTCCACACCTGATCAGGCATGAACTCATGAAAGCTGTGCTTTTTTTTGCTCATCGGTTCTCCTTGAGAGGCTGCCTTGCATGTTTGGCAGACAGGAGTTTTTGTCAATCAAAAGTCTGCTACCGATCCCATCAAACGAACCGATGAGACATTGGCAAACCTTTGTTGCCAGAGGATTACCGGCATCTTGCCTGAGCGGATGGCCTTCATGAAATCGTAAGGGTGAAGTCAATGTTGCCAGTCCATCGGACATGCTCATGCAAACCCTGGCGGATTTTGCGCGGCATAAGTTCTGGATGCCGGCAGGGAGTTTGATGTATCTCTTAATGGACTACAGTGTAAGAGGAGGATTCTTTCTCAATACAGGATAATCGCAGCCTTCCTTGATGTCCCAGACAGAAGAAAAATCCCATCCTTTATAGCTTTCGCGGCGCATAGCCTGAGCAGTTGCCAGTCCTTCGCCTTCGGAGGTTTCAACCGTGCCTGCCAGGTTCTTGTCATAATAGCAGGATAAAACGGCAGTCGAGCCGGGATAGGTCTCAACGCTGAATCCACCCAAAGGGGGAAAAGCATAGGGCGGGTCAGCAAATGAATCCAGTTTGACAGCGCAATAGCAACGGGAAACAGAGTTATTCCATCCGTAGTATATGGATTGATCGAAGGTTTGGATGAATCCGGTGACCATCATGCTGCCCCGGGAGCGCCCTCTCGCGTAACAATCCTTGATCTCGCAAGCTTGTGCGACAACCCCGAAACCGCAGAAGCTGTCCGCCTGCCAAACCCCGTTAAGGGGCTCTTCGCTGACGGCTGTGGTCTCAACGACAGCCCAGGTATTGCTGATCCGCGTTCCGTCGGCAAAGCTGAAAATGCCTGCGTATCCGCAACTGAATAGTCGCGCTTCCGTGATCGAGGAGCAGCCCTTGATCTCGCCGCCTTCAATCTGGCTGACCAATCCGGCGCAAAGGCTGTTTCCCGAAACCTGGCAATTCCGGACATGGCAATTGACGATCGAAGCGTTGAGCGCGTAACCGGAAGAAAGAGGAGCCGCGTTGAAAGCCCTTAGAAAAGCGTTCTGAAGCAGTATGTTTTTCAAGCTTGCATCTGCCAACCCGCCAAAAAGACCGGCAGAAGTGCCAGCGGCAGAGTAGTTGTCCACTCTGATCCCAGTGATCTGGCATGATTTGCCGTCATATGATCCACGGAAAGGGTCGGGCTCAGTCCCGATAGGGATCCAGTTCTTATCCTGGCATAACTTACTCATATCTATCGCGCAGTATTGGCGATAGTGGCTTTTCATGTCCTCCCTTACCCGGTCCAGTTGAACAGCACTGGCAACAGGATACGGATGCTTCTCTGACCCTTCTCCGATCGCGCCTGCAACGGCTAGCGTGACTTGTTTGCAGCCCGCGGAAACGTGCGATACTTGTCCCCTGAACTCGCCGCACGCGGCTGAGATCAGACGCAGATAGACCCTGCCTGAGAAGTTAGGGTCAAGAACCAGTAACTTAGTCCAGTTATGGCCGGACTCCTTGCTAAGTTCCCAGTTTGGGGGGGCGGTCACTTCAATATCACCGGTCAGGTTCTGTCCCTTGAGCAAATATGACTGGACTTCGCAATCTTCACCCATGCGAGAGCAAAAGGGTAGCAACTTCGCACTGAGGATTATTTCTCCCTTTAAGGCACTAGAATTTGGATCCAAAAGCACTTGACTATCCTTCCCTCAGGTCTGGCAGAAAAAAATGGCAGAACTGCTGATTTAACCTATTTGGTACGCTTTGATGTCCACTCGATAATCCGACCGGAAGCCGACTCCCTCGCTGAGAAGCAATTCCCGCTGCATATTTCCTCCTGAGCCCTCCGGCAAGGCGATCGCGCCGTCGGCACGCACGACCCGCCACCAAGGCAGATCGTGCTTGCCGGAGCAGGAATGGAGGATTCTCGCCACTTGCCTCGCGCCGCGAGGAATTCCAGCCAGGTCTGCGACGCGTGAGTAACTAGCCACTTTCCCAGGGGGAATGGAGTGTATTGCCTCGATGATCGCTTCGGTCGTGGTCAGAGGCTGCCGCCCTGATCCGGAGTTGGTTGCTGATAAGTTGAGTTTTGTTGCGAGGCAACCCCTTTGAGCTTTTGGTAGAAGATAGTGGCTGCCATGGAGGTGTAGGATGAAAGGAACAGGAATCCAATGCCGAAGGTCAGGCAGGCGAGGAAAAACCAGCCGATGAAAGACAGCATCAGCATGAAGAATTCTGTTTTGTGCCCAAACATCATTTGCTGGCTTTTTCGCATCGCTTCCTGGGCTTCTATCTTTGGATCCTCAGCCATGATATAGAAAGTCATGGAATAGCTGATGGCGGCGATGATGCCCGGAACGATCAAGAGCAAAGACCATAAGAAAGTGTAGAGAGTGACTAACAGGTATGCCACCAAGGTGCGGCTGAAATCCTTGAATCCGTCGAACATTTCTTCGACGCGGAAGTCTTCGCGGCGATGCAGTTTGAGAAAGATCGCGCAGATCGCCACCATAAAGGGCCCGCCGACAATCAGCGGTATGATCCCACCCAATCCGAATGTAGCCGTTGGGGCCAGAGCGAAAATTGCATAGAGGATCAACCAAACCAAGACCAGGTTGCCCCACTTGTCTTTGAGAAGTTCCCGGGCTTCCCGGCGAATCTCTTCATTATTCATCATTCCTCCCTGAGCGGTTTTCACCAAACTCGCTATTAGCATGCTTGGCGCTGGTAACTGATGGCGCAGAAGCGTTAATTTGTCAAGGATTATATCAGCGTGAAAGCTTTACGGCACGCACTCAGATTGAGGAAATTCCATAACATTTATCATGGACAGGGAACGGAAATTGCTGATTAATTGATACAATGTCTAAAACTTCTGTTTGGGAGGATAAGATGAAAATCTACCTATCGTTTTTCCTGCTGCTGGCAGCCTCTGCGCTCTGGGGGTTTGACTGCACGCCCTTCGGCCCGCAGGCCGATTACCTCAACTGCGCCATGTTCGACGATACACCTCTCTGCCTAGGAGGTTTGCAAAGCGATCACGGCACGGTGTTTTTGGAAGAAAACGGGGTCTGGAACGATTATCCGCACTTTTCCAACCTGCCAGTGCTCGATGTTTGCAAGCGGGGCGACAGCACCCTGATGGCGATCATGGGCATGGGATCTTACAGCGACGGTGTTTACGACCTGAACCTCAGCACCCACGTCTGGACACTCAACGAATGGTTTTTCCGTCCGAACTTCATCTGCCGCTATCCAGTAAATGGCGTATACTATGTGGGAGAAACCGACGGTTTGTTCAAATCTACGGACGGACTCAACTGGACCCGCATCACTACCCTTGGTCTGGGCGAGTGCAACAGCATGGCGTGGTGGGAAAATCACGTGGTCGTCAACCGCGGCAGCGCGGTCTATTATTCCTCAGACGCTGCCGGCACCTGGAACCAGAGCGGGATGAGCCTTCTGGAGGGATTCTCTTTTGCCATGGACGGCACGCTTTATGGTTTGATCAACGCTGACTCGGATTCCGACGGACTCTGGCGCTCTGAGGACTTTGGCGAAACCTGGGAAGTTGTTTTCTACACCAGCGGCTTATGCTCCATCGGACCTGATTTTAGCAGCGTAATGCCGCTTGGATGGGACCGCCCTAACGAGCACGGGCAGTATCTGGAACTGCTTGACCAGCAAGGCAATCTGACGCCTTTGTCTCATCCCGATCTGGAGACGCCTGTCCGCGAAACGGGGATGTTCCCTCTGGTGAACACTCCCGCTTTTTATGTGCTCAACAGCACCGGATGCTATTTCATCACTGGTTTTATTAACGTGGAGACAAATGATCCTAGCAATATCCCTTCGCCAGATGCCATCGATTTTAGGGTTTGGCCCAATCCAACCAAAAGATCGCTGGCTCTAAAGTTCGAGAGAGCAGTCCCATCGGAAGCAAAAGCAAAGCTCTATGACCTCCGGGGAAGGCTCCGCTCCGTCTGGAACTTGGGTCGCGGAGAGAACGGCAGCTTCAGGCTGGATCTGCCCAGCCTGCCGGCCGGCGTCTATTTGCTCAAGGTTGATACACGCGGTGTATCCGGCACGCAGAGGATAATCATAGTAGACAACTGAAACAACCTTGCCTCCCTGTAAACTGTTGACCAGATTAAACTTCTTGACAGCAGCAGAGGATTCATTCCTGTTGCCAAACATAGTCTACAATTAATTAATTGCCCCGCGGATGATAGTCTGCCGCTGATCCGCTGAAGGAAAGCCCGTGCCAAACCGATACAAGCTAAGCATAATATTATTCCTGAGCCTGACGGCCCTTGCCGCCTCGCCGATCTCGCAAACAGAAGCATTTAACGCTGCGCAAACATGGTGGCGCTCCAGGTTTCCCGAACGCGCGGGACTGAGAACCCAAACGGTCCAGGCAGTCGAACGCGGCAACCAGGTTCAAATGTGGTTGATCAACTCCCAGGACAGCGGTTTCGTTATCGTCTCTGCCGACACAGACTGCCCTCCCGTCCTTGCATACGGTGAGCGGGGAAGCTTCTCCTATCCGGCAACTTCGCCAGCGGTGTCAGACTGGCTGGACAACATTTCCCGCCAGATTACCGACATCAGGCAGAGCAACCGCGCAGTCCCGGCAAACCAGGCCAAATGGTCGGCGCTGCTTGCCGGTGAAACGCAGAACAGGGTGGAAAGGGATATCCCGCCGCTCTTAAACACCACCTGGGATCAGGGTTTTCCTTACAACACCGACTGTCCCGTTGACGCCTCAAGCCCTGCCGGCGGTTATGCCTGGGCAGGCTGCGGAGCAACGGCAATGGCTCAGGTCATGCGATATTGGGGCTATCCGGAGCACGGCTCCGGATCCCGCACCTATCAAAGCAGCCTCTACGGAACCATTTCCGCGAACTTCGGAACTGCGACCTACTCCTGGGACGACATGCCGGCCGCCGGCACCCCTGACAACAACGCTATCCCTCATCTGCTATACCATTGCGCGGTGGCGCTGACCACGACCTTTGGCCCGGATGTGTCCACTTTCAGCACCTTGAACTTCGCTCCTGCCCTGAATCAGTATTTCGATTACAACCTTCCCTCCTTACGCCATAGGTTTATGTATTCCGATACCGACTGGATAGCGATGCTCATCTCCAATCTCGACCTCTACCGGCCAGTCGTCTACATCGCCGCCCATACCGCAATCTCCCACCTGTTCGTGCTGGATGGATACGATGACCAGGACTATTTCCACGTGAACTGGTGTTGGGGCGGAAACTATGACGGATACTACCTGCTGGACAACCTCGATCCCGGCGGAGTGCTCTACAGCGGAGGACACGCGGCTGTTTTTGACATCTACCCCGAACTGGATGTGCCCCTCCACCCCCTGAACCTATCCGCCACGCTGGTCTCCAACTATCGGATCGACCTCAACTGGATGGACATCTCCGACAACGAACAAGGCTACCTCATTGAGAGGAGAACGGGTTCCGACGGTATTTGGACCCAGATCGCAAATCTCCCTCCCAATGCCTCTTCCTTCCAGGATCTGGACCTGCTGTCGCATACGTCCTACTTCTATCGCGCCAGATCATACAACGCAAACGGCGATTCCAGTCTTTCCAACGAAGTATACGCTATGACGGCGGGCATCATCGCCCCGGTGCAGGCGAGCATCCTGCCTTCGGGAAACGGAGATGCCGTGCTGAACTGGACTCCCAGCGCCAACGCGGCGCTTTACCGCGTATATCATTCCGATCTGCCAGAACCTCCCGGATCGCCGGATTGGACGCCACTGGGCGAAACCGCATTGACTTCTTTGCCTCTGGATGGCTCATATCCCCGTCGTTTTTACTATGTCAGCGCTCTTTCTTCCGTGGAGATGCCTCCATCCTTTGTCGAGGTTGAGGGTGGAACTTTTTCCAACGGCACGTCAACCGTTACCATCTCCACCTTCTTCGTTGACAAATATGAAGTTACGCAGGACTCATACCTCTACGTGATGGGCAGCAATCCCTCCAACTTCACAGGAAACCTCACCCGCCCCGTGGAGAAAGTCTCCTGGTTCAAAGCCATTGAATACTGCAACCGCCGCAGCCTGCTGGAAGGACTCATCCCCTGCTACAGCTATGGCAGTTTTGGCAGTGATCCCGACGACTGGCCCGCTGGCTGGAATTTAACCGCGACCAACCATGCCAATGTCAGTTGCGACTGGAACGCCGGCGGCTACAGGCTGCCCAGCGAGATGGAATGGATGTATGCCGCCCGGGGTGGATCGCTCACCCACAATTACACTTACAGCGGAAGCAACAACGTGGGCGAAGTGGCTTGGTATGGATCAAACTCGAGCGCGACAACCCATCCCGTGGGTGAAAAAACTCCGAACGAACTTGATCTGTTTGATATGAGTGGAAACGCCTATGAATGGGTCTGGGACATCTACGGCAACTACCCGGCCGGTGCGCAGACCAATCCGCACGGTGCCACCAGCGGAACCTATCGCGTGCGCCGGGGTGGAGGATTCAGTTCCGGCGATACGAACTGCGCTGTTGCCAACCGCGGCTACAGTTCCCCCACCAGCGGTTTGAGCTATTCCGGCTTCCGGGTTTGCCGCATCATCCCCTGAGCGAATACTACCTCGATCCGGTGATTTGTCCGATCCAGCGTGCGATATCTGCCAGCACCAGCGGAGAGAAAGTTTGCTCGATCTGGGCATATTCGTCCGGGCTGCCAGTCTCGCATTCCTGAAAGAGGTGGTTCAACCCGGGATACTTTATGGTCGTCACCTGCCTGTTGCCGCCAATGTTCAGTCCCTTCCAGATCGCGTTCAGATTGACATCCGCCGGAACCTGAAGGTCTTTTTCCCCATTCAGGGCCAGCACGGGGCAACGCACTTCCGGCAGGATCAGGGAAGGGTCGTAGCCCACAAAAAACATCATCCAGTTCCCCGTGAGCCCGGCGCTTGTCTGAGTGATGAAGTCCTCTTTGTTCAGTCCCTCCGGCAGGGTGGAACTGCCCTCTGCCAAACTTTGTTCCACGAAGGCTGCGATGTCCTTTTTCAGCGAATCGCGGTCCGTCGCGGCCAGCATGAGGTCATAGATGCCACGGCTCAGAGCTTTGTTCTCCGCGATCTCTTCCTCGGACGAGCCGGAAGCCCGCATGATCAGTTCCGTTTGCATAAGCAGCAGTTCGTCTCCCCGGATGCCGGTTCCCGCGAGCAGGACGATGAAATCTATGTCTTCTGAACCCGCCGCCACTATCGGGGCGATGATCCCGCCCTCGCTGTGGCCGATCAAGCCGATGCTTTGCACTTCCGGCCTCGATTGCAGCCAGGCAGCCGCGCTTGCGGCGTCTGACGCGAAGTCCTGCGTGGTCCCCGCGCTGAAATCCCCGGTCGAGGCTCCGAAGCCCCTGTCGTCATAGCGTAATGCTCCGATCCCGTTCCGTGCCAGATAATCGGCGATGATCAGGAACGGCTTGTGCCCCATCAGCTCCTCATCACGGTTTTGCGCCCCGCTTCCGGAAACCAGTACCGCGACGGGATAAGTTCCTTCCCGGCTGGGCAGCGTCAGAGTCCCCGCCAGCGTGATTCCCGCCTCGGGGTTTTCGAATGTGACCTCCTCGGCGTAATAAGGGTAAGGCTCTTTTGGTTCTTGCGGGCGGACATACACAGGCGCGGCAAGCTCCTCACGCACCAGGTCCAGCGGAAACTCATATCCAGATTGCTTGAACACGCCTGTCACAGTTCCCTCGACGTATTGCCCCACATAGGTCATAGGAGGGAAATCGGCTGTGATGGTAAGGGTTCCGTTCTCAAACTGAGCCGACTTTGCCGGCAGGTCGAACGCCCCCTGGTCGGGGCTGTCCATCGTGGCGCTCAAGCTGTCCGCGCTCCCCGCGACATGGAACACGATGCGGATCTTTTGCCCGCCGGCATCCAGCATCCCGTTCCAAGTGCCCGTGATATCCTGCGCGCCCAGCAATCCGATTAACGCTGCCAGGCATAGTATCAGACAAAACTTATTCATTCAGGCCTCCCGCCGTGACGGTGTCAATTTCCCAACTCCTTTCCCCAAGGGAGCGAATCTGTCAAGGGAAATGGAGTTTACCAAGCAGAAAACGGAGCTTCTACGGGCAAAGATCAAGTTGCGCCAGATAAACATAACTTGACAGAATATTCATTGCCGCCAATGTACGGCTTCGAGGTGTAATATGAAAACTGTGTTATTTTTTGCATTGGCTTGTTTTTTATTTTCTGCTGTGATATTGGGCGCTGAGGATGTCCGCTCCTCCACCGGTCTTGGTTTTCATGCCGGATATCTGAGCAGTTCAGGTTATTCCATGCGGTTTTTCAAAGACGGGGCAGGCATCCAGGGCACGATTGGAGCCTATGCCACAAAAAAGGAATCCGCTTTCAATCTTGGCATCAACGGGATCGTGGTGCTTGATGAATTTAACAAAGGACGATTCTACGTCATCGGCGGAGGCAGCATCCGCAATTACTCCAATAAAACTGTCGTTGGCGAGGAACATAACCGCTGGACCCTGGGCGCGGGATTAGGGTTAGAATGGATTCTGGCCAAAAACCTGCGTGTGAGCCTGGAACTGCCTATCACCTGGAACTGGAAAGATGAGATTATCATGTGGATTCCCATGGGCGGCCTCTACTATTATCTGAAATAGCTTCCCGTCCCCTCACAACAGGCTCCTGGCAGTCCAGGATCAACCTGATGCCACAAGGTTGGCAACAGAATGCGTGAAGCATCCAGTTTCTCAACATCTCTTTTGCGTACAGCGGATTACGAATCTTAACTTTCTTCTTTGAAAAGTAAGGCTCTCCTTCAAATCGAGTGGGCAAGTTGATCGAATGTAGTTATAATAGCCAGAATCATCTCATATAGTGTACACTCATTGTTTTCCTATATGGCTCCTGTTTCTATCCTTGGTGCGACCAAGGAATCAAATAAGAGCGAAGAAGGAGACACAAATCAAAACAGTGATGCTGTTATGTGTCCTTATCTACCCGCTTAGTTTGAAAGAGAGCCAAAAGTAAAGTCAGTTAATGCGGGTTACCTTTTTACAGATCACTCCCTCCCCGGTTTGGGCGCGGATGATATAAACGCCCGCAGGGCAAGCAGTTCCTGACTGGTCTTTGCCATCCCAACTCCAGATATTTTCTCCCGCCCTCGCCTCGCTGACGTAATGGGACCCTAACTTTTGGCCTCTGATATTGAAACACTCGAACCTGACTGGGAATGCCTTGTCCAGGAACACGCTCACCGTCATACTGTCTTTAAAGGGATTCGGCCATGTCTTGATCTGCGACATTGACGGCACCGTCTCGTCCAGGGATTCTGTTTGGATGGGAAGTTCATATACTTCTATCCCATAATCGCCACTGGCGCACAGCAGATAGTTGCCGATCACTTCCAAATCCTTGCTGGTGTGCGCTCGGTAGATCGTGTGGATCAATTGCGGATTGCGCGGGTTGATCAGATCATAGATCCGGATCTGATTGGAAACCTCATAGCATTCAATCATATACCTATCGTCCAGAAAGAGAGAACTCTCAACGCCCTTGGTATGATTGTTCACTTCCTGAATTGATTCCAGCCTAGATCGGAAGAGCACACGTCTGAACTCCAGTCACCGCTCATTATC
>CAZKAA010000026.1:0-19961 GCA_964550575.1 uncultured Candidatus Cloacimonadota bacterium
ATACGAGATAATGAGCGGTGACTGGAGTTCAGACATGTGCTCTTCCGATCTGACGCGGCGGCACAGGAAGCGTTTTCCGCGATAAGAAGATTAAGGCTCTGGTAGTCAAATACTCCGGCCTCCAGGGCGACACCAACCATCCCGTGGACCTGGAAACCCTGCAGAAGACAGGCCTGAAGCTCCACAAAGAGATAGAAGAAGGCGATTCCTCGCAGTGCCACATGCGCGAGGTCGGAACCGCCCACCTGGTCGAGATCATGAATGACTACGACCTGCTTCCGATCAAGAATTTTAAGTATGGACAGGATGAGGCGTCTATCGGCCTAGCTTCCTGGGAATGGAAAAAGCTCTTCACGCAAGGAATGCCTGACGGTTGCTGGTACGGTTGCTCGCTTTCCTGCTGCAAAGCGGTTGACAAGTTTGTGCCCCGCAGTGGTCCCTACAAGGGTCAGGAAGTTTGCGTTGACGGCCCAGAGTATGAAACCGTTGGCGGCTGCGGCTCAAACCTCTGCATCTGGAACGCTCGCGACGTGGTAGAACTGAATTTTTACTGCGACACCTACGGCATCGATACCATCTCATTCGGCACCAGTTGCGCCTTTGCCATGGAGTGCTACGAATACGGCATCCTGAACAAGGAGCGGACTGGCGGGCTCGACCTGACATGGGGAAACGCGGACAGCATCCTCGAGATCATCCATCATATGGCTCGCGGACAAGGTTTCGGCGTCATCGTGGGACAGGGTGTGCGCAGAATGAAAGAGCATTTCGCCCGGGAGTACGGGGCTGATCCTCAATTGCTGCAGGATATGGGCATGGAAGCCAAGGGTTTGGAGTATTCGCAATATATGTCCAAAGAATCGCTTGCCCAGCAGGGCGGATACACGCTCGCCCTCAAAGGTCCCCAGCACGACGAAGCCTGGCTAATTTTCATGGATATGGTGAACAACCGCATCCCAACTTTTGAAGACAAAGCCGAAGCTTTGCATTATTTCCCGATGTTCCGCACCTGGTTTGGTTTGCAGGGGCTCTGCAAGCTACCCTGGAACGACATCGAGCCAGCCAACAACGCAGAAACTGACGAACCCGCCAAGGTTCCGGAACACGTGCAGAATTATGTGGACATCTACACCGCTATCACCGGCAAGCCGATGGATAAGCATGAACTCATCCGCCAATCCGAGCGGGTCTATAACTTCCAGAAAGTATTCTGCATGCGCATGGGCAAGGGCCGCAGAATTGACGACGTTCCGCCCTATCGCGCAGTCGGACCCGTCACCGAGGAAGAATATCTCTCCCGCCAGGAACGTTATGACAAGTTGCTTATGGATAAGCAGGGCATCGATCCCGCAGGCAAATCCACCACTGAGAAGATGTCTTTGCTCCGCGCGTACCGGGAAGACCAGTATCAGAAGCTGATCGACGCCGTTTACAAGCGCAAGGGCTGGACCCCCGAAGGCGTGCCGACTCTGCAGCATCTCGCCGCGATTGGCATGGACCTGCCTGAAGTTCTGGATGTTGTAAAAAGATATTTGTAAACACCAGATATAATCTCGAGCCGGATCAGAAGGTCCGGCTCTTTTTTTACCTCCCGAAGCAACCTCACTGCTAAACGCATAATTATCTTGACTGTTAATCGAATGCAGCGAATCTGAATCACGGTAGTAATATTGATACAGGCATATTCTCACGAGACAAGGAGCGATGATGTTCAAAGCTATTGTGCTTCTGTTATGTTCAATCTTTGCCGCGGCAAACCTGGCCGCGATCGGCTACACCAGCGCGTATGTGGAAACGGAGAGGCAGGTCGAGGAAGCCCGCCGGTTGGAAGCCTCCAGCGGGGGAATCGAGAAAGGATTGGACGATATGGAGTTCGGATCTTCGGCGACCCCGGCTCCCTACGCGACCTACGCCAGCGCCCACCAGATGGAACTCGCGATGCCATCGCTAAATCCTATGGCGGATACTACCACGAAGCTGATCTACAGTTTGATGGATGTGATCTTCAGCCGCTTCAAGCAGCAGCTTTTCATCTCCTCCGTAGCCCAGTGGCGGGAGGAACTGCTGGATTCTGACGTGCGATACCTGTTTCCCAACCTCGCCGGATTGCTTGATAACTCGGACGCGGAGAACTTCCTCACCTCCTACGGTCTCTGGCAAGCCGCGATCGAGCGCGACCTCAACGAAGCCCCGGTCGGCGTGCTTGGTTTCACGCTCCACATGTTGGAAAACGATTCCCGCGTCAAACCGGAGCAACTCGCTCTGGTCGGTGAGTTGAGAAACCTGTTGAGCGACGTCTATAACTTCCGCAATGTCGGCAATCTCGATGAATTCATCCTGGCTTCTACCTCTACGGAAACCCAATCCGACCTTTTCCGCATAATCGGGATGGTGGCGAAGAACATGCTTGATGAAAACGGCGAATTCGCTCTCAATGACCTGAGCGAAAAGGTCCGCACCGATCCCGAATGGGCGTATCGCTACGTACAGAACGTCCAGGCGGACATCGACGACCTGAGGCTCAACAACGACTCCTTCCGCGTTAGCATCGCCAACCTGAGCTACTACCTGGACTCCTGCGCGACCGTCGAGTCATTCTTTGACCAGCTATCCCCCGAACCTGCCCCCAGCCAGAGCACCGAAATCAAGCCGCAGAAAACTTCAGCCTTCGTGAAGCTCTACCTCAGCACCTGCGACAAGCTCCTGGTACAGTGGTCGCACCTCAAAACCTCCGCGCAAAACGATTGGGACGCCTATTATGGACTCTATACCAAATATCGCTTCCAAGTGGACGGACTGACCCGCCAGATCGATAGCCGCGACTACAAGGGCCTGCTCAACACGCTGATCACAACGTCTGTCGACATCGCCGGCGACAGGGGCTATATCTCCATGCCCTACAGCAGATTCCTTAACCTGATCACCACCATCGCCCTCAACTCCGACGAGCGGGAAATGAACTATCGAGAAGTCATGAACTCGATCCTCGAACCCGTCGGAAGCTATACGTACAAACGCAGATCGTCGTTCACGGTCGCCCTGAATTCTTATCCCGGCCTGGGCGGAGGCGTGGAGTCACTGGATTCTGATTTTGCCAAATCCAAAGCGGTGGCGGGACTTTCCTGCCCCATCGGACTTGAACTCAACTGGGGACAAGGGGCACTTGGCATGCGTGGATTGTTTCTCTCCGCCCTTGATCTGGGCGCGATCGCCACCTATCGCTTCACCCAGGGCGACTCATTGGATTCCGGTTCGCCCCAGCTCGGCTGGAAGCAGTTGGTTTCCCCCGGTCTCTATCTGCTGCTGCAAACCCGCGACCATCCTGTGACACTCGGTTTGGGAGTGCAGATGACGCCTTCCCTGAGAAAGGTGACAGACTCGGGAGTGGCTTTGGAAAAGAATGCGTTTCGCCTGGGAGCCTTTCTCAGCCTGGATATCCCCATCTTTACCTTTTACGTTAAGCACAACTGGCTCGAAAGAAAGAACCAGACTATCACAGACTAAAACGGCTTTGGGGATTTTTAACCTAGGTCTGCTTCACCCAGGCGAGCAGCGCTTCGCCCTTTTTCCCTGCTTATCTGCCAATCCCCATCCTCCCGCTTGCCACGCGGTTATCAAGGGGGAGATAACCGGGAGCCTGGCGGGAAGTTGGCGTGCCAGGCTTTAGGTGGATTTGACAGTCTTGAGCAGTCTGGAAACCGAGAGTCCCGCAACTATCACGCAGATCGCCAGGTATTGCGGTGGGGAGAGGGTTTCGCGCAGGATCAAGACCGCAAGCAGCGAGGCAATAACCGGCTTCAGGAAGAAATAGAGGGAAGTAGGCCCCGCTCCGAGATGTTTCATGCCCTCAAAGAACATCAGATAAGCGATACCGGAGACGATGACCCCAAAATAGAGCATGATCGCAACGTTGGCAAGATCCATGGGCACGAAGAGGGGCTTGCCGGACAGCACATTGAACAGGAACAGCAATAGAGCTCCGCCGATGAAAGACACGCTGTTGGTCATCGTGTTGCCGTGTTTTTGTATCATTTGTTTGGTCAGGACCGTATAGAGTCCGAATGAGACCGCGGCTCCGACTCCGAAAGCGATGCTCAGAGGCAGATTTTGGTTATCGGCTGCTCTAAGTCCGCTTTCGCCCATAATCAGCATTGCGATACCGCCCAGAGCGACTGCCAGTCCGAGGATCTGGGGAAGGTTCAACCGCTCGCGCAGGATCAGCAGGGCGAACAGGCTCACGAACAGGGGATTGGAACTCACCAGAATGGCGCTGACGGAGGCTTTGCCGAAGTAGACGGAAAGTTGGAGAAGCAGCATGCTCACGCAGACGTTGAGGGCGCCAAGCAGAACCATTCTGAGCGCGTCTGCCGCGGAAGGGGACCTGCCGGTCTTACCCGCTCCGCGCAACGCAAAGGGCAGAATCACCAGTCCTCCGATCAGAAAGCGCCAGGCGGTTACAGCAAAGGGCGAAGCTTCCGGCCCCAAAAACTTGCTCCCCAGTTCTATGGTTGACCAGAACGCGACCGCAAAGAAGCACAACGCGTGGGCTGAAGCTGAATTGGTGCTGAGTTGATTGATCTTCATAAGCAAAGGGTCAAGCGACCGGGGAACGTTGGGTCCCGTATCGCCTGACCCGTATATGTGCGACCGCCAGATGGCAGTCAGGCTTGCTGTTTTACTTCATCAACACCATTTTGCGGGTTGAAGAATACTTGCCGGAATTCATGCGGTAGTAATAAACTCCGCTGCTCACGCTCTGGCCGCTGTCGTCCCTGCCGTCCCAAGAGAGGCTGTGCATGCCTTTTCCTTCGCTCTGCACGTCCCAGGTCTTCACAGCCTGGCCTTTCTGGTTGTAGATCGTGATCTGAACCGGTTCGGCTTTGGCAGTGTAATAGCTGATGGTGGTGCTGGGATTGAAGGGGTTGGGATAGTTTCCGATCAGGGAAGTGGTGACGGGAACGTTGATCTCGTCATCGTTGTCCACGGAGCCGAAATCGGAAAGCATGCGGGCGGTGACCTGCGGGGTCTGGTTGAACTGGTTGACCAGGACCTTGACGTTGAAATTGCCGGAGGGGATCGGTTCGCCAATGTAATCCGCGTCATAGAAGGTGGTGCGGAAAACGATGGTTCCGGTGCCGTCGTTAAGGGTGTAGTTGATGCCGCTGGCAAAGGTTCCCGTCTCCGTGAAATGGGCGTTGGAAACTCTCACCAGGCGGGCTTGGTAGGCTGCCACGTTGGCGCTGATATCAGCCGTAGTCACGGTGGGGATAGCGACGGTGTTGTTGGTTGAGGTGGCAGGACCCGGATCGGCGGCGGGGGTTAACTGCATCATGTTGTTGTAAAGTGCGATCGTTCCGGTCAGGCCGGTAATGCCATCCATGAGGTTGTAATTGGTGGTAATGATTCCAGCGGTGTCGTCGATCAAGACGCCGGCATTGTTGTCCTGCACGTATTTCTGATGGCGGAAGTCTTGCTGGAAAGTGAGGAAAACTTCTCCCGCGACCATATAGACCGTGCCGTCGCCGGGGGTCTGGGAACGAAGTTGGGTCATATTCTGAACCACGACGGGGAATAAATAGCTTGCCGTCGCAACATAGCTGGGGTCAAATCCGGTGGCGTAGGCGATGGCTTTGATCGTGGTATTGGTGCTCAACGGGATGGGACTGGTGTACTGCGTTGAGGTCTGGGTGGGGTTGCTGCCGTCGGTGGTATAGCGGATGGTGGCGCTGGGTGTCGTGGAAGCAAGGGTGACCGAAATCGGCTGGGCGTAAACTCCCGCGGGGGGATTGAAAGTGGGGGTCGCTGCGTTCTGGTTTCCGCCTGGATCGAAGGTGTGGGAGCCAAGGTCGGTAATGTAATCCTGAGGATGGACGATCCATTCGGAGTTGTCGATGGTCGTTCCGGCTCCGGCAATCCAGTCTGTATTGCCCTGAGTGATGTCCGGCTTGCGAATCAGGGTGTGGTTCAAAGTCGCGCCGTCGGTTCCGGCAACCGGCCATGCTGTGCCGGGATCGGTGCCCAAAACGCCAAGGATATCGATCAGTGTTTCGCCGTGAAAAAGGCCCAGGCAGTCGTTTCCGTTGAAATAAGTGACGGTGTGGGTCATGTCTGAAACAGCGAGGATCGCGGCGGACGCGCCGGCATTGGCGATCACGAACACGTCGTTGTTGTTAAGAGTTCCGGAAAGGGTCACGCTGTTTGTCGCGGACCAGGTGGGAGATCCGTTGGAAGCGAGTTTCATCGTGTATTGGGACAGATCGACTGCCGCGCCTGTTCCATTGAAGATCTCGATTGCTTTGTTGTTTGAGCCGCCCTCTACATATTCGGATATGAAGAGGTCCTGCGCCTGGGCGGAGATCATCGCGATCAGCCCCATCAGCAGAATTGACAGTAGTGTTTTTTTCATCATGGTCTTACCTCACTTTTGTTAAAATCATCATTGCACTGTATAAAAAAGTTCCTGCCAGCAAAACGCTGTCCAGGCGGTCCAAAACGCCGCCGTGGCCGGGTATCAGCTTTGAACTGTCTTTCACCGAGCACCAGCGCTTGAGCATGCTTTCCGCACTGTCGCCAAGCTGGCCGATAATCCCCGCCGCAAACGCCGCAGACAATAATATCGCCAGATCTGAATACAATCTTGTAACATACAATATAATCACAATCAGAAAAGGAACAACCGCTCCGGCTATAATTCCTTCCACTGATTTGTTTGGACTCATGGGTAACACGTTTCTCCGCTTTCCCCATCTCATCCCAATAAAATAGGCTGCGGAATCAGCACACCATATCAGGGCTATCAGCCCCAAAAGGAGGTATGGCTGGGCGAAGTCTTCGCCGATCCGTACAAGCAGAGCAGGAAGGAGTGCGGTGTAGATCACCCCGAAAAAAGAGGTCAAGGCACGGAGCAACGATGTTTCGGCATCCCAGGCCAGCACTGAGTCCAACAGGGCAAACAGTAGTATAACGGACAGAATAACCAGATCGAAACCGCGATACAGGCTGAAACCAAGAAACGCCATCAGAGATACTGCCAGCCAGGACCATCCGAGGCGGATTGACCTTTGTCGCAGCATCAGGATCAGTTCGCTCATGCCGAGGACTGATACCAGGGCGAAAGTGACAAGCAGGGGAATTCCCCTCAGATATAGAACAACAAGAATCAGGGGGATGAAAATCCCCGAAACCAGCAAGCGCTTGTGCAGCTCTTTCACTTGCTCTCGACTCCTCCGAAGCGCCGGTTGCGGTTCTGGAAATCGATCAGCGCCTGCAGCATTTCATATTTGCCGAAATCAGGCCACAGGACGTCAGTAACGTAAATCTCCGCGTAAGCGCTTTGCCAGAGCAGGAAGTTTGACAGCCTCATCTCCCCGCTGGTGCGGATGATCAGGTCAGGGTCGGGCTGTCCCGCCGTGTAGAGATAGCGGTTGAAGGTGTCGGCATCCAGCTTGTCCGCAAGTGAAGGATCTTTTTGGGCATCCGCAACCAGCTTTTTGATGCCTTCGATGATCTCGGTCCGCCCGCCGTAGTTGAACGCGATATTGACCTGCAGGCCGGTGTTATTGTCCGTCATCGAGGCAACCTTGCGGATATCCGCCAGGTACTGGGGATCAAGACGCTCCTCAGTGCCGATGAAGCGGACGCGGATGTTGCGTTCATTGAGTTCTGGAATCTCCTTAATCAAGCGGTCTTTGAGCATCCTGAGCAGGGCGCGCACCTCATCCTCGGGACGGTTCCAATTCTCAGTTGAGAAAGCGTAAAAGGTCATGTAATGGAGGTTTATCTCAACCGCGAGTTCTACAACCTGGCGGATCGATTTGCTGCCCGCGTCGTGGCCGTAGATTCTGGGACGATGGCGCTTTTTCGCCCAGCGGCCGTTGCCGTCCATAATCACGCCGATGTGCACCGGCAGCCTGGCGGGATCCAGCAAAGGGAGAAGCTGCTTATAGTTCTTCTTCACTTCATCCTCTTCTGGGCGTTGAACTTCAGCCAGGCGTATATGAAGCCGTCCAGGTCGCCGTCCATAACCCTGTCCACCTGTCCGGTCTCATGGTTGGTACGGTGGTCTTTAACCATCTGATACGGTTGGAAAACATAGGAGCGGATCTGATTGCCCCAGCCGATGTCGGTCTTGGTGGATTCTGTCTTCTTCTTTTCCGCTTCGCGCTGTTCCTCGTATAGCTGATAAAGCCGCGAACGCAGTATCGCCATCGCCTTCTCGCGGTTCTGGATCTGGGAACGCTCGTTTTGGCAACTGACCACAATCCCGGTGGGAAGATGGGTGATGCGCACCGCGGAATCTGTCGTGTTGACGTGCTGCCCGCCCGCTCCGCTGGAGCGATAGGTGTCAATCTTGAGGTCCTTGGCGTCAATCTCAACTTCGATGTCGTCCTCAAACTCCGGATAGACGAAGACTGACGCGAAGGAAGTCTGCCGTTTGCCTTGCGCGTTGAAGGGCGAAATCCTGACCAGGCGGTGGATGCCGATCTCCGCCTTGAGCATTCCGTAGGCGAAGTTGCCTCCGATCTCGACGCTCACACCCTTGAGCCCGGCTTCTTCTCCGGGCAGGGAATCGATGATGTTCCAGTTAAACTTGTTTTGCTCCGCCCAGCGAGTATACATGCGCAAAAGCATCTCAGCCCAGTCCTGGGCTTCAGTTCCGCCGGCACCGGCATGGATGATGAGGATGGCGTTCTCGTGGTCGTATTTTTCGTTAAGGTAGCATTCGCTTTCCGCTTTTTCGATGAACTGGCGTTGCGAGGAGAGTTCATGCACAGCTTCTGAGAGCAGGCTTTCGTTGAAATCCTCCTCAAGTAGCATCAGGTAGGTCTCAAGTTCGTCGCTCAGCCTCTGCAGGGTGTTGATGTGTTCGATCTCTTCGTTGACCTGGCTGAGCTGCTTTGAGATTTTGCGGGCTTGATGCTGATCGTTCCAAAATCCGGGGCTGTTTATCTGCAGTTCTAGCTCGGAGGCGAGGTTTTCTTTTTGCTCGAGATTAAAGTAACCTCCTGATCTCTGCGATCTGCGAGATCATGGAACTGGCCTCTTTTCTATATTCAACGTATTCCATATCTTTACCGTTTTTAACATTCTTTAACAACTCCGTAATTCCTGTTGTGGAGATTCTGTCAATACTTTTATTTTTGATTGACAAGCGGAGCGCTATCATTAAACAGAGCATATTCTTATACACGATTTTCCGAATATTCGTGTTAAATGAGGTAATGCCTATGCAGTTTATTGGACTACCCATTCTGTGGTACATTGCTCCACTGGGAGCGATCATGGCTCTGATCTTCGCGGCGATCTTTTTTCGCCAGGTAAAAAAGTCGGACCCCGGCAACGCGAGAATGGTAGAAATTGCCACATACGTCCGGGAAGGAGCTTTCGCCTATCTGAAACAGCAGTACAAGGGCGTGATCCTGTTCTTCCTGGGAGCCTTTATCGTGTTTCAAGTGATGGCTCTGTTCCTAAAAGTCCTTCATCCCCTGGTACCTTTCGCCTTCCTCACGGGAGGCTTTTTCAGCGGCCTGGCAGGTTATATCGGCATGAACATGGCCACCCTTGCTTCGAACCGCACGGCGCAAGCATGCTCGAAAAGCCTGAACAGCGGATTGAGGGTCGCCTACCGCGGCGGTGCCGTGATGGGTTTGACTGTGGTCGGACTCGCGCTGATCGACATCTCACTCTGGTTTTTTGTCCTCAACCAGTTCAATGTCCCCTTGCATACGATCACTGTGATCATGCTGAGTTTCGGCATGGGCGCGTCCACCCAGGCTCTCTTCGCCCGTCTCGGCGGCGGCATCTTCACCAAAGCGGCGGATGTCGGCGCTGACCTTGTGGGCAAGGTCGAAGCGGAAATCCCGGAAGACGACGTGCGCAATCCAGCCACCATCGCCGATAACGTCGGCGACAACGTGGGCGACGTAGCCGGCATGGGGGCTGACCTCTATGAAAGCTATGCCGGATCGATCCTGGCTACCGCGGCGTTGGGCATGAGCGCAGTATCCATGCTGGGAGAAAGCTTTGCCGCCTGGAAGCTAAACTTTGTCATCGCCCCGATGATCCTCGCCGGAATCGGCGCACTGCTCTCCATCATCGGCGTGTTTATGGTTAGTACCAAAGAGCATGCCGGAACCAAGCAACTGATGTTCGCCCTGAACAAGAGCGTTTACGGCAGTTCGATCCTGATCGCGGTGGCGGCGTTTTTCGTGACTCGCTGGCTGCTGCCTCCTGATTACTACTTCGGAGCTTTCATCTCCACGGTGATAGGCCTGGCATGCGGAATCCTGATCGGCTACTTTACGGAGTTGGATACCTCCCATAGTTATGAAGCAACTCGCAACATCGCCCAACAGGGTTCTTACGGTCCCGCCACAGTCATTCTGGAAGGCCTCGCAGTCGGGATGAGATCGACTGCCGCGCCGGTTATCACGATCGTGTTTGGCATCCTGATCGCTTTCATCTCCAGCCACGGATTCCAGTCCATCGAAATGGGGCTGTACGGAATCGGCTTCGGCGCCGTGGGCATGCTTGCCACTCTCGGCGTGACTTTGGCCATGGACGCCTTCGGCCCCATCGCAGACAATGCCGGCGGCAACGCCCAGATGGCACATCTGCCGGAAAACGTGCGTGAAATGACGGACAACCTGGACAGCGTCGGAAACACCACTGCTGCGACAGGTAAGGGCTTTGCCATCGGATCCGCCGCGCTAACCGCCATGGCGCTGCTTGCAGCCTATCTGGAGGAAGTGCGCGCCGGATTGATCCTGATCGGGGACAAGGCTCAGGAATACCTGTTCCTGACGATAAACTACGGAAAGGACATGGTGCAGCAAGTGCGGGTCGACCAAGCCTCGATCTCCGATTTCATCAATTACTACCAAATCCACGTCCTTAACCCAAAGTTCCTGCTGGGCGTATTCATCGGCGGCATGGTTGTTTTCGTCTTTGCCGCTCTCACGATCAAAGCGGTGGGCAAAGCAGCCGGCAAGATGGTTGAGGAAGTGCGCCGCCAGTTCCGTGAAATCCCCGGAATCCTGGAAGGAACAGGCAAGCCCGACTATCCCAAATGCGTGACCATCGCCACCATCGGCGCGCAGCAGCAGATGTTGCTTCCAGCCCTTGTCGGCATCCTCACTCCCATCCTCACCGGCTTGATCTTCGGCGTGGCTGGCGTGTTGGGCGTGCTGGTCGGAGCCCTCGTCAGCGGATTTGTGCTTGCCATCATGATGAACAACGCCGGCGGAGCCTGGGACAACGCGAAAAAGTTCGTGGAAACTGGCGAACACGGCGGGAAATCCTCCTCAGTGCACAAAGCGACCGTGGTGGGTGACACAGTTGGCGATCCCTTCAAAGACACTGCCGGACCTTGCATGAACATCCTGATCAAGCTTATGAGCATGGTCTCGATCGTCTTTGCCGGCCTGATCGTCAGTTCCGCTCTCCGGGTGGAGCGCATCCAGCCTCCGCTAAGCGGGAGAAAGGTCGACGTCACCGCCCAGAACCATATCATCGGCGTGAAAAAGGAGCTCTACGACAAAAGCGCTTGCGCCGGATGCAAGTTCCTGACTGCCGACTGCTTCGAGAAGGAGACCGATCCTGCCGATGAGCAGCCCCAAACAGAGCAAGCAACACCCAGTACTACCGAGAGCGGAGATGCCTCGCGTTAAGGTATCTCTCCCTGACAGACCCAGAGCCCTGGAACTGGAGTTGGAACTCAAGCTGAATCCCGAATACCCCAACTCAGCATATCTGGAACTGGAACCGGAACTTGCCGCCCGGCTTGGCGGAAAAGGCCGGATACCGGTCAAACTAAGCGTCAGCGGTCATGTCTTCCGCTCATCGCTGGCTCCCATGGGCGGATCGCACATGATGGTCTTTAACCGCCAGATGCGGGATGCCACCGGCCTTAAAGCAGGGGACACTATCAACGTGGTTTTGGAAAGGGATGACGAACCCAGACGGGTCGAAACGCCCGAAGACGTTCGCTCCGCCCTCGAACAAGCCGGCGTTTGGCAGGCATTTCAGAGCCAGTCCTACTCCCATCAGAAAGAGCACATGGATTGGATTTGCGAAGCTAAGAAACCTGAAACCAGAGAACGCAGAATCGCTAAACTTACTGGTCTTCTGGCAATGGGATAGAAATCCAGATAACAATCAAACCAATACACGCTTGGAACCGGGCATTTTTTAGCCCGGTTCTTTTTTCCCCACGACATACAATAATAGTTTTATTCTCTTCTCCGATCTTCATTCCGGCTTTGTCTGATCCCTGTTTCTTCGCTGTCTCCACCTAGTCGCGGACAGGGAGGCAACCGGGTGGAAAGCGCGAAATATCAAACTCTGAAAAAAGTCCGGGTTTAGGTTGAGTACTCCTGATCTCCCGGAAAATGGGTTGAAAAAGATCTTGGAGTAGCATGGAAATATGTATTGACAATAATTGGAGTTTGCGTAATCACTCGCGCATCAAACAAACATAAGGATGAGCCGATATGAAAAAAGCACTCTTGACATTGATAACCGCTCTAGCTTTGCTGGGAGCTATGGGAGCGGCTGTGGACCGCGAGATTTTCTTATACGAGGATTTTAGCGGAACCGAGTTTCCGCCGACAGGATGGACGATCAGTTCCAATGCCGCGAACTGGAGCCGCTACGGCGGAGCGAACGCCGGCGGTTCGACTCCCGAACTGAGATTCAGTTGGACGCCTCAGTTTAACGGGAATTCGTACTTCATCTCCCCCGTTACGAACACTGCCGGAGAGACCACCATGTATGTCGATTTCAAGCACTTTGTGGATTTCTACGACACTCCATTTGCCATCGGATTGGCGACGCGGTCTGGCG
Source organism: uncultured Candidatus Cloacimonadota bacterium (assembly GCA_964550575.1). Classification (GTDB taxonomy): domain Bacteria; phylum Cloacimonadota; class Cloacimonadia; order Cloacimonadales; family Cloacimonadaceae; genus Syntrophosphaera. The sequence goes on from CAZKAA010000026.1 coordinate 12,844, forward strand.
GAGGAAACTGGAACACGGTGTGGAGCACCTCACCGACTGACGATATCGGGCCGGAACTGAAAACAGTCCAGATCAGCAACGGCGATGTCGGAGCAGCGGATTTCCAGTTTGCTATCTATTTCAGCGGAAGCTCCTACAACATCGACTATTGGTATATCGACGACGTAAAGCTCTACACGCCTTTCCCCTATGATCTGGCGGTAATGGATACCGACCTGCCGGCACAGACCGTGGCGGGAACTCCCCTCACGCCAGGCTGCATTGTTAAGAACGCGGGACTGAACACCCTTACTGCGCTGGTTTCTCTGGAAATTTTGCGCATGGGGATTCCTGTGGCAAGCTATCCGGATTATTACTCCGAAATGCTAAATCCCAACCAGACCCAGACTGTCACTTTCCCAACCTTCACTCCGGCAGAAGCAAACGATCTATACAGCTTTCACTTCAGCATCAGTTCTCTTGAGGACGTGGTGGATAACGACCTGGGAAACAACACTCTCGACGGATTTGTAAACACTTGGACCGGCGACAAGCAGATGGTAATCTTGGAGATCGGAACCGGCGGCTGGTGCCCCTATTGCCCCGGCGCAGCGATGGCTGCCGACGACTTCATCGATCTGGACTACAACGTAGCCGTGATCGAAAATCATAACGGAGACCCTTACGCCACGGATATTTCCAATGGCAGGAACGCCTACTACGGAATTTCCGGTTATCCGACCGGGATCTTCGACGGAGTCCTCAGTTATGTGGGAGGCAGCAATACGACCAGCGTTCTTCCCTCCTACCTGCCCCTATATCAGCAACGCAACGCGGTGAAAGCGCCGCTGACGCTGGAGATTTTCGGCCAGCAGACCAGGGAGGACTACAACCTAGCCTTCGTGATGCATCAGACAGCTCCGATCCCCTATCAAAACACGGTTTTCCATGTCGCGATTACTGAATCTGACATCGCCTACAGCTGGCAGGGGCAGGATCATTTCAACTTCGTCAACCGCATGATGTACCCCGGATTGGAAGGCACCCCCTGGGATCTGACGCAGGGTACGCCCGGAAACAGCTATACACACTATATGACGATTGCCAAAGACCCCAACTGGGTCACCGCGAACTGCGAACTGGTCGCGTTTTACCAGAATCTGGACACCAAAGAGATCATCCAGGCCAACAAGGTCATGCTAGCCGACCTGATCCCCGTGAGCGCAGAAGACGATGCCAACAGCCCGGTTCTGACAGGCTTAGGCGCAATCGGACCCAATCCCTTCGCGGACAGGGTTTCCATTGTCTATTCAGTCAAGGAGATAGCCCCGGTCAGCGTCGAAGTGTATAATCTCAAAGGCCAGTTGGTACGCAACCTGGTGCACGATGTTAAAAACGCCGGCACCCATTCTACCTCCTGGGATGGCAATGACATTAACGGCAGCAGGGTCGCAAACGGGGCCTACCTGCTGAAACTGAGCGACGGCGTGACTTCTTCAGTCCGTAAAATCATGGTCATCAGATAACTGTCAAATCATCCAAATTCCAGGCGAGTCCGGAATCTCCAGACTCGCTTTTTTTACCAATGCAGGGATATTCTCATCAGTTTGCAACACATACCTCCGCGCAGTTTTCGCATTGCAGACTGGAAACGCAGACTCATTAGCTGTTGACGGTTGACTGTTGATTACATAATAAAAAAGCGCGGAGTCGAAACTCCGCGCATTGCTTATTTTGCCGGCATGCCGGATCAGTGTTGTTGTCCCAGTTCCATTCCGCGCTTGATGGCAATCAGGTTTTTGTCCAGCAGGTCTGGATTCTTCGCTTTAAGGAATGAGGTCAGGTCTTCTTCGATCGTTTCATACTTGATCAGCCCGGTTTTGCCGATAATGACACCGATGGCAAGCATGTTGAGCACCATGGTGGATCCTATCTCGATGGCAATGTCGCTCATCGGGGCAGCCACCAGATCAATATCGTCCCGCTTGCAGCCGTGGGGGCACATACTGGTGTTCATGATCACTACTCCGCCCTTGCGGACGGAGGGTCCGAACTTGTCCATTGATGGCTGGTTGAGGGCGACGAGGATATCGGGGTAGCTGACGATCGGAGAAGCGATGGCTTCGTCCGAGACCACGGTGGAAACGTTCGCCGTACCGCCGCGCATTTCAGGTCCATAGGACGGTAGCCAGGATACGTTTTTTCCTTCTTTCATCGCTGCCTGGGCGATGAATTTGCCGATAGTGAGGACGCCTTGTCCGCCGAATCCGGCGCATATCATTTCAGTGGTCATTATTCCACCCCCTCGCCTTTATCGCGGAACACGCCTGGCTTGAAGAACGGCAGCATGTTTTCTCGAGCCCAGTCGCGTGACTTGACGGGATCGATGCCCCAGTTGGTGGGACAAGTGCTGACGAACTCGATGAAAGTGAAGCCACGGTTTTCTTTGTTGTAGCGGATGGCTTTGTCCACAGCTTTTTTAGCTTTGATGATCTCGGCAGGGCTCAGCAGAGACACTCTTTCGATGTAATAAGGCGCGACCAAGGTGGCGAGCATTTCGCAAGCGCGGATCGGATAGCCGATGTCATCCACCTTACGGCCGTAGGGACTGGTCGTGGTCTTCATTTCGGGCAGGGTAGTGGGTGCCATCTGTCCACCCGTCATGCCATAGATAGCATTGTTGACGAAAAAGACAGACATCTTCTCCCCACGGTTGGCAGCATGAACTATTTCCGCCGTGCCGATCGCGGCGAGGTCTCCGTCGCCTTGGTAGGTGAAGACATGCATGTCCGGACGAGCGCGTTTCATACCGGTGGCAACTGCCGGAGCGCGCCCGTGGGCTGCCTGCGCCATATCAAAATTGAAGAACTTATAAGCAAACACCGAGCAGCCAACGGGAGCGACGCCGGTCATCTGATTGATCAAGCCTTGATCCTGGATCGCTTCGGCGATCAGGCGATGCGCCACGCCGTGGAGGCAGCCGGGGCAATAGGTAAAAGGAGTCTTGGTGAGGGAATCGGGTCTTTTTGCGATAACTTCCATGTTGTGCCTCCTAAAAACACTCTTCGAGCTTGGATTGGATTTCGGCAGGGGTGAAAACAATGCCTCCAACCTTGCCCCAGAACCTGACCGGAACTCTGCCTTCGACGGCAATTTTCACGTCGTCAAGCATCTGTCCAGTGTTTAGTTCAAAGACATAGACCTGCTTCACCTTTGGGCCGATGGCTTTGACAATCGCTTCGGTGGGATAGGGCCACAGGGTGATCGGCCGGATCAGTCCAACGCTCTTGCCTTGCGCCTTGAGTTCGTTGATGGCGCTTTTTACAATGCGCGAGGCGGAACCAAAAGCAACGCAAAGGATTTCGTTTTCGTCGGAGACATTGTAGGTATCGTAACGAATTTCGTCTTTCTCGATAACCGCGTATTTGGCGTACAGGTCGATTACGTGCTTTTCCAAGACAACCGGGTCAATCTCGAGAGAGTTTATCTCATGATGGTGCTTGGCGGCTCCGTCCTCATTCGGACAAATGCACCATGAGTTGTGCTGCTTGCCGAGTTGATCCATCTCTTCCTGCGTTTTCGCGGTCCGGAATTCCACCGGTTCCATCATTTGACCAAGTAAACCGTCGGAAAGGATCATCACCGGATTGCGGTATTTGTCCGCGAGGTCGAAAGCGTCGGCAGCCATGTCGGCGAATTCCTGCACTGAACTGGGCGCGAGGACTATAAGGCGATAGTCACCATGACCTCCGCCTTTGACCGCCTGGAAATAATCCGACTGGGACGGTTGGATATCACCAAGGCCGGGACCGCCGCGCTGTACGTTCACGATCACCGCGGGAAGTTCAGCTCCCGCGATGTAGGAGATGCCTTCCATCTTTAAGGATATGCCAGGCGAAGAGGAGGATGTCATAACCCGCTTTCCGCAGCCGGCTGCACCATAAACCATATTGATAGCTGCCACTTCGCTCTCAGCCTGGAGGAAAGTGCCGTCAACCTTGGGCATCATTTTGGCCATATATTCAATAAGTTCGCTCTGGGGGGTGATCGGGTAGGCGAAATAAAGCCGGCAGCCCGCACGCATGGCGGCTTCTGCCACCGCTTCGTTGCCTTTCATAAGTATCTTGGACATCGACACCTCACTTCTCGACCGTGATCGCCCCGTCAGGGCAGGTCATAAAACACATTTTGCAGGCGATGCATTCTTCCTGCTTGAAGCATTCGGCATAGTGGTAACCCTTGGCATTGATGTCCTCCGAGAAGCGGATGATCTTCTTGGGACAGGACGCAATGCAGAGCCCGCAGCCTTTGCAATAAAACGGGTCAACCGTCATTCTGGGCATGGTTGTACTCCTTCTCTGCGATAATTTCTCATGCTGAGATAAAGCCTTGATCTAGCTTTTCCTGTCAATCAATTTCTCCAAACGCCCATCGCCTCGCGTTACTTAGCATAAATCCAAAGCTACACTGATGCTTCTAATCACATTACTAAGCCAACCAGAAAAACACGTTCGTTTTACCTCACACAAACTGATAACAAGCTCGTGAACATGCTTTGCGCCAGACACCATAAACTTAAATACATCAATAACTTGAAGCTACAAAATAAAAAAAAGCCTTGACAAAAATCACGGCTTCCCAAACCTAATCGGCGAGACTTAAGCAAACACAATTGGAATTAATATGAGACAACAATCAAAGAAACTGTTTGCGACTGCGTTCGCGATTTGGGCGATGTTTATCGTTCCAATCCTCGCGCAATCGGTCGCAGAGATCGGCAATGAAGTCGAACTCCCAACCGCAACTGCGGCGGTGATCGATTCATTGCACACCCAGGAACCGCCTGGGACTGTCGAAACTCCGCCAGGCGAGATCTGGACAGCCTCATACTATGGCAGAGGCTTCCACGGTCGCCGTACAGCCAGCGGTGAAGTTTACAACCAATATGAACTCACCTGCGCCCACAAAACACTCCCCTTCCAAACCATCCTCAAAGTCACCAATCCCCAAAACGGAAAATCCGTGATCGTACGTGTCAATGACCGAGGTCCGTTTCACCGCGGCAGGGACATTGACCTTTCCTACGCTGCCGCTGAAGAAATTGGCATGCTCGCAGCGGGAGTGCTAAAGGTTGAAGTGTCGGAAATCCCGGAACCAATTACTGACCCGGAAGTATCCCTCAGCCTGAACAAGTAAGAAGTAAACACGGAATCAATCCTTACCCCCGGCGGAGAGTAAAGATTGATTCCATTTTTGTATCTGGAGCGCGGTATGAAAAACGCTGTTCAAGGTCTTGCCCTTTCTCCCGAAGTCAACGACGCCCTGCAAAGCAAACTTCCGGTCGTCGCGCTGGAATCCACTGTTCTGACTCACGGTCTGCCCTGGCCTGAAAATCTGGAAATTCTCTCTTCCCTGGAAGCCATCCTGCGCGAATCCGGAGTCGTTCCCGCCACAATAATTGTAATTGGGGGGGTAGCCCACATCGGTCTTGATAAACCTGTCCTCGCCGGTCTGGAGCAGTTGCTAAGGATTCCCGGGGGATTTTTTAAGTTAGGGCTGAGAGACCTGCCGCTTGCTGTTTCCCGTAAGCTCAACGGAGGAACAACCGTTTCCGCCACCATGAAGCTTGCCGCATTGGCAGGCATTGAGATTTTCGCCACCGGCGGGATAGGAGGTGTTCACCGGGATTGGAGAGACCGTCTGGACATCTCCAGCGACCTTACCGCTCTGGCAAGCATCCCTGTCGCCGTTGTTTCCGCAGGCTGCAAAGCCATCCTTGATATCCCCGCAACTTTGGAGTATCTGGAAACCCTCGCGGTTCCCGTCCTTGGCTGGCAGACGGATAGGTTTCCCAGATTTTATACACGCGACAGCGATTATCATATCGACCGGATCAATAATGCTGGTGAGTTCGCCTCGTTCTGGCAAGCTCATAGAAGCTTGAACCAGTGCGGTGTCCTGCTCGCCAACCCGATACCGGCAGAGCACAGCGTCCCCACCCCGGAGATCGAATCAAGCATAGAGATCGCCCTAAACGCCGCACGCGACAAAGGCATTACTGGCAAAAACACCACGCCTTTTCTGCTTGACTTTCTCTCCCATCACACAAAAGGTGGTTCTGTACAGGCCAATCTGGCATTGCTGAAATGCAACGTCAGGGTTGCCGCCCTGCTAGCCAAAGCCTTAGCAGGAAACAAAGGATAGGATATGAGAATCTACATTTCCATAGACATGGAGGGCATGCCCGGAACCTTTAACTGGGATCAGGAAAAGACCGACCGCCCTGCTGTTCGCCGCAACATAACCCACCATGTGGAAAGCGCGATCAAAGCAGCCCTCGTATCATCACAAGCGGAACGGATTGAAGAGATAACTATCGCTGATTCCCACAGCGCCGGCGACAACCTCGATTATGCCATCACTGCTCTCGATGAAAGGATCAGCCTTATCTCCGGAACGCCACGACCCTTCTATATGATGCCGGACCTGGATACTGGCTACGATCAGATCTGGCTGCTCGGTTATCATAGCGGAACCGGTACTCTTAACGGAAATATGGACCACACCTATTCAAACAGCCGCATCCACAAGATATGGATCAACGGCCTTCCGATGACCGAAGCTGAGATAAACTCCGCCTACGCCGGACATCTCGGTATCCCGGTGAGCCTGGTCACGGGCGACGAAGCTTTGGGCAGGCATCTGGCGCAAACAATGCCCTGGCTGGAATATGTGGCGACCAAAAAGGCTGTTGCCAAATTCGCCGCGAGAAATTATTCCCTGATCAAGGTGGACGCTCTTACCCGGAATGCCGTCTCAGCCGCCCTTGCTAAACAGAAAGCCTCTTTCCCGCTTTATAAATTCGACACTCCGGTCACTCTGAAAATTGAATTCAACTCCACTTCAATGACCGATCAAGCCGCACTGCTTCCACACTGCATACGCTTGGACGGACGCACGCTGGAGTATACCGATGAAGATTACCCCACCGTTTTCGAGGCCATCAACGCCCTCGTCTATCTCGCCGCAAGCACCGTTTTATAACAAGGAGCAATCATGCCCGAACTGGTCACCATAGCCAAATATCACGACAACTTCGAAGCCGGTCTCGCCAAGGCCTTTTTGGAAGATCACGGATT
>CAZKAA010000026.1:19971-24615 GCA_964550575.1 uncultured Candidatus Cloacimonadota bacterium
AGATAACGGATTAAAAGCCTTCCTCACCAAATAGCTGGCATTCTCCATGGCACCAGGGATCTTCACCGAGAGAGACTATAAAGAAATGCAAGTCTCATCCCAGGATGAAAATCGCGCCAGAGATCTACTGGAAGGACAGCTTAACTCCGCGGACATACGGTCTTTGCTAACCCAGGAGCAAGCCGTCCTTGAGGGTCACTTCGTCCTCACTTCCGGCCGGCACAGCGGAATGTATGTGGAGAAGATCAAGGTGCTTCAAAATCCTGAAGCTACAAATCTAGTCTGTGAAAAACTCGTTGAAATCCTCCAGCCCTACGAGTTCGATACTGTCGTCGGACCAGCCTACGGGGGAATAGTTTTGGCGTTTGAAACCGCTCGCATTGCAGGCAAATCTTTCATCTTCACCCAGCGCAAAGACGAAGCTATGACCATCCGCGGAGGTTTTGACCTCAGTGAAACTCGCAAGGCGGTGGTTGTTGAGGACATTGTTACTACTGGTGGTTCTGTGAAGGAAGTACTCGCCTGCCTGCAAGTGCGTGGAATTGAAGTATTGGCAGTGGCGGCTATTGTAGACCGCAGCGGGGGCAAGGTTGATTTTGGAGTGCCCTTCATTTCCCTGCTTGAATTAGATATTCCCACTTGGGAGCCGGAAACCTGCCCGCTTTGCAAAGAAGGCGTTCCGCTTTCCAAACCAGGCTCCAGCGATAAAAAAGCCTGATCGCCTTGCGCCGTCTTCATGTAATCGCCAGAACCTCTTACGAGCACGATAGGCTCTGTGAAGTCTGGACTTTCCACCCCGGCAAAGACGGACTAAGCTATCACTATTACCATCCTGCGAAAACGCCCATGCCTCCTTTGCGTGGCGGATGCGACCTCTCTGACCATGCGCAAGATGAGTTTGATAATCACTTGAAAGTCGTAATGTCTGAGCCAGAACCGCGGATCATCTGCTTTGCGGGCAGAAAAGGGATGCTTGACTTCTTCAAGAGGCAGAACAAACCTTTTATCCAGTTGTATTGGTCGCCCATACGCTCCGTTGCCGTCCTTTCGGCGACCGGTTCGGTTTCAGGTGTTTCCGGATTGGTGAAAGCCAAACTAGGGTTGCTGGCAATTCTCAGAAGCGAAACTCAGTTGCGCGAAGTCATTCCGGAAGCCGAAATCTATGATGATTTCCCTTCTTTTTTAGAACAGGCCTCAAAAACCACCATACTCACACGTAACGCGGATATGGGAGACGCCATCCGGGGTGTGCACGGTTTCGAATTCGTATTTCTTTGTTATAATGACGATTTCTGGGCAATCGACCTTGCGGTTGGACACCGTACCAGTGACTTTATGGACTTGCTAAACAGGCTTGGACAAGCGTCCGATTTAGCCCTAAGCGAGCTATCAGCCCTTGTTAAACATTCTGGCGATTCGATCTCGATTGTTTCTGGTCGGGCGTCATATTCTCTTTTCGCGCAATACTATGACCATTATATGGAACATGTTGGCTATGACGACTGGGTCGATCTGATGGTGAGTTGGTACAAGCGTCATACCGACCAGCCATTGCGCAAAGTCCTTGAACTTGCATGCGGTACCGCCAACGCGTCGGAAATTTTTGTGTTCAGAGGCATTGATGTCGATGCCTGCGACAGTTCGCAGCATATGCTTCACGTCGCGGAAGCCAAAGCCTTCAAACCGAATCTGTATTGCCGCAAGCTCACAGATACCCCTCCTGGGAAGGAATACGATCTCGCATTCTGTCTTTTCGACAGCGTAAATTATCTCACCAAGCGCACAGATATTATCACCATGCTGAAGAACGTCCGCGACTCCTTGCGCCCAGGGGGTATATTCATCTTCGATATCTCCACCCTGCTGAACAGCTTGCAGAATTTCAACGACACAATAAACTACACCAAAGTCAAAGACGGCTATCTTGTCCAAATATCGCGTTTTGAAATTCTCTCCAGCAGACAGTGGACCACGCTTACTCTTTTCCGCAAAGCGCTTATCGGATATGAGCGCCTCGAGGAAAGGCATGAGCAGAGGGTCTATCGATGCCAGGAATTAGTTGAACTGATCGCCGCCTCAGGTTTGAAGCTCAAAGCCATCCATTCGCCGGACTACAAAGCGAATCTACTGCCCAAGCTCAGTTCTGATCTGGATAATCGCTACACCCGACTCTTCTTCGTTCTGGTCAACGAGGCATGAGCCTCCTCCACGATAACGATCTGGCCTGCAGTCCTGTTTCCGGACGACTGATCGGAGTTGATGAGGCCGGCAGAGGCGCGCTTGCGGGACCAGTGGTTGTCGCCGCCGTCATTCTCGATCCAAGATGCCCTGTAAAGGACGTCAACGATAGCAAAAAACTCACGCCAGCCAAACGCGAAATTCTCTATCGGCAAATTCTCGACACCAGCCTTGCATGGCATGTTACTGAGATCGGGGCTGATTTCATCGACCAATACAACATTTTGCAAGCAACTCTCGAAGGAATGTCCCGTTCTGTTGCCGCTCTTGCGTGCAGCGGAGACTTGTGTCTGATCGACGGCAACGCCCTGCCCCGTGAACTGCCATGCTCTGCCAGATGCGTGATCGGAGGAGACGGGCTCCAAGCCTGCATCGCGGCGGCCTCCATCATAGCCAAGGTCCACCGTGACCGCTTGATGACCAGCTTCGATGCAGACTATCCCCAATACGGGTTTGCCCGCCACAAAGGATACGGAACCGCAGATCACCTGCACGCGCTTCAAAACCACGGTCCTTGCCCCCTGCACCGCAAAAGCTTCGGTCCAGTCGCCCAACTCCGCATCGCGTTCTAATCCACAATAAAGCAATAACCTATCAATCCCCTGGCTTGTGGTTTACAGTCTGCGCATTCTCACATAAGTAAACACCATTCATTCAGACGCTTCTGGTATCAATCGCTTTCCTGTTCAACCCCGGGTCCCCTTGTTACCTAAGCCGGAATTGGAACAGCAGCCAGTTGAAAATCATTGATAGTGTGGCTCTTGAATGGGAATCGGATGTGAAGCTATGAATTAGTTTTGGCTCTCTTTCAAATCGAGTGGGCAAGTTGATCGAATGTAGTTGAAATAGCCAAAATCATCTCATATAGTGTATACTCATTGTTTTCCTATATGGCTCCTGTTTCTATCCTTGGTGCGACCAAGGAATCAAATAAGAGCGAAGAAGGAGACACAAATAAAACAGTGATGCTGTTTATGTGTCCTTTTCTACCCACTTAGTTTGAAAGTGAGCCTTTGTTTTCTGCGGAAATGTGATTTAATTGAATATCTAAATCGTGGATCGAAAAAGCATTAAGGGGGAAAGGGCGTTTCTCGTAGCTAAAAAAATGGTGCTGAAGGGGGGACTCGAACCCCCATGAGCTCATTGCTCACTAGTCCCTGAAACTAGCGTGTATACCAATTTCACCACTTCAGCACTATGTTTTGAGACAAAACGTGGAAGGAGGTCTATCTGTCAAGTGAATTGTTGTATCATTGCCCGAAAAGGAGATACGAACAGCTTTCAACCCGATACAAGGTCCCAGGCTATGCGCCCTAGAAGTAAGAGCAGGGCAAACACGAAAATCGGCTTGATCAGTTTGTTGCCGCGGAGAATGACGAGTTTGGAGCCGATCAGGTTGCCGGCGATCCCGCATGCCGCGCCGGGAATCGCGAGGGGGAAGAACACCTTGCCCGCGATCAGGAAGGCTGCGAGGGCAGCAAGGTTGGACGCCAGGTTAACCACCTTGGTGTTTCCGTTTGCGGCAACAAAGTCATAGTGCAGGAGCATCGCGTAGACCAAAATGAGAAAGGTACCCGTCCCCGGCCCGAAGAATCCGTCATAGAAACCAATCAGCAGCCCGGCCAAAGAACCGAGCGCGATACGGAAACCCAGCTTGAAGCGGCGGGAATTGTTTTGATACCCGAAGCGCTTGCGCAGCATGGTGATCGCCGCCACTACAGGAATCACGACGAGAAGCAGATAACGAAGAAAATCGCTTGAGATCAAAAGCACAGTTCGCGCGCCGATAAAGGAACCGAGTAGAGCAAAAACAGCTCCGGCAAGTGCTACAGGAAGGTCGATCATGCGCGCATGCAGATAGCTGGCGGTACTGACAACCGTTCCGCAGGCTGAGGAGAATTTATTTGTTGCAAGCGCCGCGTGCATGGGCAATCCGGCGGCTACATAGGCGGGAAGGGATATCAGGCCCCCACCGCCGGCGATGGAGTCTATCATTCCCGCCAAAAAAATAAAGGGCAGGACAATCAGGTAATCCGCAGGTGAAAGGGAGACAAGGGCTCCGTTCACAGTTCCGCCTTGAATTCGAGTTTGAGGTTGTGCCTGAGCTTCTCGTCAGGATACGAGGTTCCGCTATAATCAAAGCTGACGGAACTAAAGCTGTTTATCTTGTAGATTGCGGATAAGTTCCAATTAAGCAGTAAGCCGCCCCTTTTTTCCGGCAGAAAAGTGAGGAAGTCTGTTCCAGTTCGCCAATTGTAACGCAGCCCCAGATTGCCCGAGACTCTGCCCTTCTTGCCCCAGGTGGCACGATAGCCCGGTTCCAAGCTGAGTCCGCTTAGTGAGTAGCTTTGAGCGGAGTTTTGGCTACTTCCCCGCTCTTTCGAGCCGCTGAGGGTGACGCTCAGG
>CAZKAA010000026.1:24625-26302 GCA_964550575.1 uncultured Candidatus Cloacimonadota bacterium
CTCAGGATTTGGTTGGCAAAGAGAGTGCGCTGAGTCAGGAGTCCCAAGGTCTGAATCGTGATTTCCGAGGAGTAGCGGGAATCCTCTTCCCTGTCCCATTCGTATTTTATGTTGTGGTTGCCGCCCAGATACTGCTTGAGGTCGAGTTCAGCCCCCGCCAGTGTGGAACTGGCACGTGATTGTTCCTGATAGCGGTTGTCGAGGCTGCGATCGATCTGTAGCCAGGAATTGCCGAGTATCCTATTGGCAAGAATTTCCAGCCAAAAAGATTGGTTCAGGCTTTGCTTGCCGTAGATTGTGGACGTATCGTTTAAAACAGTCCCCGGATAGAAAAAATAGCTGCGCCAATCTCCAAGGTCGAGGCTTTGCTCAGTGGCAGTGAGAGACAGGTCGCTCTGCAGCCACTTCAATTTTGGGAAGTAATTGCCCGGCTTAAGATAGACATTTAATTGGGCGTTAAGTTCCGCGCTCAGGGTTCCCTGATCGCTGATCACATAGACATAGTCGTAATCGCCTTCAGGCGTATATACACCAGTGCTGTCGTAAAGCCCCAAACCGACCCCGATGTACTCGAGTTCGCGGATCCGGGGATAAAACTCAGTATGGTTGAGCTGATAATTACCCAGCAGCATCACCGCCTGATTGAGAAAATAGTGTGAGTTCCTGAAAGTTAGGAGGTTATAATCGCTTTTCGGATTGTCGCCCGTTTTGGTGATGCTGCGATGGGTAAAGTCGAAGTTCAATGTGTGGTTGAGAGTGGTTGTTCCCTGCTTCAGGGCGTAAGTCCGGGTGGCGGAGAGTTCGGACCAGGTTCCTGGATTCACCGCCGTGTAGTCCTGCGCGAAGCTAAGCTGGGTGAGGCTGACCTTCGGATCGCCAATCTGCAGGCTTGGATTTACTCTGTAATAGCGGTTGCCCGGATTCAGTAGTGAGGGAGACACGTAGTCGAGGCTGCTCAAATTGAATTGCAGATCCGCTTTGAGCCAGGAAAAATCCCAGCGGCTTGACAGATTGTGGTATTGCAACAGGCTGTTGGGTTTATCCTCAGTTACATAGTCCTGTCTGGCAAGGGTTGAGCGCAGATCCAGTCCCGGCAGCAATCCTTTCCCGCCTGAGCGTGAGATCAGGCGCAGGGCCTGCTGGATATACTGGCCTTCGAGATCTGTGTATAGGAATGATAGTTCGGGAGACCACCATGACCAGCGCTTGGTGCCAAAATCGAGACTAGCTTGAAATCTTTCCAGCGAGTCAGCCACTCCAAGAGGATTCAGGTCAAAGTCCCGGCTGAGCGAAGTTCTTTGGGCAAAAAGATAGGAATCCCGCCACCGCTTTTCCAGATCGAGGCGGATATAATCCTCGCCGCCGACCTCGCCGCTTCGCCAAACACCGTATGCGCCGACGATACCGCTTGAGTTATCGGCGTCATCCAGGGAGGAGAAGGTATTGCGGTCATTGTCGGTATAAATGCCCTCCAAGCCAAGTTCCAGGTTCGGCAAATCCCAGCGCATCAGAACATCCGCATTGCTTCGTGAAACAGCGGGTATCAAGCGCTTTTGGAGCAACCAGGCACCCTGGCCTGAGCCCACATAGCGGAATTTTCCGGAGGAAAACTCCTCGTAGTCCCCATTACCTGTACCAACGAAGCTGAAGGTCAGGTTATAGTTCGCTGTCGTATCT